>JAXJTE010000253.1:0-2108 GCA_036309765.1 Caryophanon sp. | reverse complement strand
TCGCAGCTGAAGTCCGCCTGTCGTTTCAAGTAACATTCATTTACGATGATGCATTTTTTTATGTTTCAACTATGTCGGTCAAAACGCTTTACATTTTATTTGACGTCAATATCAATGTCATTTAAGAAATTGATGTTGATGTTGCAATTCGTTTTAAATTGCTACTACGTTCATTAATGGCTTCGACCGATTCACTGACGTTCGATGCGAGTGTTGCTTGTTTCATCGTTAATGTGTTCATATTGTCCATATGTACTAAAATCGTTTCAATTAAATCTTTCATCATCTCAAGGCTCGTGCCGATATTGCCTGTCGCATTAGCACTATGCATCGCCAGCTTACGTACTTCATCTGCAACGACGCTAAAGCCTTTGCCATGTTCGCCTGCGCGTGCTGCTTCAATTGCTGCATTTAAGCCGAGCAAGTTCGTTTGGTCTGCGATTGTGCGAATAAGCGTTGAGACAGCTTGTGTTTCGTTCGCGCTTTCTTTTGCAGATGAAGCAGCTGTAACGGATTGCTGCTGTGCATGTTCGAGCTCGCGTGATTGTGCGGCAAGTTCTTCCACTGTATGTGTAACGTTATGAATAGCTTCAGATAGCCCTTCAATTTCTTCTGTAATGCGATTGGTCTGTTGTTGTTTCTCTTTTTGTAACGTAATATTTTGAATAACTCCACCTAAATGTGTAAATACACCTTCAGTAGAAAGTCGTACTTGCGCCTTTGAACGTACCCAAACGTAATGACCATTTTTATGACGTAAACGGTATTCGATATCGTGTACTTGTAGAGGATGTGTTGGATTTAAAAAATTTGTAAACACTTCTGTTGCAAACTCGACATCTTCTGGATGCAGCGACGCACCGAGCAAATTGCCAGGTAGTGATGCACGATCAGATTCACGATAGCCAAGCATTTCGATAAATTGTGTAGAAAACCAAAATTCACTTGCAGGGTCATGCGGATCGCCATTGACGACGTGAATACCCCAAGAGCCTTCATTCATGACACTTGTGATTAGCTCATTTTTCGTTGCCACTTCAAATAGTTGCTGCTCACGAGTTTTTTGTTCATCGATATCAATAAAAATTCCGAGAGCTTGTTGCAGCGTATTATTGTGATCGTAAATACCGTTTGAGAAAACATGGAACCAACGATATGTGTCATGCCCTTTTACACGGAAACGCTCATGTACGTTAAACGACTCATTGGCATTCGCATTCTTTTTATCGAGGAAGTCTTGATACGCTTGTTGAATGCGTGGCTTATCATCTGGATGCAAATGTGTAATGTTACACATTGGATCATTGGGCAGTTCAGATTCTGATAACCCTGTCAAATTACGCATCGTTTCATTCCATTCAAACTGTGTATTTTGATCATAAAAATCACCATTTGCTACGTTTGCTTCGTAAAATCCAATTTTACCGAGGCGACAAATGAGTTCAATTTTATGTTCTAAACGTTGCAGTTTGTTTTCATACTGTTCAATGATGGCATTTAGTGGCTTTGCGACGTCACGTTCACCTTCTTCAAATGAATCAAAATAACGTTTTTTACCCGCTGCAATATTTTCTGCTTGTGTGATAAGTTGTTGTGTAAACTGTGAATCTTCGTTTTTTTTAAAAAACATAAAAGTCCTCCTACAATTGTTATCAAAATACGTATACAATGCCAATATGTAATGCTAAAAACCCCTTTAAAATACTATTAATGTTAATTTTTGTAGTATATAACAACTTAATAATTAATAAAATTTAAAGTAGAAAAAAGTTTTTGTGTGAGAAAATAGCTATTAATGAAGTTTATATAAGGATAAATTTCCTAGTAATAAGAATAACATGATTTTTCAACTTCTTCAAAACTTTCTTTCGGAAAAATGAAGCGAGAAGGTGTATATATAATCGATCTGTTGATTAGCGAGTATAGAGCTATATTGGTTACTTTAGCAGCGAAACAGAAATAAATGCGACTTTACAATGATAAGTAGCAGGCGGCAATACTCCTTGAGGAAAGCAATCGTCTTCGCCAACGAGCTCTAGTACATTATTAGCGACGAGTAACTGCAATATGTTCCTGCCAATTCACGGGCTAATTAACATGCTATATAG
>JAXJTE010000252.1:0-5940 GCA_036309765.1 Caryophanon sp. | reverse complement strand
CAACAAGCAAGTGCAAAAAGTGCAAGCGTCATACGTCGGTGAAAACAAATTGTTCGAGCAGCAATTTTTAAGCGGCGAAATTGACGTCGAGCTCGTTCCACAAGGCACATTAGCCGAGCGCATTCGAGCAGGCGGGGCAGGCATTCCGGCATTTTACACAGCAACGGGCGTCGGCACACCAATCGCAGACGGAAAGCCCACTGCGGAGTTTGACGGCAAAACGTACATTCAAGAGCGCGCCATTACTGGTGACTTTGCGCTCGTAAAAGCTTGGAAGGCAGACCGCGCCGGCAACTTATTGTTCCGCAAAACAGCGCGCAACTTTAATCCACTCGCGGCAACAGCTGGGCGCGTGACAATCGCCGAGGTTGAGGAGCTTGTCGAAGTCGGCGAGCTCGACCCAGATGCGATTCACGTGCCGAGTGTGTACGTACAGCGCGTCATCGTCACAACGCATACAAATAAAGCAATCGAACGCTTAACAGTGAGGGAGGGGTAGCACATGTCACGACAAACAATTATCGCCCGCGCCGTACAGGAAGTGAGTGACGGTATGTACGTCAATTTAGGAATCGGCATGCCAACACTTATTGCCGATGCGATTCCGAGCGACATGGACGTTATGCTGCAATCGGAAAATGGGCTTCTTGGCATCGGACCATACCCGACGAATGATGAGGTAGATGCGGATTTAATTAATGCAGGCAAAGAAACGGTAACGGCTGCACGCGGCGCTTCGTTTTTTGACAGTGCGACAAGTTTTGCGATGATTCGCGGCGGGCATATCGACTTAGCTATTTTAGGCGGTATGGAAGTGTCGGAAACAGGCGACCTTGCGAACTGGATGATTCCAGGTAAAATGGTGAAGGGCATGGGCGGTGCGATGGACTTAGTGCACGGTGCGAAAAAGGTCGTTGTCATTATGGAGCATGTGAGCAAGCACGGTGAATCGAAAGTGAAACAAACGTGCACGCTGCCGCTTACTGGTCAAGGCGTTGTCGATCGTCTCATTACCGATATGGCAGTGTTTGACTTTACCGACGAAGGTATGGTACTCATTGAAGTGCTAAATGGGCATACGATCGAGGACGTGCGCGCGAACACAGAAGCGGCGTTTATCGAAAAAGTAAATGTGTAATGAAAAAAGTGTTGGCGGGTGAGTTCCTGCTAGCACTTTTTTTATGCGCTTTGAGCTTTCGCAACGTCGAGCGCATCATGAAAAATAGTTGGCAAAACATTTTTTACGCGTCAGCTTTTTTAAGGCTCTTCACCATAATGTTGAGTTGCTTTTCACGCCGAGGCATGTTTTCCGCGGGCATGGGGGCTAACACGATCTTATTTCTGAAGGCAATGCCACATGGACGTGGCGCTTACTGCCTTCCTTGAGCCTGTAGTCTCTTTTCCCGCAGGAGTCCGCCTCTTGTTTCAAGCAATCTTTATCCGTCAACTTCAGCTTGTGGTGATGAACCGTGAATTTTGTGAAAAGATAAGAAACTTGCTACAGGATTGTATAAATATGTTTCGAATTTTGGAAATAAATGATAGAATACAAGAAAATGTATATTTATTTTTTAGGTACGTAGAACTAATTAAATGTAAGCTATGTCGTCATTTTATATTTTTAGGTCTATTATCGAAAAAATCCGTAACAGAAAATTGTTTGAGAGGGAGATGGGGAGAGATTGACGAATGAAGGAAATTGCGCATTGCTAAAAAGCGAGCAATGCACTATGAGCAAACAGCCCTGTATGATTGAGCAAAAGGAAATTACAGCAGCACAGGAGCATGAAGAGGTGGCGTTATTACAAGCTGACACAGTAGAAGATGCAGACGTGCCGCAACAAGCAACACACGACGAAAGCGAAGATGCTATAGCGCAACCAATTGTCGATGTCGAAGAACCGATTCAAGTGCAATCGCTACATGTAGAAGCGCAAGTAAGCGAACAACAGCAGCTACATGTAGAGGAAGAGGCGGTTTTAGAAGTAGAAGCGCCAATGATGGAGCAGGCAGTTGAATTGCCAGTAGCTTTTCCGAACGTAGTCGAATCGGTGGCGAAAATATATCATCGTTGTAGTTACATTATATGCCGTCAGTTTGTTTTTTGTATTCAAAATATTTTGAAAAATTTAGAGGCGAACAGTCATGTAGAAGGGGCGCCGCAATGGCATGCATCATTTAAGCAAAGCATGGATAACATTCGAAAGATGACACCAGAAATTGATTTCTTATTTGAGCAAGCGGATGAAGCGGTTACGTTAGCCGATAGTTTTAAGCAAACGTTTGGTGAGGAAATTGAGCATTTAGAGCCGTTAAATGCGTTCATTTCGCAATATGCGAGCGCGGAATACGAAGAGCTTTATGTGTCGCTCGTGCAGCGATTAAAGTCAGAGGTCATTCATGTAGAGGATGTTGTTATTTTTACGCGCATGTTCCAAGAAATTGCACAAGTTGAATACGAAGATTTCCGATGGGATACGTCGCGCGAGCAGGAAATGTTGCAGCGCGGATTTGACGATATGGTGCGTTTGTATGTAAGCGTGCTCGATGCGCTTGATTTAATGGTGATGTCGTCGAAGCAAAATGCGACACACGGCAGCATGTGGGCAGATATGTTAGATGAAGTGTGTACGAGCTTACTTGACACGATTGAGCATTATGACTTAGCGCAAATTAACGTAAAAAATATGCTGCTAGACGGCAAATATATGATTAGTATTGGGACGATTCCGCAAAATCAAGTGCCGGACTTGCAAAAGTTTGAGGTGTATCAGCAAGTACAGCGTGGCTTTATGTATCGTTCAACGGAAAAAGTAATGCGCGAAGCAAAAGTAATTACAGTTTATTAGTGGAGGAATCAATATGACAATTATCGGGATTGACTTAGGAACAACAAACTCAGCGGTAGCGTATTTAAAAAATGGCGTGGCAGAAATTATCGCCAACAAAGACGGGCATCGCACAACGCCTTCGATTTTCAGCATTAATCCGCACGGCGAAATTCAAATCGGACGCGTCGCAAAAAATGCATATCCAGGCTCACCGAACGAAACGGTATTAGAAGTAAAGCGCTTAATGGGTTCTGGTGAGAAAGTCGTTGTCAGCGGTCGCGAATTTACACCGGAAGAAATTTCATCATACTACTTAAAATATTTAAAGGAATCGGCTGAATCAGCGCTTGGGTATTCAGTAGCTGAAGCAATTATTACGGTGCCTGCCTACTTTTCGGATGCACAGCGTAAGGCGACGCAAATTGCAGGGCGTTTAGCCGGCTTAAAGGTCGAGCGTGTTATTAACGAGCCGACTGCTGCTGCAATTGCGTTTGGCATTAACAACATGAACAGCGAAGCGAACATTTTAGTGTATGACCTCGGTGGTGGTACGTTTGACGTATCGATTGTCGATCTGTTTAACGGCATCGTGCAAGTAAAGGCGAGTACAGGTGATAACAAGCTCGGCGGCATGGACTTTGATAACGTGCTAGTGGAATGGTTAAATGAGTGCGTGAAGCAAAAAGAGGGCATTGACCTGTTACATAGCGGCTCGCAAATGGAGCGCGACCAACGTTATGCGCGCATTAAAACGGAGGCAGAAAACGTAAAAATTACGCTGTCATCGAATACGACAGCGCAGTTTAGCTTACCGTTCATTACGATGAAAAACGGCATGCCAGTTTCAGTGAGCGAGAGTATTACACGCGAGGAGTTCAATAGTTTAATTCAGCCGCTTGTCGACAAATCGTTAAAGCATGTAAGACGTGCATTAGAAGAAGCAAATTTACAAATGAGCGACATTTCAGACGTGCTGCTCGTTGGTGGCTCGACGCGCGTACCGTACGTGCAGCAAAAAATTGAGCAGCTGTTAGGCAAGCCGGCGCGCACAGATATTAACCCAGACGAAGCGGTTGCACTTGGCGCAGCAATTCAAGGTGGCATTAAAAGCGGCGAAATTAGCAACGATGACGGCTTAATGGTTGTTGACGTATGTCCGTATTCATTAGGGATTGATACGATGCGCGAAATTGGTGGACAGCGCATTTACGACTTCTTCTCAGAAATTATTCCGGCGAACTCGCCAATTCCATATTCGAACACAGAGCGTTACTACACAATTCGTGAGAATCAAACGCAAATGGACTTAGGTATTTATCAAGGTGACGGTGTGAGTGAGCACGTGAAGCCAGAGCTACGTGTAACGAAGGACGATATGGTTGTAAAAGGCATTCCAGCATCACCTGAAGGAGAAGAAGCGGTCGATGTAACGTTCTCATACGACATTAACGGGATGTTACACGTCGAAGCGACGATCGTATCGACAGGGCGCAAATTTAGCTCATCGGTGAATACGCAAACAGGGGTAATGTCAGAGCAAGAAATTGCAGAGGCAACACGTCGCGTCGAGCAAAACTGGGAAGCATCGAACTTATATGTGGAAGTAAAAGGGGTGCTAACGCGAGCGGAGCGCATTTTACCAGATTTATTACCTGAGCAGCAAGCGCGTGTAGCGAGCTTAGTGAACGGCTTAAAGCAAGCGTTAGCAGACAATAACGTACAACAAGTGAAGCAGTATGAAACGCAGTTAGCTGACTTGTTAATTCAACTTGTATAGTTTGGAAAAGGATTGAACGACGTGTTATTAAATAAAAATAGCAACTATTTTGAGCTACTAGGTATCGATGAACAAACAACAGAGCGTGATATTCGCGTGGCATATAATAAAATGCTACGCCAATATTCAAACGAGAAGTTTCCAGAAGAGTTTCAGCTCATTACCGAGGCGTATAAAACGTTGATGGATGAAAAAAAGCGAGTGCAATATATAAAAGAAACGAGCAGTGGTGGTGCGTATAAACAAAACATCGCACTGCTCGAGCAATATATGAATGAGGACTCGTTTTATGAGGCGAAAAAAATACAGCAGCAGCTCATGCTAAATGGCTTCAGTGAGGATGAATATGTGTTGCTTTGTGCGATGCATATCGCTAATGAGCTAGAAGATGCGACGGCTGAAACAAAATATGCACAAAAACTTGCGCAGCTGCACGGACAAAGCGACCGCACACAAGAGCAGCTGATGTATTACTACAGCCGACAAGCAAACTACGAAAAAGCGATTTATTACGCGGAGCAGCAGCACAATAAACAGCCATTAGACAATGAACGCATATTGAATTTAGTGACGCTTTATTACCGCAACAACGAGGAGCGAAAAGTAGACGAACTATTTCAAAAAGCGCTGCGTACACTTGAGCCGCGCATGCAAAACATCGTCATTTTCATTGAAGCGCTGTTTTGGGGCATGAACAACGATAAAGATGCGCTCGTTCGACAAGTAGAGCAAGCATTTGAGCACATCATCGACAGTGGACAAAAGCTGAGCTTACTTCAGCGCTTAGTTGACAACGGCGCAGAGCTGTACAACGACCATTACGCCTTTAAATATTTCACGCTATTAGTTGAGCGTTTAAACGATAATGAATATGAATTTGCGCGCAGTTGGACGACGAACGGTCGCAATATGTTTCAAGTCGAGGTTGACTACTACGGTGATGAAAAGCGTGTCATTGCGCCCGTTCACGATTCTGAGCCGGTCGTACAGCGCACATATGAACAGCCAAAGCCCGCATCGATTCCTGAGCAGCCTGCACCGCGCACGTACAACGTGGCAGAAAAAAATCGTGGCAGTATGCTATGGTCGATTGTCTTCGGAGTCATTGCGTGTTTAATCGAGCAAGATGCCTTTGTTGGGGCGTTCGTCGGCGTCATCTGGTATTTCTTTGCGTCTAAAATTAAAAAGCTAATTAGCTGCTTAGTGATCGTCATCATCGTGTTACTCATTTTTTCATTCATCATAGAAAATACGATGTAGCAACAAGCGGTGGAAGGAAGGTATATATTGACAACGTTAAATGATCTCGCAAAGACACATGCATTAACCATT
>JAXJTE010000251.1:0-12460 GCA_036309765.1 Caryophanon sp. | reverse complement strand
GATCACGTCTGTCGCACTCGTCACAGGTTATAGTAAAAAAATGGATGTTTACTACCTCTGTTCAAGTGTCTTCGTTTTTCTTCTTCAACTTAAAATAAAGAAAACAGAATATTTTGTGAATATTTACGCGACGCTAGTGATCGGAAAAGCTAATAAAATTGTAATAGACGTGCCTTGTTATTGTTGTGAACAATGACATAGGAAGAAAAGGAATTTTTATGGCTGAGTACAAATGAAGAAAATACTACCGATATTAACTATAATCCAAAGATTTTAGTAAGGAGGGTACTAAAGATGCGAATTAGTCCGCAAAGTATGGAGAAGCCGATTGCTGTCTCGTCGTTTAAAGCGGTAGACACAAAAGTCGAAAAAAGTGAGCCGGCTAAAGAGGCAAAACCTGTAAGCATCAATGAAAATTCACAAAAGCAAGAGAGTAAAGCTGAAGCGAGCATGGGGGAAAAGCTACAAGAAGCTGTTACGGCAATCAACGACTTTTTAGAAGTTGAAAAAAAGGCATCTAAGTTCGTGCTACACGAAGGCTTAGACAAATATTATGTGAAGCTCGTTGATCCAGAGACAGAAGAGGTCATTAAAGAAATTCCACCTGAAAGCTTATTAAACGCATTTTATGAAATGAAGAAGCTAGCAGGTATGGTTGTAGACGAAAAAATTTAATTGTAGGAGGAATTGAATATGGTAATGCGTATTGGTGGTCTAGCATCAGGCATGGACATCGACAGTATTGTAGAGAAATTAATGCAGGCAGAAAAAGCCCCATTAAATAAACTGTATCAAAATAAACAAAAATATGAGTGGCAACGTGACGCATACCGTGACGTCAACACGAAATTACAAGCGTTCGACGACTTCTTATTCAACGACATGACGTTATCATCATCATTAAACAAAAAGACAGTTGTTTCAACAAACTCAGCAGTGAGTGCGGTACCAACGACAGCAGCGAATAACCAATCACTATCGATTGATTCGGTAGATCAGCTTGCGCGTAGTGGTAGTAAATCTAGTGATATCGGGAAAAATGTAGATACTTCTACTATGACAATGGAGCAATTAAACCCGTCATTTACTGGTACACAGCAAGTTGAAATTGCTGTTCTTCAATCAAATGGAAAATTGGAAAGTAAAAAATTTGAAGTAAGTGCGACAGATACAATTGATAATGTATTATCGAAATTTAAAGATGCGGGTTTAAATGCATTTTATGATAAACAATCAGGAAAGCTAGGTATATCTACTCAAGCTACTGGTGTAGGTAGTTTAGAAATAAATGTTCCGTCAGATCCAGATAATGACGATTCTGAGCTGGTGACCTGCAAAGTATGCACGAGCGCATATGTTAAAGAGGGACAAAACGTTTTTGAATCGTTAGGTTTAGGAACAAGTGCTAACTTAATTAATAACGGTCAAAATGCGAAACTTACAGTAAACGGTATAGAAATTGAACGTACATCAAATACGTTTGAATTGGATGGATTTAATGTAACGTTAAACAATACGTACAGCGCGAACAATAATGCACAACCAATTTCATTAACATCTAAAGTAGATGCTGATAACATGGTTGATAAAATTAAAAAGTTCGTTGAAACGTATAATGGGATGATCGCATCGTTCTCAGCGCAAGTAAAAGAGCCAAAGTACCGCGACTATACACCTTTAACGGATGAGCAAAAAGTGGATATGGATGAAAAGGAAATTGAACAATGGGAGAAAAAAGCGAAGTCAGGCGTTTTACGTGGTGACTCGGTTTTAAACTCAGTATTAAGTAAAATGCGTGGCACGATGTATAGCAATGGTGGCGGTAAGCAAGATGATCGCGCGGCGGGTGAAAATTTCATTAACACGTTATATGAGATGGGTATTACAACATCGAATAAAACATCTGAAGCAGGCAAACTCATCATTGATGAAGAAAAATTACGTGCAGCGATTGAAAAAGATCCAGACCAAGTATTTAAAACGTTTTCTGATACGTCGAAAGAAACACCAGGTCTTGTACAAAAGCTACGTGAAGACATTAAAGGTACGATTGCATCAATTGAGAAAAAAGCAGGTCGAGCTGACGCAGCGAATCCATCATTCCAAATAGGACGCTCAATTAGAGATGCAGATAATCGCATTGATCATTGGAAAGAAAAGTTAGCAAATATTGAGCAACGTTACTGGAAGCAATTCACGGCAATGGAGCAAGCAATTAGTAAAGGAAATGCACAATCAAGCTCATTATTCTCAGGTCAAACAATGTAGAGGTATAAATGAAACAAATACAACAAGTGTTGCAAGTGTCTGCTCAATTATTTGCGCTTTTAGGTAATACGCCAAAAGTAGAAGAACGCGATCAATTTATCAAAATGATTCATCAAAAGCTAGAGGAGCGTCAAACAGCGATAGACGAGTTAATGACAGTAGGCTTTGTGTTTGATGAAAGCAATAAAATGCATGTGACGTTACAGGAGCTAGATAAAGGCATTCAAGAGCGTCTTCAAAATGTGTTAAAGATGATTAAAGAGGATTTAAAATCTGTGCAAAATGCAAAAAAGAACGAACAGCAATACTTAAATCCTTACAGCAACGTGCAAGTAATGGATGGCATGTATTACGATAAAAAAAAGTAGCGTAATTTTTACAAATTTGTAGTACTATAGTTGTGAGTGAGGATTTCATTAAAAGGAGTGGTATTTTTGTCAGCACAATCGAATGCGTCAAATGCATACAAACAAAACAGTGTTACAACAGCGTCACCTGGAGAATTAACGTTAATGTTATATAACGGCTGTTTAAAGTTTTTAACAAAGGCGAAAAAAGCAATCGAGGATCAAAATATTGAAGAGCGTAACTACAATATTCAACGTGCGCAAGCGATTATTTTTGAGCTAATGTCAACGTTAAACATGGAGATTGAAATCTCAAATGAAATGTTACCGTTATATGATTACATGAGCCGTCGTTTAACAGATGCGAATTTTAAAAACGACATTGCAATCATTGAAGAGGTAGAAAGTTTAGTGACGGAGTTCCGCGATACGTGGAAAGAAGTTATTAAAATTACGCGCCAGCAACAATTTTCAGGTTCTAGCGAAGTAGAAGTGTAAAAAGCGTGCGGACTTAACTCATTTTTTTGAGTTAAGTCTTTTTTTTGCTTCAATATTGAGAATTAGAAGATTTTGGCGATTATTTGTGTTTTAATGGAATGGATGTTAGGTATATAATATACGTGGTGTCAGTTTAATAAGGTGGTGATTACGTGATTTTTAAACGTAACGAAGGATTTCGATTTACATTTGAACAACCAGTAAAAGCAGCTTTTCGGTTAATGAAAAATGGCGAGCCGATTGAACCACAAGCATCATACATCCCAGCTGAAATTTTGGACATTAGCCCAAAAGGAATGAAAATTTCCACAGCATATAATATTCAAGACGAGTTAACAGTGGATGTTCAATTTTTTATCATTTATTGTCTAGATACACTTGAGATTCAGTCATACGGTGAGCTGGTTTGGAAGCGACGTGGCGGTGAAGGCTTTTTATACGGTCTATATTTCCATGCGCAAGAGGAAAACGAACAAAAAATTATTTCAGAGCTAAAAACACGCAGACGTAAAGAGTTGAAAATCGGTGAGCGCCGATCGTAACGTGCCTTGTGAAAAAAGTTGTTAAAAATTTTTTCGAAATGAGAAGGGATTGTTACAGGCTGCATCGAATTAGTATGTATAGTCGTAACGAAGGAGGATTCATGCTTATGCTAAACTTTAATATCCGTGGAGAAAACGTAGACGTTACTCCAGCAATCCGAGAATACGTAGAAACAAAAATCGAAAAAATTGAACGTTTTTTCACAACTGACATTAACGCAACAGCGAATGTTAATTTAAAAGTATATAGTGACAAACAAACGAAAATCGAAGTAACGGTGCCGATGAAAAACGTAACGTTACGTGCAGAAGAGCGCAACGCTGACATGTATGCGGCAATCGATTTAATCGTTGACAAATTAGAGCGTCAAATTCGTAAACATAAAACAAAAGTAAACCGCAAATTCCGTGAGCGTGACGGTGGTGTTGGCGTATACTTCGCAACACAGCTTGAGGAAGAAACGCAAGCAGCGGACGCACCAGAAGAAGAATACACAATTGTACGCACGAAGCAGTTCGACTTAAAGCCAATGGACACAGAGGAAGCGATTCTTCAAATGAACATGCTTGGTCATGACTTCTACATTTACACAGAAGCAGAAACGAACGGTACGAACATCGTGTATAAGCGTAAAGATGGTAAGTACGGGTTAATTGAGACAAATTAATCATATAAAGTAGTGGAAAAACAGCCTCTCTCGTTCAAGGAAGAGGCTGTTTTTCTGTTTTTGAATAGTATTAAACTAAAATTTACAAAAGTGAAATAATTTCGTAGAATGCCGATAGAATCAATGTTTTTATGCTATATAAGTGAAAAAATATACGCAAATAAGTTAAAATTTTGGGAAAAAATTATGTTGAACATTAAAACATTTCTATCAGTGCCGATATAGTGAATGAGTGACATAAAGACTACTTTCGAGAAATGGATGGATACATCATTCTTTCACTTACATAAAGTGGGCGTTATGTTCATGGCATTTCTTACAACACATATAAAAGGAGTAGATGAATAATGACATCGAAAACGACTAAGTTTTATTCAACAGCAATCGCAGCAGCATTAGTAGCAACAGCGGTTGTACCAGCAGCGAGTGCAGCAGACCCTGTAACAGCTATAAAAGTATCAGAAGATGGTGTATATAAGATTTCACTAACAGAACTTACAGAAGGTGACATTGTAAAAATTTATGAATCAGATACAGCAGATGCTATTGCAACATCTGGTGCAGCAGTAGATGGTACACCACTTGAAGTTCAATTCAATGTAGAGAGTGGTAAGACGTATTCATATAAAGTAACAACAGGTGATACTGAGTCAGCAGCAGTAACAATCACAATCCCAACTGAAGCACCAGCAGCACCAACAGCACCAACAGTAACTGTTGAAGCAACAGACTCAGCAGCAGCGGGGAAAGATACAATTAAAGTTACAGGTGCAAAAGCAGGCGATATCGTTACATTTTATAGCGATGAAGCAGGAGCAACTGAATTTGCAAACGTGACAGTACCTAAAGGCAAAACAGAAGCTACTATTAAATTAGACGCAAAAAAAGATTTAAACTCATTACGTGTTGCAGGCACACCGGAAGCGGGCAAAGAAGGTAAATTATACTTCAAAGTGAAGTCTGGAGAGACAGAAAGTGCAATTGGGAATGTTGAGTTCAAATTAGCACCAATTTCAGAAGCGCTTAATGCTGATCGTATTTATTCAGTAAATAACGTAGGTGAGAAAGCAAAAGATACTGTAACAATTTCAGGCGTAAAAGCGAAAGATACAGTGAAGTTTTATAAAGCAGAGGATTTAGAGGCCGGTGAATTAAAAGCTTCTGCAACACCAGTTCAAATTCAAAAAGTAAGTAAATCAGGTGCAGTAACGGTAACATTTAAAGAAGCATTTGCAAAAGACCAAAAGTTTGCAGTAACAGTAACATCAGATGGTCAATATGAAAGTGCACCAATTGAAATCACTACTGCCGAAGAAACAAAAACAGATAAATTCGGTACAGTAACATCTGAAAACTTATTAGGTAAAAAAGATACAGTAAAAGTAACTGGTATCGCTATTGGCGCAACAGTTACTGTTTATGCAAAAGATAAAGCGACTGTATTAGGAACTGCAAAAGCTGGTAAAACAGGTGAAGCAATCGTAAAACTTAAAGACGGTTTCACAGCAGACCATGTTGGTACAGAAAATGTTTATTATACAGTAACAAATGCGTTATCATTAGCAACCGAGGCGAAAGCTGTTGAAGTTAAAGCAGAGCCAGTGACTGGGTTTGACGCACAATTAAAAACTGAGCCAGCAGAAGAAACAGAGAAATCACCAGAAGACTTAGCAACAGAAGCGTTAATAGAAGCGGACACAAGATTAAATGCAGTTAACGAAGAAGATTATACAGCGGAATCTTGGGTAGTTTACCTAGAAGAAGTTGGTAATCTACCAGAAGTAGGAGCCGATGCTGATACAGATACAAAATTAGCACGAGTAGATGCGATTAACACTTTATTCTCATCTGTTTTAGTAGAAAAGACACCAACACAATCAGTAGAAGATGTAACAGCACTTATTAGCATCAACAACCTTGGTGGTACTACAAAAGATACAATCGAAGTAGTAGAATCAAAATTACCAGCAGGTGCGGTAGTTAACGTATATAAAAAAGCAGATATTACTGATACAAATGGTGTATTCACAGTAACAGCTAGTAAAAAACCGATTGCAACTGGTAAAACAGACGCTACTGGTAAAGCATCAATCAAAATTAAAGGCGGCTTAGAAGCTTACGAAACAGATGGCGTTTACATGTCAGCAGTTGAAAAAGGCAAAGCGGAAAGTGTAGTAAAACCGATTGCAGTAGCATCAGCTGATTCATCAGTAGCATTAGATGGTAAAGTGACACCAACGAATGCGGTAGGTACAAAAGCAGACGTTATTACGGTAGCTGGCGCAGGTCTTTTAAAGAAAGGCGATGTTATTAACGTATACGCAGAAGCGGATGTTACGGGCGGCAAAGTAGCAGATGGTAAAAAACCATTAGTTACGGTAAAAGTAGCAAAAGATGGCGCAGATGCGGTTGCGAAAATTAAAGCTGGCTTTACAACTGAAAAAGCTGCAGCTTCAGAAAAATACTATGTAACATTACAACAAGTAGATAAAAAAGAGACTGCACCACTTGAAATCTCTGTAGATATTGAAAAAACATCAACAGTTACTGTAGCGGATGTAACATTCACAAACAACATCGACTTAAAAGATACAGTTACATTCAAAGGCTTAGGTGCAAAAGATATTGTTGAAGTATTTGAAAAGGAAACTGATACAAAAGCAATTGCAAAAGCAACTGCAAAAACATCTGGTGAGTTAGTAGTTACACTTAAAGATGACTTCAAAGCTGGAGACAAAGTGTACGTGAAAATTACGAAATTCAACGAGCATGCAAGTGCAGCAACAGCAATTGACGTAAAAGCAATTGAAAAGAAAACAGAAAAGACTTTAATCAAGACAAACTTCATCACAGTAGATGATAATGGTACGAAAGACGCAACAGTAACAGTAGCTGATGCACAAGCTGGCGTAACATACACTGTATATGATGGTGAAGGAACAGATGCAAAAGTGCTTGGTACTGCAAAAGCATCGAAAAACGGCATTTTAGTCGTGAAATTAGCAAAAGGTACAACAAAAGACAAGCCAGTTTCAATTACAGCTCGTGAGTATGCAAAAGACGAGTCTGAAAAAGTAAAAATCGCTGGTACAGCATCAACGCCAGATCCAGTAGATCCAGATGCACAAGGATAATAGCATCGTGACAATACTGATTTGATTTAATAAAACAACACTCGAGTGGGCACTCCACTCAAGTGTTGTTTTTCTTTTATGACGACTTATAAAGTAGTTATTTTGCACGATATAGTAAGTAGAAGAAAGGGGTATTTCGATGAAAAAAATGATTCCATTTGTAACGGCAGCAGCTGTCGTTGTCGCAGCACCTGCACAGGCAGCGACAGCATTTACAGATATTACGAGATACGATGAAACGACGCAGCAAGCAGTCAACTATTTAGTAGATATGCAAATTGTTAAAGGGACTTCAGCAACGACGTTTTCGCCAGCGCGTGAAATTACACGCGGGCAAGTAGTGAAAATGCTTGGGCGTTATTTACAGTCTACAGGGAAGGAAATTCCAGCGAACTGGGAGACGAAAGCGCGCTTTAGCGACGTGCCACTTGCGGTGAAAGATCGTGAGCTACTGCAATACGCAGCACTTGTGTACGATGAAGGTGTGTTCGTCGGCAGTGAAGGCAAATTAAACGCAGCGGGCATGTTGACGCGTGAAAACTTAGTGTTGGTATTATCACGTTTAGCAAAAGATGCGAACTTAGCGCAGTATGTGAAAGATAAAGGATTAACGAGCAATGTGAAAGACTTAGCAGCTGTTAAAGCGGAGGCGAAGGAAGCGGTTCAGCTCTTTAATGCGCTAGGCATTTCGAACGTGGAAGTGTTCAACCCGAAAAATGCGGTATTGCGTGTGCATTTTGCATCGTTTTTAGCAAAGCTATTACAAACAGTTGAAAAAATGGAGCAAGAAACAGCTAACGGAGGCGAGGAAAAGCCAACTGTGCCTGATGAAGAGGACGAAGCGGTAACGACACCGCCAAGTACGGGAGGAACAACGCCACCAACGACAGGTGAAACGACGCCGCCGACTACAGGTGAAACGACACCGCCAAGTACGGGAGGAACGACGCCACCAACGACAGGTGAAACGACGCCGCCGACTACAGGAGGAACGACGCCACCAACGACAGGTGAGACAACACCACCAGATGAGGAAGAGGAAGAACCAACAATTCCGGATGAGGAAGAGGAAGAACCAACAATTCCAGATGAGGAAGAGGAAGAACCGACAATTCCGGATGAGGAAGAGGAAGAACCAACTTATGTATTTGAGTTAGAGGATATTGAAAATGCTCAAGTTGTCAGCTCGTCATCAAATGAGGTAACGATTCGTTATAACAATGAAACGGTGAAGTTAGGTGTTGATTTATCGTTAGCACGAATTTTCAATGAATCTGCTATGCTTGATGGTGCAATCGTATCACTATCAATTGAAGATGATATTATTACAGATTTGAATGCGATCGAAATTACGAACAATGGTACAGCGTCGGCACCAGTTGTCATTGACGGTGACTGGTTCACAAACTTCATTCCGATTACGATTCGCTCACAATATGCAAACGTCGTTGATTTTGATGACTACTTTGATTTAGTTGTTGTGGATGCGCCAGCAAATTCAGTTTACACAATTGGATTAGGTGAATATGAGACGATTAAAGCAAGCGGTGAATTAAATATTACATTTACAGCGTTATTAGAGACAGAATTATTGTTAGATGCACCAGTAACAGAAGTCACAATTGCTCGCAATGCATTTGTCACATCATTAACAGCGACGAATGAAATATCTATTACGGTGCAAGAAGGCGGTCATTTACAAGATTTATACTTACCAGCTCACGTTGATACGTTAACGATGCAAGGTGATATTGCGAACGTAAACGTTGAGACGACAGGTAGCTTTACGTTAAAAGGCTCTGGTAACGTATATGGCTTATTTGGCAATGCGACAGCAGTATACGCTGAGGCAAATGGTGTTGTAGTCGATGATTTATACGTAGACCCGTCTGTAGACGAAGTAACAATTAAATAACAAACTGCGGATTTGGTCATGTCAATGTGTGCCAAATCCGTTTTTTTTATTGTGAGATGATTGAAGAATTGTAAATGTGTGTACTATGTTTGTATATGTTTTGTATCATTAGTTTTGCGCGAAAATGATGATTCAAACAATAAAAAAACTCGAAATGATGTCGTTTTTAAAAAGTGCCAAAATATGTACAAATAAAGACGTTGAGACGATGCATGCTCTGTAATAAGATACTGAAAAATAGTATTTAGGAGTTAGAAACAGTATATTGTTTTGTCTATATTTGTACTTAAATGTAGACAAGTGTAGACGAAATAGCGGACGTATAGTAATATTTGAATTATGAAGCAATATAAACCAAATGAATTTGCACAGTTGTTGAATGTGTCAGTTAAGACACTTCAAAGATGGGATAATGAAGGCACATTAATCGCGCACCGAAACCCTAAAGGAAGAAGGTATTATTTGCACTCACAATATGAGGCATATATGGGAATTCAAACCGAAAATCAAGTAGGGCGTACCATTATATATGCTAGAGTTTCCAACGCAGGACAGAAAGATGATTTAGAAAATCAGATTCAATTTTTGCGTGATTTTGCCAACGCTAGAGGGCTGATTGTAGATGAAGTTGTTTCTGATATAGGCAGCGGCTTAAATTACAAGCGTAAAAAATGGAATAAGTTACTTGATGATGTGATGGAACGTAATGTGCAACGTATTATTATTGCACATAAAGATCGCTTTGTACGTTTCGGATATGAGTGGTTTGAGCGTTTTGTACAGAAACATGGTGTAGAGCTAATCGTTGTGAACAACGAAACACTTTCTCCACAAGAAGAATTAACACAAGACTTGATTTCTATTATTCATGTGTTTAGTTGCCGTATTTACGGGCTACGAAAGTATAAAAAAACACTAGGGGAGGATGAGGATTTACAATGAAAAAGGCATTTTTTGTTGAAATACACCCTACCCCTACCCAAAAACAGAAAATACATCAAACAATCGGGACGTGTCGTTACGTATACAATCTGTATCTGCAACAAGTTAAGCAACAATATGAAAAAGACGGTACGTTTTTAAGTGGGTTTGATTTTTCAAAGTGGCTCAATAACACCCACACAAAACAAACAGATTTTTGGATAAAAGAAGTATCCAGCAAAGCGGTTAAACAATCCATTATGAATGGAGAAAAGGCATTTAAGAACTTTTTTAAAGGGTTAGCAAAGTACCCAAAATTTAAAAAGAAGAAGAATCAGTCTGTAAAAGCCTATTTCCCTAAAAACAATAAAACAGATTGGATTGCAGAGCGTCATCGCATTAAAATCCCTACAATTGGCTGGATGCGCTTGAAAGAGTATGGCTATATTCCAGTCGATGCCGTTGTAAAAAGCGGTACGGTTTCATTCAAAGCAGGTAGATATTATGTATCTGTACTTTGTGAAATTCCTCCGAAAGAAACTACACTTACCTCCTTATCTAATAAGGGGTTGGGGATTGATTTAGGCTTAAAGGATTTTGCTATTTGTAGTAACGATTTTGTAGCTAAAAATATTAATAAAACAAAAGAAGTAAAGAAGCTAAAGAAAAAATTAACGCGAGAACAACGCTCTTTGTCTCGCAAATACGAAATTTTAAAGAAAAGAGGTGACAACTCTGCTGCTAAAAGAGCGAACATAAACAAAAATATTCTACACATTCAGAAGATTCATCAACGCCTTGCCAATATTCGAAAAGAGCATGTAAAGTCCGTTGTATCGACGATTGTGAAAGCCAAGCCATCGTTTATTACAATTGAGGATTTGAATGTTAAAGGTATGATGAAAAATAGACATTTAGCCAAAGCAGTTTCGGAACAAAATTTCTATTATTTTACTTTGTGGTTATTACAAAAATGTAAAGAATATGGAATTGAGTTGCGTCAAGTAAATCTCTTTTACCCTAGTTCAAAGCTATGTTCGTGCTGTGGGCATAAAAAGCAACGTTTATCTCTAGCAGAGCGAACATATCATTGTGAAAACTGTGGTCTCGTAATCGATCGAGATAAAAATGCTGCATTGAACTTAGAGAAAGCAAAAGAATACAAGGTTTTAACGTAACTAAAACTTGTATATGTACGGTGGGCTACATCGGAATTTACGCCTATGGAGAATCATATCAATCAAAGTAGCGAGTAAGTGGCGAAATGAGATTCATGGAAATAGGAAATTGTCTAAACGTAGATATTTGTCTATGTTTTTAGTAGCAGCGCTTAACGACAGTGCGTGCGGCGCATATAGCAGCGCATGGCGACACGATTTATTTTGCGAATGAATCGAACAACGGCTTTTTATCTGCGTACAATGTGAACACGAAGCAGCTGACGACGGTCGATGCGGTGCCGGTCACAAATGTGCGCGTGCGTGGTGATGAGTTGCAATATGACGCAAACGGTACGATGAAGACGACAAAGCTTGCACAGCCTGCTGTACGACAAACGTTTCAGACGGTTGTTGAACGTTCAGAAGCTGAGCGTGTCGTCGCACAAATTAATGCGTTACACGGTGCGAAGGTAGAGGACGTCATCGCGGTGCGTGAAGCGTATGATGCGCTAAGTTACAGATTCTCCGAACAAGAAAGCCCACTCCTTTAGATGTGGGATGATAGTGAGGTCAAATACGGAGTACCATGGTCAACTGAAGGTTAGTGCTGCTTCAAGTATTTGAAGGTTTTTCTTTTTAATCATATGTTGCAGTTTTTTAGTGAAACTGATACGATTGATTTATGAACGAATATCGAAAAACAAACACAACGGTATCATTATTGAACTATCATTTTGTGTTCTGCCCTCGATACAGAAGAAAGATTTTTCTTCAAGCAGAGGTAGAATACCGCTTTAAAGAGTTAGTACATGAAGTGTGTGAGGAATTGCAAATAGAAATTGTCGCACTTGAATGCGATAAAGACTATACGCATATGTTTCTCAACGCACTACCATCATTAAGCCCTGCGGATATGATGGCAAAAATTAAAGGGGTGACTTCTAAAAAGTTGCGTGAAGAATTCCCGCATCTTCGGCACTTGCCGAGTTTGTGGACACGTTCATACT
>JAXJTE010000250.1:0-16397 GCA_036309765.1 Caryophanon sp. | reverse complement strand
TGGATAGGGAGGGGTAATGAGATACCCTAATCTTGAGGATTGTTCAAAGCAGAAATGAATTGCGAACGGTAAATCACTCAAGAATCCCACCCGTACATCGCAAGATGAAGGGCTTGCGGCTTTAGCCGTGGGAGTCTCAAGTATAGCTCTATTGGTGTAGTAAATTGATAACAAGAAGAGCCTATATATAGATAAGACAAGTACTCAAAAAAACGAGGAATCCTAAAGTTATTAGAATTCCTCGTTTTGTACTAATATATGCATGTGAAGTAGCTTTTAAATAGGTGTGTGCGGTTTTTAGCGCATTCCCTCTAATAGTAGTGCATTTAGCCTGTTAATGAAGCGTTACACGACTTGCATTTTACGAAAAAATGTGGCGTTATAGCTTTCATCGTCATGAATTCGCCATATTATGTTGCAATAGATGATGGCGGAGCGTAGCGATAGTCGTTAATCGTTCCAGCTTAAGCCTTCTAAAAAGTAATGGACTTCCTCGTATACGCGGTCGCGCTCTGCACCGAGCGTCATAATATGCCCTGTGTTGACGAAGCTTTTCACCGATTTAATGCGCGACTTGACGCCTGAGTAAATGACATCTGCTGATTCACAGTAGTAATCATCGTCCTTCATGCCACGTAAAATATGAACAGGTGACTCGATGATACTTAGCTTCTCGCTTGTGTCGTTAATGATGTGCTGTAAACGTGTCAGCTCTGGCATGTCGTATTCCTCGCTTAAAATCGCTTCATCGTCAGCGATTGGATTGTACGTGCCTTGAAGCTTTTTAAAGTTGATCGCATAGTCAACGATGCGTTTATTTAAGCTGTCGCGGTTTTTCGCAAGCGCTGGAGCAGACATTGTCAGTACGCCAGTCGTTTCGAACTCCTCAGCTAGACGCAGTGAAAACACACCACCGAGTGAAACGCCACCGACTGCAATTTTTTCATAGCCTAAGCTGCGTAAATGTTTGTAGCCTTCAATTGCCGACTGCCACCATTCCTCTGGTGCTGTATGAATAAGTGTTTCAGGGTCTACACCGTGCCCTTTGTAAAGCGGTGCGTGTACGGTGTAGCCTTGTTGATTTAAATAGCGACCTAAACGTTTAACATCATTTGTATTTCCCGTAAAGCCATGCAACAATAAAACGGCACGGTTACTATCAGACGCCTCAAATGTAAATGGCTGTGGTGCTTTAATAATCATAGTCAGGACTCCCTTAGTTGACGTAATCTATATTTGTAAGATGAATTGATTGTCATATCGTATTTATTTTCCTTATGTTAAGGCTTATTATAGAAGTGTAAATCAATAAGTACAATTCATTGTTTCTATCGAATTGATTACTTTTAGTTATGAAGGAATGGAGCAAAGTGTATGGAACTACATCAGCTAGAATATTTCCGCGTTGTCGCTCATTTGCAGCACATGACACGAGCAGCCGAAACATTAAATATGTCACAGCCTGCACTCAGTAAATCAATTGCTCATTTAGAAAAAGAAGTCGGTGCGCCGCTATTTGATCGTCAAGGGCGCTCAATTGTACTGAACCGCTACGGGCAAATGCTTTTAAAGCACGCGGAGCATATTTTGCAGGAATGGGATAAGGCGAAGCAGGAAATTCAAGATATCGTGTCACCAGGGCATGGAGAAGTGACGCTCGGCTTCATTCATACACTTGGCATGGAAATTGTGCCAGAGTTGATGGCGGAAGTACGTCGCATCTTTCCGCATTTAAATTTTACGTTTTCGCAAAGCACGTCACTGCGACTGCTTCGTCAGCTTGAAGCGGGCGAAGTCGATTTATGCTTAACGCAGCCGATTCAATCGACGACGGTGCAAGTAAATTGGCGCAAGCTGTGGAGCGAGGAGCTGTTCGTCATCGTGCCAAAGCATCATCATTTAGCACATCGACAAAGCATTGCGCTACATGAGATTGCGGGCGAGCCATTTGTGTCGATTCGTAAAGGGAATTCCCTGCGTAAAATTATCGATCACTTTTTACAAAAGGCAAACGTGTCGCCAAACGTGATTTTTTCTGGTGAGGAAGTACATACGGTTGCAGGTTTTGTCGGGGCAGGGCATGGGGTGAGCTTAGTGCCAAACATTAAAGGGCTCGATCAATACAACTTAGCGAAAATTTCGGTGAGCGATATGCGATGTGAGCGCGATATTGGCTTAGCACTTGTCGAAGGGCGTTATTTATCGCCAACGACCGAGCGTTTCATTGATTTTATCGAGGCATATTTGAAGGCGAAATATAATAAGTTACGTGATAACTAACGTAAAAGGCTGCCCGATTTTTTCAGGCAGCCTTTTCATTATTGTGCTTTATAATATGCGGCTAGCTCTTGTGCGTACTTCGTTAAAGAAGATGACGAAATGTCAAAGCTTTCGGTTAGCTCCTTTATTGTAAAGACGCGCTTTCCAAAAAATCCATGTTCCTGTGCAAAGCGTACGGCACCAGCTGAAATAGCTGCCATCTTACGCGCTTTTGGCTGTGTTTCGACTAAAAAGTTTTCGACGACGTCAACGAGCTGATCTGTTTGTAGGTCATGCTTTTGCAGAAAGTTTTCGAGCGCTTTGACAACAGCTTCTTCTTTTTCGGTAAATTCTTCGCCGTGGTAGCCTGCTTCAACGAGACGCATCCAAAACGTTAAATGATGCTCCTTAAACACAGATGCTGCATCGTCGCTTGCAAATTCACGTGCATACGCCGCAAACACGTCTGCATACTGCTCTGTAATGAAAATTAACGTAGAAGTTGCCATATAATGTGCAGGCTGTAACGTGCGATCCGCAATTAAAAAGGCGAATACGAACATGCCAACTGGAATCGGCTTGTTGTTTTCACGACGAATGCATACCGATTCCCCTGTTAATAAGTGTGCCGCTTCAATAAAGTCGTCTGATACGCTCGTTACGCGCCCGACGAACATATGTGGATTGCGCCATGCTTGTAGCACATTTCGCGTTGCTTGGCGGCTGATGAGCTTTGTCATTTGATCGAGATGCCCTTGCCAAATATCGACGCGCTGGTGGAAGAAGAAATCATCAATCGATACAGCGTTAATGAAGTCTGGTTCAAGCGATTCACGCAGCTCAGGAACCCATTCTTGGAAATGCTCGATTAACGCACGGTGGTCATGCTCCTGTGGGTACGTCGCAAACATCATGTCGATTACTTGCTTCAGTTCTTTTTTTGATAATTGCTCTGCTGATACGTTACTCGATTTAGCGCAGCATTTTTTATATTTTTTACCGCTACCACATAGGCACGGGTCATTACGTCCAATCATGTTGACACTTCCTTTTTGTGAAATTCTCCATCATTTATAATAGCGTGTATTAAAGGGATTGGAAAGAAAAAACGAGCGTGGCACATTCGCCGCGCTCGTTTTTGAAATTAAGACGTCACCTTTTGTAACGATGATTTTTTAATAATGCGCAGCTGCTGGAACTGTTCTAGTTGCGCTACGAGGTTACCGATTAAAATAAAGCTGCCACCGAGTAAAAGCTTCATTGTAATCGGGTCGGCTAGGAAAATCGCCGCAAACATCGCTGCAAAGATTGGCTCTAGTGAGAAAATAAGCCCTGTATGTGTGGCAGATGTGTATTGTTGCGCGACCGTTTGCCCGATAAAGCAAAATGCCGTACAAATGAGTCCAAGCCCAAGCACCGCAATCCATGCATTCGCCGTTTCAGGCAGTGTAAATGTTTCGCCAAACACTGGGATACAAATGAAGGCAAATAAGCTCGCGAAGCCGATTTGATACACGCTATACGGAATTGATTCAACCGATTGTTTTTGTGCAAACGTACTATTTAAAATTAAATACACGGCGTATGCCACCGCAGCAAGCGCAATGATAATGTCGCCTTGATGAAATGCTAAGCCTGGCTGAATCGTTAAAATCGAAATACCAATTAACGTCGCAACAATCGCGATTGATACGGCACGAGAAGGTAACGTACGCTCAAGCACCGCTGTAAATAATGGCACAAGCACGACCGTTAAGCTTAAGATGAAGCCGGCATTTGCCACTGAGGTCGTTTGCAGCCCGATTAAGCTCGCTGCGAATAATACGAATAATAAAAAACCTTGAATCGCTGAGTAGCTAAGTGAGCGCATGTTTGTCATGTGCATTTTTTTATGAAAAATGGCTGCTGCGACGACGAAGCCGACTGCACAGCGTAGTGCGACGAGCGAAAAAATGCCCATTGAGTCGAGCCCGAGCACCATAAATGTATAAGATAATCCCCAAAACATTGTCACAATGACAAGTAAACTATTTGCTTTTCCTTGCTTTCCCAACGTAATTCACCGCGTCTTTCTGTTATGTAAGTCTGTGTTGTAGTACACATTTGTCTAATTGCTAGTATTACTATACGTGCTGCATTGTTATTAGTAAAACGAATGTTTATAATAGACTACATGAAAAAAATTCATGCATATAAAGCGTTAGGAGTGGAGTGCATTGAGCTTAGTAAAATACGAAATTTTAGATAAAGTCGGACAGGAGGAATCGTTTACGAAGGCGGCTGAGCAGCTTGGATTAACACAGTCTGCCGTTAGCCATGCCATTTCAAGCTTAGAGAAGGAGTTTGGCTTTGCGCTCATTCACCGTGGTCGTGGCGGCGTGAAGCTCACGACAGAAGGGGAAATGATGCTCGTTGAAATACGAAAAGTACTCGCCGCACAGGAAAGCTTAGCACAGGAGGCCGCGAACATTTTAGGCTTTTCACGAGGGAAAGTACGCATTGGCGTCATTTCAAGCATTTCGTCTAACTGGATGCCGACGATCATTCAGCTAATGGAGGAGTATTACCCGCAAATTGCGATTGAGCTGTTTGAGGGCGATTATTACGAGATTGAACAATGGCTTTATAGCGGGCAAATTGATTGCGGCTTTTTAAATGATACGATTCACGGGCAGTATGATTTTATGCCACTTGTGAAAGACCGCTTGCTATGCATCGTGCCGGAGCATCATGAATTGGCGAGTGAAGCGTACGTCAAACTAGAGGATATCGCCAACTATCCGTTTATTATGATTTCATACAACGGCAATCATGATATTGAGCGACTGTTTAATGAGGCAAACGTGAAGCCGAACATTCGCTTTAAGCTGTATGAGGAGATGGGGATTTTGTCGATGGTGTCACATCATTTAGGTATTACCGTGTTACCTGAGCTGGTGCTAAACAAAAACATGACAAAAAACTTAGTGATGCTGCCGCTTGAAAATGACAGCTACCGTAAAATTGGCTTGGTGACGAAAAAAACGAGCTCGCCTGCTACGAAAAAGTTTGTCGAAGTGCTCATGAAATGGCTCGATGCACAGCAACACGTCATTCGCTTAATGTAAATGACAAGTTCATCAATTGACATAGTAGCTTGACCGAGTGCGCATATAATCGTAAAATGAGGTTATTTCAAAGCGATTTACGGAGGGAATGGAGAGAAAATGAATTTAAATGACTGGTTAAACAATGAAGTGCCGAGCATCGCAAGCGGCTTAGAGTCGATTCATAGTAAGCACTTCCAAGTCGAAAATGCACTTGGTTTTACAGGGGCGGAAAAAATTTATGCGATTTTACACGATTTTCGCTTTGCGTTATTTCCGTGTGTATGTGAATCGGTTTCAGGCGATGAAGTGCGCTTAAACGTTATGATCGCAAATAAATTACGCGCATCTGCACTTGATTTACGTGACTTAATCGTCAAAGTATATTTATCAGCGGACAAGCAGCTCGGTGCAAAGGATGCGGAGAAAAAAGCGGACGCTGTTGTGATGGCACTCATTAATAAATTCCCACAAATTCGTGCGACGCTACAAACGGACGTACAAGCAGCGTACAACGGTGACCCTGCTACGACATCGCATGAGGAAATTTTACTGAGCTATCCATCGATTCAAGCCGTGCTTATTCACCGTATCGCGCATGAGCTATACAAAGAAGGCGTGCCAGTCATCCCACGTATTATGTCAGAATATTCGCATACGCTAACAGGCATCGACATTCATCCTGGTGCGACGATTGGCGATTATTTCTTTATTGACCACGGAACAGGTGTCGTTATTGGTGAAACGTGTACAATTGGCGCGCACGTAAAAATTTACCAAGGCGTAACGCTCGGGGCGAAAAACTTCCCGCTTGATGAACAAGGTAACCCGATTAAAGGCATTAAACGTCATCCAAACATCGAGGATCATGTCGTGATTTATGCAGGCGCGACGATTTTAGGTGGCAACACGACGATTGGTGCGAACTCAACGATTGGCGGTAACGTATGGCTTACGCACTCTGTACCAGCAGAGTCACGCGTGTACAACGCACCACCAACACCGAATATTGCAAAATAAACGACGAAAGGGGTGTACGAATGTCAATTGACGCTCGTACACCCCTTTTTGTATCGATTATTTTTGACGCATATATTCTACTTCTGTGCCGTTATCAAACGTAATGTCCATATCAAGCTCGTTAAAGTTTGTATCGAGATTAAAGGCGCGAATGACCTCGTCGATCACCTCATCTTGTGAAGAAGCGGCATTAAACGAGAAGCCTTCAAAAATTGGCTCCAAATAATGATACGCGGTATTACCTGTTAATGTTTCGTTTGTCTTGTCGTTTTTATACGATGCTTCTACGCCTGAGGATTCATTCGAATAATCCACTTCAACGCTCGTCGTCGCATCATAATCGATATCAAGTGAAAATTTCGCAAAATTAAAAGGTGCATCGCTAGACGTCGTTACAGTCGTGTTGCTGCCTTCTTGTTCAGTCGGTGCGCTATCAGGTGCGTTCGTCACTTCTTCTTTATCACCGCATGCCGCAAGTACTAATACAGCTGCCGGTAATAGTAGCCATCTTTTTCGAATCAATTGCCATCATCCTTCCTGCATGTACTACTATGTTATATAACCAAAAATGACAAAAAGAAAACGCGATGGCAAAAGCAATGCTGCTTTATCCATCACGTTATGTTTAGTTTTATGAAACAATCGCTACGTTGATCGCTTGTGGGCCACGGTTCCCCTCGGATACCTCGAACTCAACTGCTTGATTTTCTTCTAATGTTCGGAATCCTTCACCTTGAATTCCTGTGAAGTGAACGAACACATCGTCACCATTTTCGCATTCAATGAAGCCGTACCCTTTTTCATTGTTGAACCATTTCACTTTTCCTCGGCGCATATCGTACCCCTCCAGTCAATCTGTATAAATATGAAAAAAATTACAGTAATACAACATATAATATATATCAAAAAACGAACGATTGTCAACAAATTAACGAAAAATGTGCATGTTTATGGCTTTCTTTTTTCAGAATTCATTCTTATAATGATACGTAATAACTTTGAAAGTAGGGTAATTCATGACGACACATTCAACGCCATTATCAGATTTAGAAATCGCGGCTAATGCGACGATGCAGCCGATTATTACTATCGCAAAAGCAGCAGGAATCGATGAAGATGCACTTGAGCCATACGGACGCTATAAAGCAAAAATCGACACTGCGAAATTAAACGCACCGTCAAAAAACGGCAAGGTCGTGCTTGTAACAGCGATTAGCCCAACACCAGCAGGAGAAGGGAAATCAACGGTAACAGTTGGTTTAGCAGATGCATTCCACCAATTAAACAAAAATGTAATGGTTGCCCTGCGCGAGCCATCACTTGGTCCAGTAATGGGTGTAAAAGGTGGCGCAACAGGTGGCGGCTACGCACAAGTTTTACCGATGGAAGACATTAACTTACATTTCACAGGCGATTTACATGCGATTACAGCAGCGAACAACGCGTTATCGGCATTTATCGACAACCATATTCACCAGGGCAACGTGTTAAACATCGATCCGCGCCGCATCATTTGGAAGCGCGTAATGGATTTAAATGACCGCGCACTGCGCAACGTTATCGTCGGCTTAGGTGGTCCGGTACAAGGCATGCCGCGCGAGGACGGCTTCGATATTACAGTCGCGTCTGAAATTATGGCCATCTTCTGCTTAGCGACGAGCTTAGATGATTTACAAACCCGCATTGCAAACATCGTATTTGGCTACAACTTTGCACGCGAGCCGTTATTTGTGAAAGATTTAGGCGTTGAAGGCGCATTAACGTTATTGTTAAAAGATGCGTTCAAGCCAAACTTAGTGCAAACAATTGAAGGCACGCCAGCGATCATTCACGGCGGCCCGTTCGCAAACATCGCGCACGGCTGTAACTCAATCGTTGCAACACAAACAGCACGTAAGCTAGCGGACATCGTCGTAACAGAAGCAGGCTTTGGCTCTGACTTAGGTGCGGAGAAATTCATGAACATTAAAGCGCGTCAAGGTGGTTTCAAGCCGGATGCAGTCGTAATCGTTGCAACTGTACGTGCGCTTAAAATGCACGGCGGCGTAGCGAAAAATAATTTAAAAGAAGAAAACGTTGAAGCGTTACAAGCAGGCATTGCGAACTTAGCGAAGCACGTTGATACAGTGCGTCAATTCGGCGCGGAGCCAGTCGTTGCACTGAACCGCTTCATTACCGATACAGAAGCGGAACTTGCGACAATTTTAGCTTGGTGTGCGTCAGAAGGTGTGCGCATTGCACGTACGAACGTATGGGAGCAAGGCGGTAAAGGCGGCATCGAGTTAGCGGAAAAAGTGCTTGAAGTGATCGAAGCGGGCAACAACTTTGCACATTTATACGACGTTGAGCAATCAATCGAACAAAAGGTAACGACGATTGTGCAAAAAGTATACGGTGGTGACGGCGTACACTTTACAGAAAAAGCGAAAAAGCAAATTGCGCAAATCGAGCAATTCGGCTGGGACGTATTGCCAATCTGTATGGCGAAATCGCAATATTCATTAACGGACGACCCGACGCGCTTAGGACGTCCAACAGGCTTTACGATTACAGTGCGCGAAGTCATTCCGAAGCTTGGTGCAGGTTTCTTAGTTTGCTTAACAGGCGACATTATGACAATGCCAGGCTTACCGAAAGAGCCAGCAGCACTGCGCATGGGCGTAAACGAAGAAGGAAAAGCAGTCGGACTGTTTTAATAAATGACAAGTCATTTGATGCAGCAATGTGTCAAATGGCTTTTTTTATTTGTCGTCCATATCGTTTTGTCAATGATTTTTCTGAAAATAATGAAACTTTATGTCTTGATGGACGTATAACGTGTATAGAAGGAGGCGTTCACATGACGACCGTTGCACTATTTTATGACAATGTGCGGACGATTAATGAATACACGAAATGGCATATGCACGCGCACGTTGTCGATTTGGCGATGCGCCTAACCGTTCAAAAACGCATGTTTGAGCCACAAATTTACGATGAAACGAAACGACAAATTAAACGATATACCCATATTTTATCAAAGGCACGCTACGACCATGCGATTTGCCATGCGTTAATTGCACGCGCCCACGTCGAGCCATCGATTACACAGCTCATCGATCACGTGTTTACGAAAGTGCGACAGCTGCGTGATTTTCCGCTTGCACATAACGCGTCGTTATATCAAGCAGCGATTCATTACGAGCGTGAGCCATACGTCAACGAGGAGCGCTTGCGTAATGTATTGCATTTTTTACATCAGCTGACACCATATAACGCGAAGCCGTGCGTCTATCAAGCAGCCGCGCTTGCCAAAGTACCACAGCCGCTACACGATATAGAGCAGCACATACTCGCGACGCAAACGTTTTTAATGGAGCGACAGTTTTCACCGGCCAATGCGCACATAACCGCTGTGATGGCATACGTTTTGTCGTCGGACATAACACAAACAGCAGCGAACGTAGAATCATTGAAAGTACAGTTACAAAAATCAACAGTACTACGCCCGATTTACGAAAGCTATATGTGGATTATCGCAACGAAGTACGATGCGCGGGCGGCGATGGAGCATTACGAACAGCTTGAGCAGCAGCTGCGCCGATTGCCGGTCAACTTTTCAGCGCAAACAGATGTGACATTGCTTGCGTTACAGCTGTTTAGCGCAACGGTTTTAGATCATACTGAAACGCTTTACGGCGGCGATGTGAGCAACGATATTTTGTATGACTTTACGAACGCCTGTAATGATCGAAGTGACGGCGATGATAGTAGTGACGACGGAGAGTAGAGGCAACAGTTTCTACTCTTTTTTATTTTTGGTATAGTAAAGAGAAAAAGGGGTTTTCATATGAACACAACGATTACACAATTACAGCAGCACACATCCATTCGCCGCTACAAAGACGAGGCGATTGCACCGTCTATTTTAGAAGCAATTACATCAGCCGTTCAGCAAGCACCGTCATGGATTAACGGACAGCAAATGACGATCATTCGCGTAACGGACAAAGAAAAACGTGAAAAATTAACGGCGCTTGCCGGTAATCAAGCATATGTCGCACAAGCACCAGAGTTTTTTGTCTTTTGCTTAGACTTTTACCGCGCATGCGAAGCGGCAAAGCTAGAAGGGACGGAATTTGCGGTTGAGGGCAATATCGATTTACTACTTGTTGGAGCAACGGACGTCGGCATCGCACTTGGCACAGCGGTTGTTGCAGCAGAAAGCTTCGGGCTTGGGACGGTCGCAATCGGTGGCGTGCGCAAATCACCGAAGGAAGTCATTGAGCTGCTCGATTTACCGCCATACGTTTATCCGGTAAGCGGCTTATGCATCGGCTATCCAGACGAAGCACCAGCGTTAAAGCCACGTTTACCGCAGGAAGCACAAATTTTTGACAACGCATATGACCATAACGTTGTGCCGCATTTACAGGCATATAACGAGCAATTTTCGGCGTACATGCAAGAGCGTACGAACGGTGAAAGCAGCACGAACTGGACGAGTGGTGTGGCAGGCTTTTATAGTGAGCCACTTTATCGCGGGAATGGCTATGCGAATGCAACGGAAGCACTGAAGCAACAAAAGCTACTAAAATAATAGGTGCGTCATGAAGCAAAGGTCATTTTGTTTCATGACGTTTTTTGTTATCGTAAAAGTAAAAGCGCGTTATTCATGATACACTATGAAAATGAAGCGAGAACCACGTACAAATAGCGCCACATCCATAGCCAAAAAGTACATAACGGTTTCACATTAAACAGATTAATCGCAATATGTATTTGCGAAAGAAAGAGAAGGATGCACATGAGTCATTTAATCGTCAATGATGTAACGAAAACAGTTGGAGATAAAACGTTATTTCAGCATTTACAATTTACCATTTACGAAGGGGAGCGTGCGGGGTTAATCGGCATTAACGGCACGGGGAAATCGACGCTGCTTTCGATTTTAGCCGACCAACTAGAGGCGGACGTGTACGACTACGAGCGCCCAAACAAATATAGCGTTGCTTACTTGCCGCAAGACCCGATTTTTCCACAAGGTGAGACGGTGCTACAAGCGGTGTTCTCAGGCAACTCGCCGCTGCTTAAATTAAACCGCGACTACGAAATAGCGCTGCAAAACATGATGGACGACCCAGAAAACGAAGCGACACAACAAGCGCTTTTTCGCGTGCAGCAACAAATGGATGAGCAGGAAGCGTGGGATATTAACGCGTTAGCCAAAACGGCGTTAACGAAGCTTGGCGTTACCGACTATGAAAAGATCGTCACAACGATGTCTGGTGGTCAGCAAAAACGTGTCGCACTCGCAAAAACGTTAATCGAGCCAGCTGACCTTTATTTATTAGACGAGCCGACGAACCATTTAGATGTGGAATCGACGCAGTGGCTACAAGAAATGGTCATGCGTTTAAAAGGCGCGGTCATTTTCATTACCCATGATCGTTACTTTTTAGATGAGCTGGCGACGCATATTTATGAGCTTGCCGATCAAACACTATACCGTCACACGGGGAATTATGGTGACTATTTAGAGGCGCGTGCTATTCGTGAGGAAATGAACGCCGCAACGCAAGCGAAAATGCGCAACCGTTACCGTGCAGAGCTTAAATGGATTCGCCGCGGTGCTAAAGCTCGTACGACGAAGCAAAAGGCACGTATTCAGCGCTTTGATGAGCTTGATAGCCAAGTGGAGCGCGGTGGAAAAGAAGAGTCGCTAGAAATGAACTTAGCGACGACGCGGTTAGGGCGCAAAGTCATTGAGTCAGACGGCATTTCAAAGCGCTTTGGTGACCGTAACATCGTTGAAAACTTTAGCTTTTTACTTCAGCAAGGTGACCGCATCGGTATTATCGGCGCAAATGGCTACGGCAAATCGACGCTACTAAACATGCTTGCAGGTGAATTAACACCAGACGCGGGCGAGGTCATTGTAGGGACGACGGTGAAGCTTGCTCACTTTAAGCAGCAGCTCCCACCGATGAACGAAAATGCGCGTATGATTGAATACATTCGCGAAGCATCAAACGATATTACCGACGCAACAGGCGAGCGCTTCAGTGCGGCACAAATGCTTGAGCGCTTTTTATTCCCACTGCACGCGCACGGTACGCCAATTAGTAAATTATCAGGTGGCGAGCGCAAGCGTCTTCACCTGCTACGTTTATTAATGGAGCAGCCAAACGTTTTACTGTTAGACGAGCCGACGAACGATTTAGATATTGAAACGCTCGGTGTGCTAGAGGACTTTATTGAGAGTTTCCCAGGTGTGATTTTAACGATTTCACATGACCGCTTCTTCTTAGACCGCATTGCGAAAAAGCTATGGATTTTAGATGGGCAAGGCGGCGTGGACGAAACGCTTGACGTGTACTCGGACTATTTAGAGAAGAAAAAGAGCGAGCAAGCACCGAAAGAAGTGAAGCCAGAGCCAGTGAAGCGCGAAAAGCCAAAGTCAGAGAAAAAGCGTTTAAGTTTCAAAGAGCAAAAAGAATGGGAAACAATTAGTAGCGACATCGAGCGTACAGAGCAGCAAATTGAGGAGACGGAAGCGGGCATTGCAACATGTGGCTCTGACTTCACGCGCTTACAGGAGCTGACGACGAAGCTAGATGAGTTAAACGCCCAGTACGAGCATTACATTGAACGTTGGAGCTATTTAGACGAAATTGTGAACAGCTAGGAGGAACAAACATGAACATTTTAACAATTGAACCAACACCAAGCCCAAACACGATGAAGGTTGTCATTGACCAGGAGCTAGCGTTTGGCACGGCACATAACTACACGATGAAAAATGCAGAAGGCGCACCTGAACAAATTCAGCGCATTTTACAAGTTGACGGCGTAAAAGGGGTATACCACGTCGCGGACTTTTTAGCGGTTGAGCGCATCGCAAAATTCGATTGGGAAGGCATTTTAGCGCAAGTGCGTGTCGCGTTAGGTGAGGACGCAGCAGCAGTGGAGGCAGCGGCAAACGCACCGACTGATTCATACGGTGAAGTATACGTCCATGTGCAAATGTTTAAAGGTATTCCGCTACAGGTGAAGGTGTTTGATTCAGCAAGTGAGCACCGCATCGCATTACCGGCACCGTTTATTGCAAGCTTTAATGCAGCGATTGCAAAAGAAGAGGATGATAACTACATCTTCTTACGTAAATGGGTGGACTACGGCGTGCGTTACGGTGACAAAGAGGACGTTGCCACGCAAATTGCCGACGAAATCATTGCGACGTACCCACAAATGCGCTTAGATGAGCTTGTAACGGACGCGACGACTGAAAAAGAAGCGATTGAACATACACGTCAACAAGTCACGCTTGAAGCATTTCAAGTTGATCCATGGCAGGAACGTTTCCAGTTGCTTGACCAAATGGTAGAAGCGACAATTGACGATTTACCGGTGCTGGCCGTTGCGCTACAAGATGAGCAAACGTCGATTCGTCGTTTAGCGGTTGTGTATTTAGGCATGATTGAGGACGAGGCGGTCATTCCATACTTAGTCAAAGGCTTACAAGATAAAAGCGCAGCGGTGCGTCGTACAGCAGGCGACTGCATGAGCGACTTAGGCTTTAGCGGCTTTGAGGCGGCGATGATTGAGGCACTAGGCGATAAAAATAAGCTGGTGCGTTGGCGTGCGGCGATGTATTTATTTGAGTCAGGCACAGAAGCGGCGTTACCGGCGTTGCGTGACGCAGCAGACGACGGGGAATTTGAAGTGAAGCTACAAGTGAACATGGCAATTGCCCGCATTGAGCAAGGTGAGGAAGCACAAGGCTCGGTTTGGAAGCAAATGACCGAGGCACGTTCGAAATAATTTATAAGAAAAGTGACGGTGTGAAAAAGACATGGGGCGTAAAGCCGTATATACAGAAACAGAGCTGCTCGATGCGACCGAAAAGCTGCTCATTACACATGGCTACGAAGGATTTCATTTAAAGCTATTGTCCGAGCACGTAAACGGCGCACGTAGCACCATTTATCAATATTATGCGAACAAAGAGGAACTCATCGCCGCATGTGTGCGACGAGCGATGCAGCGCATACTGAAAAAAATTGAAGTCATTGACGAAACCGATGTGATGGAGGCGCTGCATGCGACGCTTCGTGCGTACATCGACGAGTCAAAGTTGCATCAAATTTTGTCGGTCATCTCGAAAGTAAAGGGCGAGCAATCGGCAAACACACAGGCGGACATTGCGTATGTAAAAGAAGGGCATAATGTGTTACGCCAGCAGTTATTTCGCATTATGACGCGCGCGCAACAGGAACAAAAACTGCGTCAAGACATACCGGTCATGGCCATTTTAACGGTGTTTTTCACATTCGTAGACGTACCGAATACGATGGGCGTGACAAACGACGAATGGACAAATATTTTGTTTAAAATTTGGTTAGAAGGTGTTAAATTAGGATGAGGGGGCTTTTGTAGCTCCCTCTTTCTTTTTACGAACGAATAGTTTGGTTTCAAAACTACATGAAAGAAGATGACTGAATGGATCAACCAAAATTATGGACGAAAGATTTTATACTGTACTTTTTTGCGAGCTTGTTTAATGCGCTAACGTTTTACACGTTGCTGACGACGATGGCTGTGTACGCAATCGAGGCGTTTTTAGCGTCTGAAAGTACAGCAGGATTAGCATCGAGTATTTTCGTCATCGGTGCGCTAATGGCTCGCTTCATCGCAGGGCAATCGCTTGAAAAAGTGGGGCGCAAAAACATGATGTATGTCAGTGCTGCGATATTCCTACTTGGCACAGTGGCATACTTTTTTGTCGACACAATCGCCCTATTATTTATTGTACGCTTTATTCACGGGCTAGCGTTTGGCTTCTTTAACACGGCGATGATGACCGCGGTTATGTCGGCTATTCCACCTGCACGTCGCGGCGAAGGAACAGGCTATTTCTCACTTAGCACGACCGCATCAACAGCAATCGGTCCGTTTTTAGGTATCTTTTTAATGACGAATTACAGCTTTGAATGGGTGTTAATTGCGACGACGGTTTGCTCTGTATTATCGCTCGTTTTATTGTTTGGCATTCGCATTCAAGAGGCCTCGCTTACAAAAGAAGAACGTGCCGCTATTCAAATTGGCTTCAAGCCGTCTAATTTAGTGCAAAAAGAGGCGTTTCCAATTGCGCTCGTCACGATGGTCATGGGGGTAGCGTATTCTAGCATCGTATCGTTTATTAACTTGTACGCAACCGAGCTCGACTTAGTAACGGCAGCAGGTTATTTCTTCTTAGTGTATGCGATCTTTTTATTCGTATCGCGCCCAATCGGTGGTAAGCTGCTCGATGCAAAAGGAGACAATTTCATTATATATCCTTCAATTGTATTGTTTGCGGTCGCACTACTGCTGCTTAGTGTGACGACGGCGAGCTGGATGTTGCTTGCGGCGGCTGCAATTATGGCGTTTGGCTTCGGTACATATATGTCGGCAGCACAAGCAATCGTTGCGAAAGTGTCGCCGCCAAACAAAATGGGCTTATCGATTGCGACGTATTTTATTGGGCTTGATTTCGGTGTCGGCATCGGACCGTTCGTGCTTGGCTACATCATTCAAAAGATGAGCTATAGCGCGATGTATGGTATGCTTGCAGTAGTTGTGTTTTGCCTCGTTGGCGCGTATTACGTCGTGCATGGCAAAACGGCAAACCGTACTGCCTAAACATAACCGAGCTTGAAGTTGAGTATTCGCTTCAAGCTTTTTTCATATAACAAAGGGGGAAGCATATGATTTCATTTTTTTTAACAGCGAAGCGTTTACTCGGCGCGATTGTCGTACTATGGAAGGAAAAAGTGTTTTTATCGCTTGTGACGACGCTGCTGCTCATTAATTTATCGGGCACGCTATTTTATTCAGGCGTTGAAGGATGGTCGTATTTCGAAGCGTTTTATTTTTCGTGGGTGAGCTTAATTCCGACGTCGATTGATTTAGGCTATGCGCCGGTGACGACGTTTGGTAAAGTGTTTACAGACTCTCCGAACAAGAAAGCCCACTCCTTTAGGTGTGGGATGATAGTGAGGTCAAATACGG
>JAXJTE010000249.1:0-2443 GCA_036309765.1 Caryophanon sp. | reverse complement strand
TCTTTAAAGGGCTGCTCGCAACGAATGTGTATCCGTATTTACTTGCAGCAATTGGTATTTTTATTATGCTATACGTGTACGAAAACAAGCTTGTGCGTCGCGGAGCAGATCCGATTTTACCAGTGACGCTTATGAAGCAACCGCGCTTTTTAGTGACGCTATTGATCGGGGCGTTGTCAGGGGCGATGCTGTCAGCGATGATTTTCGTACCAGCATTTTCACAGCAAGTGCTTGGCATTAGCGCAGAGCATTCGGGCTACTGGATGACACCACTTGCGCTTGCTGCTGGTATCGGGGCTGGCTTAGGCGGTGCGCTCGTCGATAAGCGCGGTCCAATCATTGCCGTTGCGTTATCAGGGTTCGTTGCGGCAATCGGCTTTTTACTATTCCCACTTTGGATTGACGTGAAATGGCAGTTTATCGTTGCATCAGTCGTAAGCGGTGTCGGCATGGGGATTCTACTCGGTGCGCCACTCAACATGTTAGCGACTGAAAAATTACAGGACAATAAAGGAACGGCGCTCGCATCATTATCGCTTGTGCGCACGATCGGCATGACGATTGCGCCAACGATTTATGCAGGTTTCATTGCACGCGGCTTTAACGAGCTACCGACGTTGTTCCAGACGGATTTTATGGCGAAGTTTCAACAAAATATGCAAGGTGTTGAACTGTCACAAGCAGGTGCACAGGAATTGCAGCAGCTCGGAGCACAGTTTGCATCAGCAGATATGTCACAGCAACAAATGATCGAAAGCGTGAATGCAGTGCAAGACCCAGCGCTAAAGGAAGCGGTGATGTTAACGGTGCAGCAGCTAAACGAAATGGCTGCACAGCAAGGTTACGGTGGCTTATTTATGAGTGCCGCAGTCATCTCAGCAGGCGTGTTACTGCTTGCTTTTGTATTAAAACCATTACGCGAAAAATAACAATGAAAAGGGAGATTGCGAACGTGCAGTCTCCCTTTTCATTCTTTTTACATAGGTGGTAGTTTGTATTGATGAACGACTTGTTCAAGTTGTTGCGACAATTGAGCGAGTTGTTCGGCCGCAACGCTTATTTGTACCATCGTTGCGGAAGTTTCCTGCATGGTAGCGGAAGTTTCCTCAATGCCCGCCGACGTTTCTTGCGTAAGACCCGTCATTTGCTCAAGTGAATGTTGAATGGAGGTACTTGTACCGGTCATTGTCGTAAATTGTTGCTGCACATCGTTTACGAAGCGCCCAATTTGCGTAATGAGCGTGTCGATGCTTGAGAAGGATGTCGCTGTTAGCTGTAATGCGTGCGCGGTAGCAACCGTTTCATCCGCGCCGTGCTGAAGCGATTGTTGTAATGTGTTCGTGCTTTGCTGAATACCAGACACGAGCGTTGTAATTTCATCGATAGATTTAGCGGTTTGTTCGGCAAGCTTGCGAACTTCGTCTGCAACGATTGCGAAGCCTTTGCCATGTTCACCTGCGCGAGCCGCTTCGATCGAGGCATTGAGTGCGAGCAAGTTCGTTTCGCTTGCGACGTTTTCGATAATGGCAACGAATGACGAAATATGCGTGGATTGCTGCTGTAATGTGTGCAAATCGGTAATGCTATGCTGCATAAGTTGTTCCATATGCTGCATTTTCATTTGCGCATCGGACATAAATCGTGCGCCTTCGCTTGATTGGGTTTGTGCATGCGTTGTGAGCTGCTGGAGCGTGCGGCTTTCCTCGGCCGTTGTCGTCACATCTTGTGTAAATGTTTGCATATGCTCGGTAATGGTCGCAATGTGTGACGTTTGCTGCTCGGCGCTATGTGCAATAATTTGCATGGCCTCGGCAACACTCACTGTTCCGCTTGAAATGTCGTTCGTTGCAGCATCGAGGTCAATGCTTTTCTTCGATAATGATATAGCAGACTGTTGAACGGTATGCAACGTATTGCTTAAGTCATCCTTCAATTTAATAACACTGTTAGCCAATTGACCTATTTCATCTTTACGTTTCACAATAGTAGGTGTATGACATAAGTCTTTATCGGCGACATGTCGGGCTATAGTAGCAGTAAAAATTATCGATTTTGTTACAGAATGACTATAATAGATAGCAATTGTTGTCGAGATAAGTAATGTGAACACAAAAATACTGACACTCGTCAGTATTAGAGTGCGAAAGTTTTCATGAGCAGCAATAATGTTCTGTTCTACACGCAGTGCGGCAACAATATTTTGCTCAGACGGATCATAGATGGGTAAATCACTACGGAAAGTCGTGTCGTTTTTGTCGCGTGCAATCGTGCCTTGTAGTGCAGCGGTCACATCGACTACTTCGCCAACCATTTGTTCATCGGTTGAACGAATAACTGTATTGTCTTTTTGTACAAGATGCACGGCAACACCTTGTAGTGCCTGTTCGATGTTTTGTAAAAATGAGTCGCCAACGCCAATTTGAAGCGTCGCAATGACTTGTCC
>JAXJTE010000248.1:0-42132 GCA_036309765.1 Caryophanon sp. | reverse complement strand
GCTTTAAAGTTACGTTTATAACGGAAATCCATTAACGTACGTAATCCTTCTTCTACTTCAAAAATAACGTTCCGGTGGCGATGGTGGTCATGGCGGGAACGTTATTTTTGAAGTAGAAGAAGGATTACGTACGTTAATGGATTTCCGTTATAAACGTAACTTTAAAGCAGAGCGTGGCGAACACGGCATGAGTAAAGGGATGCATGGTCGCCGAGCGGAAGATTTAGTCGTGAAAGTACCACCTGGAACGGTTGTAAAAAATGCAGAAACAGACGATGTAATTGCGGACTTAGTTGAACACGGTCAACGCGCAATTATCGCAAAATCAGGTCGTGGTGGACGCGGGAACTGTCGCTTTGCTACACCGTCAAACCCAGCACCAGAATTAGCTGAAAAAGGCGAACCAGGTCAAGAGCTTGAAGTTGTACTTGAATTAAAAGTATTAGCTGACGTTGGCTTAGTTGGTTTCCCATCAGTAGGTAAATCAACATTATTATCAGTTGTATCAGCAGCGAAACCAAAAATCGGCGCATACCACTTCACAACAATCGTACCGAACTTAGGTATGGTTGAAACGGAAGACGGACGTAGCTTTGCGATGGCGGATTTACCAGGCTTAATCGAAGGCGCTCACCAAGGTGTCGGCTTAGGTCACCAATTCTTACGTCATATCGAACGTACACGCGTAATCGTACACGTAATTGATATGAGCGGTATGGAAGGTCGCGATCCGTATGAGGATTACGAAACAATCAATGCAGAGTTACAACAATACAATATGCGTTTACTAGAGCGTCCACAAATTGTTGTTGCAAACAAAATGGATATGCCAGATGCGGAAGAAAATTTAGTAGAGTTCCGTAAAAAAGTAGGCGACGATATTAAAATTTTACCGGTATCAGCCGTATCTCGCCAAGGTTTACAAACGTTATTATTTAACATTGCAGACTTATTAGAAGTAACGAGCGAGTTCCCATTATTCCACGAAATCGAGGAAGAAACGGATACGACAGTATTGTACAAACATACTTCACAAGACCGCGAGTTTGAAGTGACACGCGATTCTGACGGTACATTCATTATTTCTGGTACGACAATTGAACGTCTATTCAAAATGACAGACTTTAGCCGTGAAGATGGTATTCGTCGCTTTGCACGCCAATTACGTGCGATGGGCGTTGACGAAGGACTGCGTAAAGCGGGCGCTGAACATGGTGACATTGTTCGTCTATTAGAATTCGAGTTCGACTTCATCGACTAATGAACGGGTAAAGGGGGAGCAGTATGAAAGACGTGGCAAACCAGCGATATTATTTAGTGCGCGAAGATGTCTTAACGGACGCGATGCAAAAAACACTTCAAGCGAAGCATTTACTTCAAACGGGTGCGGTGGCGTCGATTTGGGATGCGGTGAAGGAAGTCGATTTATCGCGCAGTGCATTTTATAAATATCGAGATGCTGTTTTTCCGTTTCATTCAATTGTACAAGAACGTATTTTAACGGTTTCTCTACAAATTCAAGATCGTAAAGGCACGCTTGCAAAATTGCTTGAAACGATTACCGATGCGCATTGCAATGTGCTAACGATTCATCAAACGATTCCGATTCAAGGACGCGCCAACGTTACGCTTTCACTTGATGTGACGAGCATGCACGGCGATTTAGACGACTTACTTCAATCATTAAAGCGACTCGACTTTGTAGAAGCAGCGGAAGTTATTAGCTCCGGTGCGCTATAAATAAAGTTGCACGCGTAAAACGATGCGCGTTATAATGAGGAAACAATACAAGGGGCTATATTCATAGCTCCTTTTTTGTACGATTAAATGACTGAAAATTAAAAACAATGTAAAAAGAGGGATTGTACTATGATTAATTCAACGACAAAAATCGCTTATTTAGGACCAGAAGCATCATTTACATACTTAGCAGCAAAAGGCATGTTTGAAAGCGAGGACGTGCAGCCGTTTTCGACGATTCCAGATTGCTTAGAGGCCGTTGCTGATGGACGTGTCGATTTGGCGGTCGTGCCTATTGAAAATACACTAGAAGGCTCTGTACCACTAACGCTCGATTATTTATTCCATGAAGTGAATGTCTATATTATTGCGGAACTTGTATCAAAAATTCAGCAGCAGCTACTCGTTCATCCAGATAATGCGGAAAAGTGGGAACAAATTGAGGCGGTGTATTCACACCCACATGCGCTTGCACAATGCCATAAATATTTATATTACCGCTTCAGCCAAGTACCGCTTCATTCGTATACATCCACGTCAGCAGCGGCAAAGCTCGTAGCTGAAAACCCAGAGCGCAACATCGCGGCAATCGCCAATGCTTCAGCGGCCAAAAAGTACGGCTTAACGATTGCACAGTCAAATATTCACGACTTTCATTTCAACCATACGCGCTTCTTCGTCATTTCACGCGAAAATTTACGCATCGACAAGCCAACGAAGGTCGATACAGGGAAGACGACTGTGATGTTGACGTTGCCATCTGACCGCTCAGGAGCATTGCATCAAGTGCTATCTGTATTCGCGTGGCGTCAGCTGAACTTAAGTAAAATCGAATCGCGTCCGTTAAAAACTGCGCTTGGTGACTATTTCTTTAATATCGATGTATTAGCTGATGAAGACGAGCCGATGATGAAAGGTGCGATGGAGGAGCTTGCGGCACTTGGGTGTACAGTAAAAACGCTCGGCACGTATTACACGTATGAAACACCGTCGTGATGAAACTTTTTAGCACGCGCTTACGTACATACTGTTAAAGAGGTGATGACATGTTTTGGGTAATGATTATTGCCGTTGTAGCGATTACGACAGGGGCAGAAGTATATAAAACGCATGTGAAGCAGCAAACGAAAACGTTAGAGCTACGTGAAAAGTTAATGAAAGAGGAATACAAGCTAGAAATCGCCAAGCAAGAAACATTTCGCTTAGAAAACGAGCGACTGCGCTTAGAATTAAATTCAGATATGGCACAGTTTGAGCGTGAGAAGCAGGTGCGCCTTGAGAAATAACAGCGTGCTTGTATTGTATGACGGGCAGTGCGGGTTATGTGATGGGGTTGTACAGTTTTTATTACAGCATGACGTACACAATCGCTTTTATTTTGCGGCGCTTGATAGTGAAACAGGCCGCGTGTACAAAAAGCGCTACGGCATTGCCGATTCAGTCGATAGTGTCGTCGTCATTGAAGCAGAGCGTGCGTACGTATATAGCGATGCAGCAGTACAGTTATCGAAGCATTTGCCACTGCCGTATACGTTGCTACGTGCTGCTGTTGTTTTACCAAAGCCGCTGCGTGACGTTGCCTATAAAGCGATTGCGAAACGACGCTTGCAGTTTTTTGGTACTGTCGAGGCATGTCGATTGCCGACGATGGCAGAGCGACAAAAGTTTTTATCATAAAAGAGACCTTCTTGCGCTACAGTCGTAGCAACGCAAGAAGGTCTTTTTTTTCGTGTAAGCAGTCAGCAAGCGTGTAGCGGTCAAGCACGCTTAAATATGCTTGTAGCGCCTCGTATAGCACGCCTTTTAAGCGGCACTGTGACGACAGCTTACATAAATTATTTTCAACGTCGAAGCATTCCACAATGTGAAAGTCCTCCTCCGTTTGGCGAACGACTGCGCCGATGTTAATGTCGCTCGGCTCTTTCGCAAGACGAATGCCACCGCCGCGACCGCGCACCGTTTCGATGAGCCCAAGAAGCCCGAGCTGATGCGTCACTTTCATTAAGTGGTTTTTTGAAATCGTATACGCATCGGCAATTTCTTGAATGGTCGATAGCTCTATGTTATTTTTTGCGCCTAAATACAGCAGCACGCGCAGTGAGTAGTCAGTATATAATGTTAAACGCACGTTTCGCACCACACTTTCTATTTGGTGATTATCGTGCTTAGTATAGCATTTTTTATCGTGCTGTGCTTACTCTGTTGCTTCAGCAAATGGGTTAGCTAACGCGATGATGCGGTGTGGCGTCGCCTGTGCTGGGATGCTGCGTGTAGACGTTGTGTAAAACACCGCGTAGTTTCCAACAGGCATTGGCTCGTCCGTTGTCACTTGCAGCATGTTTGTATCGTTCACATGCTCGTCGTTAAACGATGCGACGCTATACATGCCGATGTCGTCTGTTTCCACAACGACGATCGCTGGTGTGTAGCGCGGCGGGTAAATCATTACCATCGGGCTGTTTGCATATACGTAGCCTTGAATGTTCATGCCTTCTTGCAGCGTCACGTCCTCGCCTTTATCGTTGACGATTGGTGTGTCGTCAAACAATAAAAATGTTAGCGGCTCGTTGTTTAATGTCGCTTCAACGAATAAGCCGTCTTCTGTCTGGTTCAGTGACGTAATCGTTCCTTCTTGTGCAATAAATGTTGGCATCATTTGCTCCTCCGTTTCGATTGCTGTCGTTTCTGTCGTGTCGATTGCTGTAGCAGTAGATTCAGGCTCCGTCGTGTTACAGCTTGCAAGCAGTACTGTTGCAAGCGCAGCTGTTGTAAAAAGTGTGCGCATCATAAAAACCTCCTAGTCGTTGTTGTCCTTTATTAGACGCCACAAACTAAAAGGTTGTTACAATTATTCTTCAATTAAAAATCCTTTTTGTCGCAGCGCTTCGATTGCTTGCTCTAATGCGCTTTCAGACGGTGCGCGCAGCACATGTAAATGCGTGCCATTCGTTAATGCCGATAAGTACGAGGCGTTTGAGTCGTGCAGCTTTTGTAAAAATTGCTGCACGTCATGGCGATTGCTGACGTGAATATTCGCGGTAATTTCACCGTAAACGCCGTGCTCGACTGTGACGTTTTGAACCGTAACACCGTAATCGACAATTGTGAGCAGCTCTTCTTCTGTTTGCTCCTGTGTATGGTGACATGCGATTGTACGCTCGAACAAGTCGTGTGCTGGTTCTGTTTGTAAATACACATAGCCTTGGCTTGTTGCTAAAATTGGCTCATTGCGTGCTTTAAGTAGCGTCATATCGTTCACGACGACTTGGCGCGAAACGTTCGCAAGCTTCGCGAGTGCTGTACCGGTAATCGGTGTAGACGCTTTTTTTAACTGTGCAAGTAACATGATGCGGCGCTGTTCACCTAAAATTTTCTTCATAAAAAAGCCCTCCAGCATGAAAAAATCATTACCCGTATTGTAGCACGAAACGCAACGGATTTTGTAGTTTTCGTGCGACGTAAAAGCAAATCGACTACAATTATGCTATAATCAAAATCGATAAAGAAGGGGCGAAAGTATGTACGATTATTTCATTGGTAGCGTAACGCGTATTACGCCAGAATATATAGTGTTAGAGCAAGGACAAACCGGGTGGCAGCTCTTTACGCCAAACCCATATGCCTTTCAAAAAGAGCAAACGATTCAGGTGTTTGTGCATTTAAGCGTGCGTGAAGATGCACAGACGTTATTTGGTTTTACGAGCTTGCATCAGCGCGATTTATTCCGTAAACTCATTCAAGTGTCAGGCATTGGTCCAAAAGGTGCGCTTGCTATTTTAGCAACGGGCGAGCCGAGCCACGTCATTCAAGCGATTGAACTAGAGGACGAAGCATTTTTAGTGCAGTTCCCAGGCGTCGGCAAAAAGACAGCGCGTCAAATGATTTTAGATTTAAAAGGCAAGCTCGGTTCGCTAATGGAGCAATTTACGTTGCCGAGTGCAGACGATGAGCTGCCGTTATTTGGCGTCAACCCGTTTGCGCATGAGCTAGAGGAGGCGCTGCTTGCATTACAGGCGCTCGGCTACTCTGACCGCGAGCTTGCGAAAGTGCAGCCGAAGCTTGAAGAAGCCGAGCTTGCAACGACCGATGCGTATATGAAAGAAGCGTTAAAGCTGTTGTTGAAGTTGAAGTAATGGATTCGTTTAGCTGTTCGCGTCGTGCGGCTCGCTTTCCTGGGGCATGGCTTGAGCCTGTAGTCTCAAGCTCATGCTATTCCCCAAGGAGTCTCGCCGCGTCGCTGCCAGCTATCCCTATTGTGAGTAGAATGAAGTATAAAGGTAGGAGGATTTGCGAATGTCAGATCGAACAGTGTCGAGCGAGGCATCAAGCTTTGATGAGCAATTTGAACTGTCGCTACGTCCACAGCGTTTAGCGCAGTACATCGGGCAGCATAAAGTAAAGGACAACTTGCGCATTTTTATCGACGCGGCAAAAATGCGTGAAGAAAGCTTAGACCATGTGCTACTATACGGTCCACCAGGGTTAGGGAAAACAACGCTTGCATACGTAATTGCAAACGAAATGAACGTCGGTGTGCGCATGACGAGTGGACCTGCGATTGAGCGTCCAGGTGATTTAGCGGCGATTTTAAGTGCGCTTGAGCCAGGAGATGTGTTATTTATTGATGAAATTCACCGTTTGCCACGCGCCATTGAAGAAGTGCTGTACTCAGCGATGGAAGATTTTTGCTTAGACATCGTCGTCGGCAAAGGTCCAGAGGCGCGAACAGTGCGACTGGATTTACCACCGTTTACGCTTGTCGGTGCAACGACGCGAGTAGGTGCGTTATCGGCCCCGCTACGTGATCGCTTCGGCGTGCTGCTTCGTCTTGAATATTACGATGACGACAGCTTAGCAGAAATCGTGAGTCGCAGCTCGGTGCTATTTGATGTGACAATTGATGCAGAGGCAGCGGGTGAGCTTGCTCGTCGCTCTCGTGGGACGCCGCGTATTGCAAACCGTTTATTAAAGCGCGTGCGTGATTATGCACAAGTGCTAAGTGACGGCTCGATTACACATGCGCTTGCGAATCAAGCACTTGAGTTACTACAAGTTGACCCGCGTGGCTTAGACCATATCGACCATAAATTAATGCAATGCTTAATTGAGCGTTTTAACGGAGGTCCTGCTGGTGTCGATACGCTCGCAGCATCAATCGGTGAGGAATCGATGACGATTGAGGACGTATATGAGCCGTATTTAATGCAAATTGGCTTTTTACAGCGCACACCACGCGGACGCATGGCGACGCATTTAGCATATGACCATTTTGGCTATGAACAGCCACAATCATAATATAGAAGGAAGTTTTGAAGCATGAAAGTAGAGGATTTTGATTTTCACTTACCAGAGGAATTAATTGCGCAAACGCCGTTACTTGACCGTACCGCAAGCCGCTTAATGGTCGTGGATAAAGCGAAAAACAGCGTAGCGCACGAACAGTTCCCGCATATTTTAGAGGAATTACAAGCGGGCGATTGTCTTGTACTAAACGACACGCGCGTATTACCAGCACGTTTAATGGGCACAAAAGAACCGACTGGCGCGAACATCGAGTTATTATTATTAAAACAAAACGAACAAGATGTGTGGGAAACGCTTGCGAAACCGGCAAAGCGCGTGAAAATCGGCACGGTCGTATCGTTCGGTGACGGCTTATTACAAGCGGAGTGTATCGGCGAGCTTGACCACGGCGGGCGCATTTTTAAATTCATGTATGACGGCATTTTTTATGAGATTTTAGACGAGTTAGGCGAAATGCCGCTACCACCGTATATTCGTGAAAAGCTAGACGACCAAGACCGCTATCAAACGGTATTTGCGAAAGAACGCGGTTCAGCCGCAGCACCGACAGCAGGGCTTCACTTCACAGAAGAAATTTTAGAAGCAGTGCGTGCAAAAGGTGTGAATATTGCGTTTGTGACGCTTCACGTTGGGCTTGGTACATTCCGTCCCGTAAGTGTTGAGGACATCGACAGCCACGACATGCACTCTGAGTTTTATTCGGTGAGCGAGGAAACGGCAAACATCATTAACGAAACGAAAGCACGCGGCGGCAAAGTGATTTCAGTAGGTACGACGTCAACGCGCACGCTTGAAACAGTCGCAAGTCGTCATGACGGCAAAATTGTCGCAGAGCAAGGCTGGACGGCGATTTTCATTTACCCAGGCTACGAGTGGAAATGCGTCGACGGTTTACTAACGAACTTCCATTTACCGAAGTCAACGCTTGTGATGCTCGTTTCGTCACTTGCGAATCGTGATTTAATTTTAGATGCGTACGCACAAGCGGTTGAAGAAAAATACCGATTCTTTAGCTTCGGGGATGCAATGTTCATTCGACCTGTGCGATAATAGAGCTTTGTTCTATGAATAAATGTGTTGATTAACTTGTGATGAGCTGTACACGTACAGTTTGTAAAATTGTATGTTGCTTGAATCGAGAGGCGGACTCCTGCGGGAAAAGCGTGAGCGTGAGATTACAAGCTCACGCCACGCCCGCGGAAAGCCTGCCTCGACGTGAAAAGCAACGAGTTCATGACCCAGGTGTCGCTAGTCGCTTCGGCAAAACAGCGAGCGCTAGAGCATCTATAACAAAACGAAGTACTGTTTTTACTTTAGTTTTAGGAGAGAATTTCAATGACACAACCACCAATTCGCTATGAATTAATTAAAACATGCGCACAAACAGGAGCGCGTCTTGGCATCGTCCATACACCACACGGCTCGTTCGAAACGCCGACATTTATGCCGGTTGGAACACAAGCAACGGTAAAGGCGATGAGCCCGGAAGAATTAAAAGAAATGAACGCTGGCATCATTTTATCAAACACGTATCATTTATGGTTACGTCCTGGTAACGACATCGTGAAGGAAGCGGGCGGACTGCATAAGTTCATGAGCTGGGATCGTCCAATTTTAACGGACTCAGGCGGCTTCCAAGTGTTCTCACTATCGAAGTTCCGCAAAATCGAAGAAGAAGGCGTACATTTCCGTAACCATTTAAACGGCGATAAGCTATTCCTTTCTCCAGAAAAAGCGATGGAAATTCAAAACGATTTAGGCTCAGACATTATGATGGCATTTGATGAGTGCCCACCATTCCCTGCAACGTACGAGTATATGGAAGCATCAGTTGACCGTACGACGCGCTGGGCAAAACGTTGTAAAGAAGCACACCAACGTCCTGATGAGCAAGGATTATTCGGCATCATTCAAGGTGGCGAGTTCGAGGAGCTACGTCGCAAATCAGCTGAGGCGTTAGTCGAGCTTGACTTCCCAGGCTATGCAATCGGCGGTTTATCAGTAGGTGAGCCAAAAGATATTATGAACAAAGTGTTAGACTTCACAGCACCGCTTATGCCAGCAGACAAGCCACGCTACTTAATGGGTGTCGGTTCACCGGACTCACTCATTGACGGTGCGATTCGCGGCATTGACATGTTTGACTGCGTATTGCCAACACGTATTGCACGTAACGGTACGCTGATGACTTCAGAAGGGCGCATGGTCATTAAAAACGCGAAATTTGCGCGCGACTTCCGCCCAATCGATGAAAACTGTGATTGTTACACATGTAAAAACTACTCTCGTGCGTACGTGCGTCACTTAATGCGTACGGAGGAGACGTTCGGCTTACGCTTAACGAGCTTCCATAACTTACGCTTCTTAATTAACTTAATGGAGCAAGTGCGTCAAGCGATTCGTGAAGACCGCTTAGGTGATTTCAAGGAAGAATTCTTTGAAAAGTACGGCTATAACGTGCCAAACCCGAAAAACTTCTAATCAATAAAAACGAGGCTGTGCGACATTGTTCGCGCAGTCTTTTTTGTTGTGCGGGTTATATAAAAAGTGATTAAAATGTATAATGCGAACGAGGCTCGAAACAAGAGGCGGACTCCAGCGGGAAAAGCGTGAGCGCGACACGAAAGGCTCGAGCCACGCCCGCGGAAAGCCTGCCTCGATGTGGAGAGCCGACTAACAAAATACTAAAATACATTCCCCACTGCCAATAGATTATAAAAAAGAGATGAAACTAAAAAACGTTCAACCCATTGACGGATTGAACGTTTTTTTATTGATTATTTATCCACACGGCCGATTGCACCTTTTTCAAAGCGTACGTTCACACCGTCTGCAATGTTTAAAATAACTGTTGTGTCATCTACAGCCTCAATTGTTGCATGTAGACCACCAACTGTTACGACACGATCACCACGTTGTAACGCATTTTGCATTTCAAGCGTTTGCTTTTGACGCTTTTGTGCTGGTCGAATTAAGATGAACCACATTGCGATAAACATAATAATAATCGGTAATAAACTGATTAATGTTTCCATAGTCGATAAATCCCCCTTTCCAAAAACTCACCTCTTTAGTATAAGCGATATTCGCCAAAAATAGCTCATTTTTACACATGATTTTTTGAAAAAAGTGAAGAAAATTGCTGATTTGTGCGTCAATGTAGCGAATGAAAACGACGATTTAGCTAATTTTCATGAAAGAGAGGGATGTTTTGCATGTTTTCTCTAAAAAAACGTACAATGAAATGAATAGAAAAGGTCGCCTTTACATATGAGACAGAAGTGTAATATTTCTTCATGAAACTGTAATAGTATCGTTGTTTGACACAAACGATAACGTGTTTCATAATAAGCTTATTGCGCTTTTTCGCTAATAGGTTAAAATTGTTAGCGAGTGTAAGGATATCAAATTTGATAGACCTTTCGTATATGAATCAGTAGTTATGGCGTCAGACAATCGTGTGCGTCTTGTCATCATAATGGTTGTTTCATATAAATTGAGGAGGATTTTACATGAAATTAAGAAGCCGTATTCTTGCGTTCATTTTGATCGTAGCGGTGCTTGCAGGGTCGATGAGTACGACGATTCAAGGGATTCTTGATGATATCAAGCTTGGTCTTGACTTGCAAGGTGGCTTTGAAGTGCTGTATGAGGTGCGCACATTAGATGGGGATATGCCATCAGGTGATACGCTCGCCGATACGACAACCGCTTTAGGCAATCGTATTAACGCAATCGGGGTAAGTGAACCGAGTATGCAAGTGGAAGGAGACGACCGCATTCGTGTGCAGCTTGCTGGTGTTGAAGACCAAAACTCTGCGCGTGAAATTTTATCAAGCACAGCGAATTTAACGATTCGTAACGTAAACGATGAAGTGCTACTTGACGGTTCAGATTTAAAAGAAGGTGGCGCGGCTGCATCATTTGATGAGCAAAACCGCCCAATCGTTACATTAACGTTAAAGGATGCAGACAAGTTTGGTGCGATCACAGAGCAGCTTGCGACAAAGCCAGATGGTGAAAACTTACTTGTTATTTGGCTAGACTTTGAAGAAGGTGTTGATTCATACGTTGCAGAAATGATCAAACCGGATCCAAAATTCATTTCAGCCGCAACTGTAAAACAAAAGCTTCAAACGACAGACGTTATGATTTCAGGGTCATTCACGGTTGAAGAAACGAAGCAAATTGCCGGCGTATTAGATGCAGGGGCATTACCTGTAACGTTAACAGAAATTTACTCAACATCGGTTGGGGCGCAGTTTGGTGAGCAAGCGTTAGAGGACACAGTATTTGCCGGAATTGTCGGTGTACTTGCGATCTTCGTGTTCATGTTACTGTACTACCGTTTACCAGGGTTTGTTGCAGTCATTACATTAACGGTATTTACGTATTTAGTATTATTAATTTTTGACTGGATTAACGCAGTACTGACATTACCAGGTATTGCCGCAGTCGTTCTCGGTATCGGGATGGCGGTCGATGCGAACATCTTAACAGCAGAACGTGTGCGTGAGGAATTACGTGCAGGGCGCAACATTAAACAAGCGTACCAGCTCGGCTCGAAGCAATCATTAACAGCGATTGTCGATGCACAGCTAACAACATTACTAGCAGCCGGCGTATTATTTTACTTCGGTCAAAGCTCAGTAAAAGGCTTCGCGACAACGTTAATCATTTCGATTTTACTAAGCTTCGTAACGGCTGTATGGGGTTCTCGTGTATTACTTGGCTTACTGATTAAAAGTGGCTACTTCGACAATCCAGCATGGTACGGCATTTCGAAATCGAAGCAACATGCACCAGAAGATGAAGTGGATACGCTTGATTTAACGACGAAATTCGATAAAGTCGACTTCGTTCGTAACCGTAAAAAATTCTATGTGCTATCCACAGCCATTTTAATTACCGGTGCGATTGTCATCGGAATCTTTAAACTAAATTTAGGTATTGATTTCTCAAGTGGTACGCGTGTTGAGATTTTATCAGCAGAGCAAGTAACGAAAGAAGAAATTGAGCAGTATTTAGAAGAGATTGGTCATCCGTCAGAAGATATCGTTATTTCTGGTGACGACGAAAAAATGGCAGTTATTCGTTTTAAAGAGGATTTCTCTCAAGCAGATACGTTAGCGTTTAAAGAGCAAGTAAAAGCAGATTACGGCGAAGAGCCAAGTGTCAGCAACGTATCGCCTACAGTTGGTCGCGAGCTTGTGAAAAATGCGATTATCGCACTATCAATTGCCGCGCTTGGCATCATTATTTACGTAGCTGTTCGCTTTGAATGGCGCATGGGTCTTGGGGCAATCGTTTCATTACTGCATGACGTGTTCTTCATCGTCGTGGCGTTCTCGATGTTCCGCTTAGAGGTGGACTTAACGTTCGTTGCCGCAGTACTGACGATTGTCGGGTACTCGATTAACGATACGATCGTAACGTTTGACCGTATTCGTGAAAATGTAGAACGTGTCGGCGAAATTAAGACGAAGGAAGAGTTAGCGCTTGTCGTAAACAAATCGCTTCGTCAAACGATGGCACGCTCGGTGAACACTGTATTAACGGTAATCGTCGTTGTTGTGGCACTCATTATGTTCGGTGCACCATCGATTCAAAACTTCTCGATCGCATTACTCATTGGTTTAGTAACAGGTATGTACTCATCAATTTGTATTGCAGCTCAAATTTGGTACACATTAAAAGTGCGCGAAATGGACAAAAAGGGCGGATCCGTGAAGAAGAAAGAAAAACGCAACTGGGGTTCAGACGAGCCAGTCGTGTGATGTAGAGCAGCAGAGGGGACAATTCCTTCTGCTGTTTTTTTATGCGTCTAAAGCGAAGAACAAGTATAATAAACGGAGAGGACGTGAGAAAATGATTCAATCAAAAAAACAATGGCAAATTAACACACTCGATGAAGCGGTTGTCGCTACGCTTCAAAACGGGCTCGGATTATCAACGATGGCGGCAAAAATTTTAGCAGCGCGTGGTTTTACGACTGTAGAAGCGGCGAAAGCGTGGCTGCATATGGACGACAGCGCGATGCACGATCCATTTTTATTACACGGTATGGACGACGCGGTGTTTCGCATTGAGCAGGCGTTAGAAGAAGGCGAGAAAATCATGGTGTACGGCGATTACGATTGCGACGGCGCGACGAGTACAGCGGTCATGCTTAACGTGCTATACGATTTAGGCGCAGACGTAACGTTCAAAATCCCGAACCGCTTCAAGCACGGATATGGCCCGCATATTGATTTATTTCAAGAAGCATACGATGAAGGTGTGCGCTTAATTATTACGGTCGATAACGGTATTTCAGCGGTCGATCAAGTACGCTTTGCAAAAGATTTAGGGATGGACATTATTATTACGGACCACCATGAACCAGGCGATGTGCTACCGGAAGCGGACGTCATTTTACATCCACGCGTACCGGAAAACAGCTATCCGTTTGGTGAACTTGCAGGTGTCGGTGTCGCGTTTAAGCTTGCGCACGCGCTATACGGTGAAGTACCAGCGCATTTATTTGAATACGTAGCAGTTGGCACGGTAGCCGATTTAGTGCCACTTGAAGGGGAAAATCGATATTTTGTGAAGCGTGGATTAGAGGCACTGCGCATATCACATAAGCCGTGGGTCGCTGCGCTTTGTGATGTGTCTAGTCAAGAGAAGACACGTATTGATGAGGATACAATTGGCTTTTTATTCGGGCCACGCATTAATGCGGTCGGTCGTTTAGGAGAGGCACACCCAGCAGTCGAGCTACTTATGAGTGACGATGCTGCACAGGCGGCAATGCTTGCGAAAAAACTAAATGATGCGAACACCGAGCGTAAAGATTTAGTACAAACGATTACGGAAGAAGCGGTCGCAATGATTGAAGCGAGCGAGGAGCTGCAAAATAGTTTCGTACTAGTCGTTGCTGGCTCAAACTGGAACCCAGGTGTTGTCGGCATCGTGGCATCACGCTTAGTCGAGCAATATTACAAGCCGACGATTGTGCTATGTATCGATGACGAAAAAGGAACAGCAAAAGGCTCAGCGCGAAGCATTGAAGGGTATCATTTATACAATGAGCTTGCGAAAAATCGCGATATTGTGCCGCATTTCGGTGGACATCCGATGGCAGCAGGAATGACATTGCCAAAAGAAAACGTCGAGGAGCTGCGTCGTCGTTTGCATGCGCAGGCGGTCGACTGCTTAACCGATGAGCAGCTACAGCAAAAGCTGCGCGTTGACATTCCGCTAACACTTGCAGAAATAACGGTCGAAGCAATTGAAGACATCGCAAAGCTTGGACCGTTTGGCATGCATTTTGCGAAGCCAATCTATGCGCTTGAAAACATGCAAATTGCATCGATGAAAAAAATGGGGGCGACGCAAAATCATTTAAAGCTTGAAATTACAGACGGCGTGCAGTCAATTGAAGCGGTGAGCTTTAACAACGGTCATTTAGCGGACGAGCTAACGCAAGGTGTCAGTATTTCATTCGTTGGTGACGTGTCGATTAACGAATGGCAAGGGCGCAAAAAGCCGCAGTTTAAAGTGGAAGATGTGCAAACGACGGAATGGCAGCTGTTTGATATTCGTGGCATTCGTCAGCCGTCGCGTTGGCTGCAACAAGTGCCGATACAAGATATGCAGTTCGTCGCATTTTCGGACGCAACGGTGTCATATTATGCATCAATTGTTGAGCAACCTATTCACGTTGTCGCCGAGCAATGTGATAATATTTTGACAAACGGCTATATCGTTCTTTTAGACTTGCCACAAAATGTTCAAATGTTGCAGGCGCTATTATCGAAGAAAAAACCATCGCGCATTTACGCTCACTTTTTTGTGCAAGACTCACAATATTTTAACGGAATGCCGACACGAGAGCAGTTTGCGTGGTTTTTCAAGCTGTTAAAGCAAAACCCGCAAATGAGCTGGAAGGAGCACTTCCCGAAAATTTCTACACAATTTGGCGTGCCACAAGAAATATTAAAGTTTATGACAAAGGTGTTTTTTGAGCTGAAATTTGTTAGAATAGACAGAGGTCTGATCTCTGTAGAGCCAATGACGCAAAAGTCGGCGCTTACAGATGCACCAGCGTACAAAGAGCGTCAAGCACGTATGGAATTAGAACAGCTACTGTTATATGCTCCGTACGCCGAACTAAAAGATTGGCTAACTGCCGCGATGCAGTAGAAAATATGTAAACAAAATGGATGCACATGCATTCTCACCGTTCTTGAGGAGGAACAACAATGGATTTAAAGCAATACGTAACAACTGTCGAAAACTGGCCAAAAGAGGGCATTAGCTTCAAAGATATTACAACAATTATGGATAACGGCCCGGCATACAAATACGCAACGGACGAAATCGTCGCATATGCAAAAGAGCGCGGCGCAGAAGTAATCGTTGGTCCAGAGGCACGCGGTTTCATTATTGGTTGCCCAGTTGCTTACGCATTAGAAATCGGTTTCGCACCAGTGCGCAAGCCAGGAAAATTACCACGTGAAGTCATTTCAGCAGATTACGGCTTAGAATACGGCACAGATACGTTAACGATGCACAAAGACGCGATTAAGCCAGGGAAAAAAGTGTTAATTTGCGATGACTTATTAGCAACAGGTGGCACAGTAGAAGCAACAGTACGTTTAATCGAGCAGCTAGGTGGCGAAGTAGTCGGCGCTGCATTCATCATCGAGCTAGTGGACTTAAACGGTCGCGATAAAATTAAAAACGTTGATATTAAAACGTTAATTCAATACTAGTAGTACAGAAGACTGTCCGAGAAATCATCGGGCGGTCTTTTTGTTTGCGGTTTTTGCTGCGTTATAGTAAAGAGACAAAAAATACGCACATTCACAATGTTTTCATTAAACATAAGGCATTTGTACTGCTGAGTATGCTACAATGAACAATAACTCGAAATTTAGAATGATTATAAAGTGACAGCTTTCCAAACATAAATTCTTTTTTTATAATAATATATACAAGATTTGAAATATATGATGAACAAGGTGGGCAACGTATGGCAAAAGAGCACATTATGACCCCTGAAGAAGTTTTTGGCATGGTCGAAACGTACATGAACGAAAAAAACGTCGCATTCGTAAAACGAGCGTATGACGTCGCGCGTGAAGCACATATCGAGCAGTTCCGAAGCTCTGGGGAACCTTATATTATTCACCCTGTCCAAGTGGCGGGGATTTTAGCGGAATTACAAATGGATCCTGAAACGGTGGCAGCTGGTTTTTTACACGATGTTGTAGAAGATACGGACGTAACGCGTGAGGATATCGTTGAGCAGTTTAACGAAGACGTGGCGCTACTTGTAGACGGCGTAACGAAGCTCGAAAAAATTAAATACATGTCAAAAGAAGCACAGCAAGCAGAAAACCATCGTAAAATGGTTGTCGCAATGGCGCAGGATATTCGCGTCATTTTAATTAAGCTTGCCGACCGCTTACACAATATGCGTACATTAAAGCATTTGCCAACAGAAAAGCAGCGACGTATTTCAAAGGAAACGATTGAAATCTTCGCACCGCTTGCACACCGCTTAGGAATTTCTAAGGTGAAATGGGAGCTAGAAGATACGGCACTGCGTTATTTGGACCCGCAGCACTATTACCGTGTCGTGAGCTTAATGAAGAAAAAACGTGCCGAGCGTGAGGCATATTTAGATAATATTGTAGATGAAGTGACATCACAGCTGCACGAGGTGGAAATCGAAGCGGATATTTACGGACGCCCGAAGCATATTTACAGCGTGTACCGCAAAATGCACTTCCAAGATAAGCAGTTTAACGAAATTTACGATTTGCTGGCGGTGCGCGTATTAGTCGATAGCATTAAAGATTGCTACGCCGTACTCGGTATTATTCATACGCTTTGGAAGCCGATGCCAGGACGCTTTAAAGACTATATCGCCATGCCAAAGCAAAATTTATATCAATCGCTTCATACAACAGTCATTGGTCCGTACGGTGATCCGCTTGAAGTACAAATTCGCACGAAGGAAATGCATAAATTTGCTGAGTACGGGGTTGCAGCACACTGGGCGTATAAAGAAGGGCGTAGCGTCGATACACACCGCGAGACAATTGACCAAAAGCTCACATGGTTCCGTGAAATTTTAGAGTTCCAGCAAGATTCAACGAACGCAGAAGAATTTATGGAATCATTAAAGTTCGATTTATTCTCCGACATGGTATATGTGTTTACGCCAAAGGGTGACGTCATCGAGCTACCGGCTGGCTCTGTACCGATTGACTTTGCGTACCGCGTGCATTCTGAAATTGGTAACCGTACAATCGGTGCAAAAGTAAACGGTAAAATGGTGCCGCTTGATACGGAGCTGCATACTGGAGACATTTTAGAAATTTTAACATCGAAGCAGTCGTTTGGACCGAGCCGCGATTGGTTAAAAATTGCGCAATCGTCACAGGCGAAAAATAAAATTAAAGCATTCTTTAAGCGCCATTTACGTGATGAAAATATCGAAAAAGGCAAAGAGATGGTACAGCAGGAGCTGAAATCTCAAGAATGGAACGCGAAGGAAATTTTCACGAGCGAAAACATGAAGCGCGTGTACGAAAAGTTCAACTATACGAACGAGGACGATTTATACGCAGCAGTTGGTGTTGGTGGCATTACCGCACAGCAGGTGATCAACCGTCTAGCCGAGAAGCAGCGAAAAGAGCGCGAGCAAGAAGAAGCGCTTGAGAAAATTCAAAAGGAAATGAAAAACCCGCAGCAACAAAAGCGCACTGAAACAGGCGTTGTCGTGCCGGGAATCGAAAACTTGCTCATTCGTTTATCGCGCTGTTGTACACCGGTGCCAGGGGATGAAATTGTCGGATTCATTACGAAAGGGCGCGGTGTTTCTGTTCACCGCGACGACTGTCCGAACGTACATGTAGAAGGTGACGAGGAGCGTATTATTGATGTGGAATGGGAATCAAACTTAGCGCCAAATCGCAAAGAGTACCCAGTCGACATCGAAATTTCAGCGTTTGACCGTCCTGGTATTTTAAACGAAGTGATGCAGTGTGTCAGCGAAACAAAAACGAATATTAACGCCGTAAATGGACGCTCAGACCGCGAAAAAATGGCAACGATTCATTTAACGATTGGCATTTCAAACATTACGCATTTACACAAAGTAGTAGAGCGCATTAAACAGCTGCCAGATATTTATTCGGTGCAGCGTGTCATTAATTAAAAGGTAGGGTTTTTTATGAAAGTTGTATTACAAAGAAGCCGCAATGCATCTGTTACAGTAGACGGACAAATTACCGGCGCCATTGATAAAGGATATGTGCTGCTTGTTGGCATTACAGCAGAGGACACAGCAGAAGATATCGCCTATGCGGCAAAAAAGGTGGCCGAGCTGCGCTTATTTGAGGACGCAGAGGGCAAAATGAATTTCAGCATTCACGACGTCGGTGGTTCGATTTTATCGGTATCGCAATTTACGCTATATGCTGATACGAAAAAAGGGCGCCGTCCGAGCTTTACGAAGGCGGCACATCCTGATCAAGCAAAGCCGATGTGGGATACGTTTAATGAGGTATTACGCAATGAGTACGGGCTCGTCGTTGAAACAGGTATTTTTGGCGCGATGATGGATGTACAGCTCATTAATGATGGGCCAGTAACGATTGTACTTGATACACATAACCGTTAAATAATATGCGAGGAAACCGTATGAGGGACATCGATGTCGCTTACACGCTTTTCTCGCATTTTTTTGTAGGAGTAAAATTTATAACGTGTTGTCTTTTTGCCTATAAAATCCATCTTTTTTTGGTCGTATATAAAATGTTAATAGTAAATGATACTATTTTTAGGAGGTTTGATGTATAATCAAATCAATTTCATGAAAAATTAGTCTTTTGTATTTTTAATTATAAATACAAATGGTGATTCTTTTTTCTTATATTTAAGTGAAACAGTGTTCGTGTGAGGAGAGATTAAACGATGGAGCTAAAAGTTCAACATATAAAACGAGCGCATCAGCTAAATGTATTGATGATTTATGCGATTGTCATACTGTTTATTGCACCGTTAGTTATTGAATTAGGAATGGGTAAAGCATTTACATTTGTTGTGGCGGGCGTCATGGTCATCATTATCGCAACGATTAATTATTTCATGCGCTATAGCGATCGCATAAAAGCATTTGTTTTCCCGTTTATTCCGATGCTTGTCATGAGTGCGTTTTTCTTTTTAGATGGTTTTGCGTTAAATAAGCATTACGTCCTCGTGTTTACAATTGTGATGGCGGCTGTATATTTTGAGAAAAATTTACTTGCGGCGTATAGCGGTGTGTTGCTTATGACGATTTGTGCGGTATATGCATTCGTGCCAGAGGCATTTTTAGGTGGACCGAAGCGGCTGGCGATGTTTTTAACGCTTGTCGCGATTTATATCGGTGTCATCATCGGCTTATATTTTGTCACGAGCTGGGGCAGTCGATTAATTGAAGAGGCGAATGAGCAAAAGCGAGCATCTGAGCAGCTTGTGCAACAGCTAGAGGCGACGATGCGTGAGCTGGCAGCAAGTGCGGACGTATTGCATGACGAAACGAAAGCTGTTAATGGGCATATTCATACGTTGCAGCAAGGTAGCGAAGAAATTTTTAGCAACACCGCACGCATTGCGCATCAAATTGAAGAGGAATCGACAATGATGGCAGACATTCATATGATGATGCATCAGTCGTCTGAAAAAATGGAGCATTCAAAGCGCATGACCGAAAACTTATCAGAGCAATCAATATCGATGGTGCATACGTTGCAACACACGTCGAGTCATGTGCAAGAAGTGTCGAGCTATATGGATACACTAAGCGATACGATGACGACGACGACAACGACGGTTGATGCGTTGGCGGAGCGCTTAAATGAAGTGAATACACTACTTCAAGGCATTCAAGCAATTGCAGATCAAACGAATTTACTTGCACTGAATGCATCGATTGAATCGGCGCGTGCAGGCGAATATGGTAAAGGTTTTGCGGTTGTCGCAGAGGAAGTACGCAAGCTTGCGGATGAAAGCTCAAAAATTACGCAGCATATTCATGACGTGACACACGTGTTAAAAGAAGAAGCGCACATTGCCCAAATGCAGTCGCATGAAGGCAAGCGCGCTATTGAAAACGGGGAACGTCAATTGAGGGAAATCGTCTTACTCGTGCAGCAAGTTGTACAAAGCGCTCAGCACGCCAATACGGAGCTTAAAACGAACGCTCAGTATTTAGGTGAAACGACACTCATCTTTAAGCAATCTGAGCAGCAGCTTGAAACACTTGTACAAATTTCATCGAGCAATGCACAAACGACCGAGGAAATTGTGCAAACACTGGAAGGAGAAACGCAGTGGATTAAACAAATTGTGCAAGCGACGAAAGAGCTAAGTGAATTAAGTAACTCATTGCGTGCGCTAAGTAAAGCTGTGTAATGATCGAAAAGGGGTGTTGCTGCACACCTCTTTTTTTGTTGTGTGAAAGCTTATATGTAGCTCGTCACGCGATGTCGTTATTTAAAGTAGTTCAGTAAACCGATATATAATCCGTAAGCAGCTTGCTCTTGGAATTGGCTTGAGCGCAAAATTTGCTCCTCGCTGCCATTTGATAAATAACCAAGCTCAACTAATACAGCATTGCGTGTGTTTTCACGTGTAATGTAGTAATCGCCGTATTGCGTGCCGCGGTTAGGTATTGTAATTTGTTGCTTTAAGCCACCATTAATTGCGTCGGCTAAAGGCTTTTGGAAATCGTTTGAGTAATATGTTGTAAAGCCTCGTACAGAGCGGTCTGCATGGGCATCATGGTGAATGCTCACAACTGCATCTGCCGCGTATTGATGTGAAATCGAAACGCGTGTCGGCAATGATAAGTACGTGTCTGAATCGCGTGTTAGCACGACGTTTGCGCCATTTGCACGCAGTTTAGAGGCAAGCTTTGATGCTACTTCTAAGTTTAAGTGCTTCTCTAGCGTGTTGCGTGTGCCGACTGTACCGCCATCGTGTCCGCCATGTCCTGCGTCAACGACAATCGTTAAGCCACTTAATGAGCCGCCACGACTAGATGACGTAGCGTTTGCAGATTTTACGACTGTTGATGAGATGAATGCAGGCTGTCCATTATACGTTACTTTATACCAGCCATTTTCCTCGCCAGTCGTCTTTAACGTTTGCCCAGCGTCAATGCGTGCTACGACAGCATGACTTGTTGATGGGCCGGTACGTAAATTCGTGCCGTTGTAGATTGTTTGGACGCTTTTGCTGTCTGCTTTTTGAGCGGTTGTATTGCTACCTTCTGTGACATTGCCGCCTTCAGAAAGCGCACCGTAAAAGCTGTATACCCAGCCTTTTTTGCCAGCTGCGTATTCAATTTGAATCCATAAATCTTGTTGTTTTAATACGTTAAATACTTGTCCTCGTTTAATCGTTGTCAGTTTATTTGACTTTAACGACGAGCTTTCGCGCACGTTTAATAAATCGACTTGCACGGTAAACGTTAGCCCAGCAGCAGATGTCGCTGGTTTTTCAGTCGAAGTTTTAAGCGAAACATATTCCTTTGCGATCCAGCCTTTTTTGCCGTTGTAGTCAATTTGTAGCCAGCCGTATTTTTCTTGTAATACGACTGCTTGACCGCCAGCAGGTAATCGACCGAGTACACTAGAGGAAATGTCCGCGTCAGCTCGAATGTTTAAGTTATCAACTTGAGCGACAGCGATTTGCGTGCCATCTGTAGCGCTCGGTGTGTCGTCACTCTTTTTCGTGTTTGTAACGACGAGCCATGAAGCAACCCAGCCTTTACGTTCACCAGTTGAAACTTGAATCCAGTCACCTTGACGTTGTAATGAAGTCAATACTTCATCACGCGGTAAAGAAGCAATGACATCGTAGGAAAGACCAGGGCCGCTACGTAAATTGACTTCACTTACGCCTACGATTAAATCATCTGCTGCTTCTGTCGTTGAACTGCTAAACGGTGCAAGTATAGAAAGTAGAACAACAAGCGGAAGGAGTAAAAAAATCCTTTGCATGTCATACCTCCTTTATGTGTAGACCATGTTTACGTTCCTTTAAAAGTATACCTTTAAATAGACGTAAATTTAAAGAGAAATCTATCAAATTTTCATTGTTTCAGCGAATTAAGTTGACAATGTGCGGTCACATCATTAACATAAGGTGTAATTACTATAAAAGAGCCAATGACGGAGCGAGTAATTTTTACACAGATGTGGTGACTAGAGAGAAAAGACGTGGCTGAAATCTTTTCCGAAGCATGTAAAAATGAATAACACTCAAGAGGCGTTTTTTCGAAAAGAGCAACACTTAGTAGGGGAAACCGGTAATCGACCGTTATTCGATAATTGAGGTGGGCATCAAGCAACAACGATGTCAACTAGGGTGGAACCGCGGAAGCACATATGTCGCTCTCGTCCCTAGCGTATTAGTACGCTAGAGACGGGAGCTTTTTTACGTTTTAGCGTATCTTGATGGTCGCTCGATGCGGCTCGCTTTCCTGGGGCGTGGCTTGAGCCTCCTCGCTGTTCGTTCCTCACGACTGCGGGGTCTCAAGTCTCACGCTTTTCCCCAAGGAGTCTCACCGCGGCGCTCCCATCAATTCAGCGATACCCAGTCAATTAGATGGAAATTATAAAATGAAGGAGATGAAAGCGATGAACTTTAAAGTACCAAAAGGAACACAAGATATTTTACCCGGTCAGTCAGAAAAGTGGCAAAAGGTCGAGCAAGTCATTCGCGAGTTATGTAATGTTTATCGTTACAACGAAATTCGCACGCCAATGTTTGAATCAACGGAGCTTTTCCAGCGCGGTGTTGGTGACACAACCGACATCGTACAAAAGGAAATGTACACGTTTGAGGATAAAGGTGGACGCTCGTTAACACTACGCCCAGAAGGAACAGCCGCAGCAGTACGTTCATACGTTGAGCACAAAATGTTCGGTAACGCCGATCAGCCTGTGAAGCTGTATTACACAGGGCCAATGTTTCGCTACGAGCGTCAACAAGCAGGTCGCTACCGTCAATTCGTACAGTTTGGCGTAGAGGCAATCGGTTCAAAGGATCCTGCGATTGACGCAGAAGTAATGGCGCTTGCGATGAACGTGTACACAGCGCTTGGCTTAACAGAGCTAAAGCTTGTACTCAACTCATTAGGTGATAAGGAAACGCGTGAAGCACACCGCGCCGCATTGGTTGCACATTTTGAGCCAGTAAAAAGCGAGCTATGTGCAGACTGCCAAAGCCGTCTAGAGAAAAACCCACTGCGCGTGCTTGATTGTAAAGTTGATGCAAAGCACCCAGCAATGGCATCTGCACCTGCATTAACGAATTATTTAACAGATGATTCAGCAGCGTACTTTGCCGATGTGAAAAAGTATTTAGACATTTTAGGCATTCCGTACGAAGTGGATCCAAACTTAGTACGTGGCTTAGATTACTACAATCACACGGCGTTTGAAATTATGATCACAGGTGAAGGCTTCGGTTCGATTACGACGCTTTGTGGCGGTGGACGCTACAACGGTTTAGTAGAAGATATCGGCGGCCCAGAATCTCCTGGTATCGGTTTTGCGATGTCAATTGAGCGTTTACTTCTTGCACTTGAAGTAAAGGGCATCGAAGTCGCAACGGAAAACAATTTAGATATGTACGTTGTGGCGATGAACGCAGAGGCAAAAGATAAGGCAGTCGAGCTTGTGGCACAGTTCCGCAAAGCAGGCATTACCGCTGAAATGGATTACTTAGACCGTAAAATGAAGGCGCAAATGAAGGCAGCAGACCGTCAACACGCGCAGTTCGTGATCGTGCTAGGTGAGTCTGAGCTAGAGGAGCAAGCAGTCAACGTCAAAACGATGGCGACGGGCGAGCAGCAAAAAACAGCATTCGCAGACTTAGTGAACTACGTGCAAGCACAGCGTTCACATTAAATGTAAGATGAAAAGCACAGCGAAATCATAAATCATATAAAAGGGGCAAAATAACAATGGCTAAACGCACACACGTTGCTAGTGATTTAACGCTAGAACAAATCGAACAACAAGTAGTATTAAAAGGATGGGTACAAAAACGCCGTGACTTAGGCGGTTTAATTTTCGTAGACTTACGCGACCGTTCAGGCATCGTACAAGTCGTATTTGGCGACAACAGCAAAGAAGCATTAGAGCTTGCAGATAAAATCCGCTCTGAATACGTAATCGAAGTATCTGGTAAAGTCATCAAACGTGACGAAAGCCAAGTAAACCCGAACATCGCTTCAGGTGAAATCGAAGTAGTAGCAGATACATTAACAATCATCAATAAAGCAAAAACAACACCATTTGCAATTGAAGACGATGTAGAAGTAAACGAAGACTTACGTTTAAAATACCGCTATTTAGATTTACGTCGTCCAGTAATGTATGACATTTTCAAAATGCGTTCTGACGTAACACGCACAATTCGTAACTTCTTACAAAACGAAGATTTCCTAGAAGTGGAAACACCAATTTTAACGAAATCAACTCCAGAAGGCGCACGTGACTATTTAGTACCATCTCGCGTACACGGCGGCGAGTTTTACGCATTACCACAATCACCACAATTATTTAAGCAATTATTAATGGTCGGCGGCTTCGAGAAGTACTTCCAAATCGCACGCTGTTTCCGCGATGAAGATTTACGTGCAGACCGTCAACCAGAATTCACGCAAGTCGACATCGAAACGTCATTCATGTCAATGGATGAAATTTTAGAAATGAACGAGCGTTTAATTCAAGCAGTAATGAAGGACGTAAAAGGCGTGGACGTACAAATTCCATTCCAACGTATGCCTTACACAGAAGCGATGAATCGTTTCGGTTCAGACAAGCCAGACGTACGTTTCGGCTTAGAGCTTGTTGACTTATCGGACCTTGCAGAAAAAACGACGTTAAAAGTATTCACAGGTGCAATTGAAGATGGCGGCGTAGTAAAAGCCATCAACTTCAAAGGCGGCGCAGATACGTTCACGCGTAAAGAGCTTGATGAGTTAGCAACATTCGTAGCCATCTACAAAGCAAAAGGTTTAGCATGGTTAAAAGTAACAGAAGAAGGCTTAGTAGGACCAATCGCGAAGTTCTTCGGCGATGAAGTAACAGCTGCATTAATCGAGCGCATGGACGCACAAGTTGGCGACTTATTATTATTCGGTGCTGATAAAGCAAACATCGTACATGACGCACTTGGCGCATTACGTTTAAAACTTGGTAAAGAACACGGCTTAATTGACGAGTCGAAATTCGAGTTCTTATGGATCATTGACTGGCCATTATTCGAATACGACGCTGAGGAAGGTCGCTACTACGCGGCGCATCACCCATTCACTCGCCCATTCGATGAAGATATCGAGCTAATGGAAACGAACCCAGCAGCAGTACGCGCACAAGCATACGATATCGTGTTAAACGGTTATGAGCTTGGTGGCGGATCACTTCGTATTTTCGAGCCAGAGTTACAAAACAAAATGTTCGAGCTTTTAGGATTCTCTGAAGAAGAGGCAAAAGAGCAGTTCGGTTTCTTATTAGAAGCGTTTGAATACGGCGTTCCTCCACACGGCGGCTTAGCGTTCGGTTTAGACCGTTTCGTGATGCTACTAGCTGGTCGCACGAACTTACGTGATACAATCGCGTTCCCGAAAACAGCGACAGCTTCTTGCTTATTAACTTCAGCACCATCAGAAGTATCACCAGCACAATTAGACGAGTTAAGCTTACGCATTAGCGCAACAGCTCGTAAATAATTATGTATGAGGCTGTGCTAATTGTCGAAATAGACTTTTAGCGCAGCTTTTTCATATTGTCAATCGACAAAAGCACTTATTTTGAATGCGCTTTCATAAGAAATGCGCGAATTCGAAGTCTTTTGTCTCATTTTTTAGAAAAATCGCGCATTTAGTTGAAATGTTAAAATACGTTGTGATAATATAACGGTAATACGAAACACACTTACTTATACACCAAACTCTCGTGTCTTATTTGACCGAACATTTGGACATAGGGAGTCTAACATTTGTGCTGATAGCAAACATGCCCCATTGTAGCGGGAAGTTTAACATCGCCGTGCGGACACCCACCTGCTAGCGAGCGGGTTCAAAATTAGCGAGGGGTAAGTAAGCTGTGGTTCGTCTTTTCTGTGAAAGCTCACAATTGCTTCGGCGGCTGTGAGTTTTTTAGTGTGACTAAACTAACACCAAAATGTGACAATAAAGGTGAATGTGTACTGCGTAATACACAGGAAATTGTCGAACGAGGCGAATTATATGTCGAAATCGTTACGAAATGATAAAAAAAGTATAAAAACACACGTAAAAAAATATGTACGAACATGTTCATGTAAGCTATTATAAACAACATACAAATATACATATGCATAATATGAACTTAATTATTAGGAGTGACGAACGAAGATGGAAATCCGTTATTTTGAAAACCATGAAGAGCTTTACACAGCAGCAAGCAAGCATTTTGAAGAGGCAGTTGCAAACGGTGCACGCACATTCGGTTTAGCAACAGGTGGTACGATGGAGCCGTTATACGAAAACTTACGAAACAGTGACGTAGACTTCTCACAATGCACGAGCTTTAACTTAGATGAGTACGCAGGCATTCCGAAAGAGTCTGAGCATAGCTACTACACGTACATGCATGAGCAATTATTCAACACGAAGCCATTTGCGAAATCATTCGTACCAGTTGGTGATGTGGAAGATTTAGCAGCCGCTGCACGCGAGTATGAGAACATGCTAAAAGCAAACGAGCGCGACATTCAATTACTTGGTGTTGGTGAAAACGGACACATCGCGTTCAACGAGCCAGGCACAGCATTTGAGAGCGAAACGCATGTGATCGAATTAACGCCATCTACACGTGAAGCGAACGCACGTTACTTTGCATCGCTTGACGAAGTACCGACACACGCTGTAACAATGGGCATCGCATCTATTTTACATGCGAAAGAAATCATTTTAATCGCATGTGGCGAAAACAAGCGTGACGCAATGCAGGCACTAGTAGACGGCGGCGTAACAGTAGAAGTACCTGTATCGGTGTTAAACAACCATCCAAACGTTGTGATTTACACAGACTTACAATTAAAAGTAGCAGTAAAATAATGAATGGTGGGGCGTCCGAGTAATTCGGCGCCCTTTTTTGTTGCGATACTGTCGCTTGCTAATTCCGATAAATTTAGTTATATTTTTAACGATGCAAATTTTTGCGCATTTATAATTAAAGGTGGAATGACATTCATGTTACATCAATTTTCTCGTAACGAGCTTGCAGTCGGAACAGAAGGGCTTGAGAAGTTAAAAAATACAACAGTCGCAATTTTAGGTGTCGGCGGTGTTGGCTCGTTCGCAGCAGAGGCTTGCGCACGTAGCGGTATCGGTCGCATCATTTTAGTCGATAAAGATAACGTCGATATTACGAACGTTAACCGTCAATTAGTCGCGTACTTATCAACAGTCGGACAGTCAAAGTCAGGTGTTATGAAAGAGCGTATCGCCGACATTAACCCTGAATGTGAAGTAATCGACATGCATATGTTTTATACAGAGGAAACGTATGAGGACTTTTTCGCACAAGGCATTGATTACGTGATCGATGCAAGCGATACGGTCATTTACAAAATTCATATTATGAAGGAATGCTTAAAGCGTAACATTCCGATGATCTCAAGCATGGGTGCAGCAAACAAAATGGATCCAACGCGCTTCCAAATTGCCGACATTTCAAAAACGCATACGGACCCGCTTGCAAAAGTGATCCGTACGAAGCTGCGCAAGGAAGGCATTAAAAAAGGTGTAACAGTTGTGTTCTCAGACGAGTCGCCAATCGTTGTACGTCCAGACGTAGCGCAATACGTAGGCAAGCCAGAAGCGGACATTCGCAAGGCGCAGCTACCACCGTCATCAAATGCGTTCGTGCCATCAGTTGCAGGCTTAATTGCGGCAAGCTGGGTCATTAATACGATTTTAAAAGACGTGAAAATTACGCGCGTGCAAGGATAATAAGAAGCTGTACTCGACGTCGAATGAGACGAGGGTGCAGCTTTTTTACTGGAGGATGAGAGGATGAACACTTATTTCAAGCTAATGTACACAGGACGCAACTTAATGGACGAGCTAGCGACAGTCGAAATTGCGATTGACGTGGAAGCCAAGCGCATTCATTTGTTCGATGCACATTACGTTTGTGAGCCACAATATGACGCAGTGAAGAAAGCGTATTCATTTTCGGATGAAACAACGCAACTGGCACGCGTTTTATTTGAAAAGGAAATTGTATGCAAGGAAATAGTAAAATTTGATGATTGGGTTAGAAAAATTGACTGGGTATTTTACTGTTCAAAACCGTTGCTGCTACGTTGTTTGAACGGTGAATTTTTGACGTATCCGAAAGAATTCGATGCCGCATTTTTGTATAAAAAATAGCAACATACTTCGCATTAATAATTGGAATAAAAAAGAAATAAAAAAGTAGTTATTTGCAAGAAATATTAATGAAATGACCTTTTTCTATGTTTTATTCACAATTTTGCCTTATTTCAGAAAAATGAGCGACGATTCAGATTGTCGTTGCTATAATGAGCGTAGGGGAAAGAGAAGGATAAGGGGATGAGCAGATGAACTTAAAATCAAAGTTAACGGAATTAGACATTATAGCGATGCAAGGGCAAGTAGATGAGATTGTATTTAACCACATTGACACGTCAACGAATTACGCGCAGGCATATAAAGAGATCGCGCCAAAATTAGACGACACGTTACAATTTTTACAGCGTTACTTACAAGTAAAAGAGCTGGATACACCGCCGAGCAATACATATTGGGTTCTTTATGCGGGGCTTGTATCAAAGCTTGCACATTTTAAAGCGTATACGATGTGGAAATTAGGGCGCGGCTCTAACGAAGAAATCGACCGCTTATTCGTGGCGAGTGCGTATGTGCTGCCAAATAAAGATACAGAAGTAAACGAAGAAGTGCTAGAAGATATGGCTGTGCAGTATCGTACGTTTAAAGAAGAACAAGGTGAAGCGACATCAATCAACTTGCACGACGAAGCATTAGCACAAAACTTCTCACAATCACAATGCTTAGACTACATTATTAAGCACCTAATGTAGACGACGAAACGACTCTTTTTTAAGGGTCGTTTTTTTGTTAGTTATCGTAACTATTAGCGTGCGTGTCATATAATGGGCGTTTTTCTTACACTTATATGTAACAATAAAAATATTTTTTTGTGTCATTGGTGTTGAATAACACAGTAGATGGAAGCGTATACATGTATAACTTCTCCATGTGACATACAAATGTATTTTGTTGAAATACACCGTTTGAATCCATAAACTTAAACGTAGGAATGAAGAATTGCAATGGAAGAAGGGGTGCGCATGGGGAAGTTCGGATGGCTATCGTGGAAAGAGGGATTACCGCTATGGGTTTCGTCAATGTTGAACCGCGGAAGCATTGGGGAGCATGAGGAAGTATTTGAAAGCATTGCGAAAAATCGCGTGAACGTATTAACAGAATGGGCAGACGATCGTTGGGCATCGCTTAGAAGCCGCACCGAGGAGCTGCAATATATAGAGCCAGCAGCGTATAACGACTATTTAGAAAGCTCGAAAAATCGAAGTACATATTTTACAGAATTGTTTTTGCTCGACCGACAAGGCGTCGTCTTTGCTTCGAGCTACGAGCGACATATCGGCACAGCGTATCGCGGTGGTGTGTATCGTCAAACGCTTGAGGAAGTGTGGAAAACGCAAAAGCCGCTATTATATGGACCGTTTATTGATTCGTGGACCGAGGAAATTGGACGCCGCACTTCGATGTTTCATGATGCGGTGACGCTTTTGTTTATTCAGCCGATTATTGAAAATGGTGAAGTGACGACGCTGTTAATTGCCCGCGTACCAAACGACGTGCTAGGTGATTTAATTCAGCGTGAGGCAGGGCATATTTTTTCCGACTCAGGAGATAATTACATTTTCATGATTCGTCCGTTTTTTGACCGTACGATTTTGCCAGGGACGGCGCTATCACGTAGCCGCTTTGAGGACGCATCGTTTTCGCTCGGTGAGAATTTAAAGGCGGGCGTGCAAACGAAGCAGTGGGGGACAGTGAAAATTGAACGTCATACAGAGTTTGAAATTCGTTTTACCGACCCAGCGACGAACGAGCTGCATCCAGGGGTTGCCAATACGATTGCGAACGGAGAAAACTTGCAAGTGACGTTTCCAGGCTATTCCGATTATCGCCATATTCCCGTCGTCGGCAAAGGAGTAACGTTTCAAATGCCGCATAGCTTAGACGTGTGGGGCATGATGTGTGAGGCGGATTTAGCAGAAGTGTATCGCACACGTTCGGTTGGCTTAACGCTCGGCTATAGCTTTATGACGTTTATGCTAACGAACGTCGTGCTGTTTCAGCTTATGACGGATTTAAACATGCCTGCTGTCGGTATTTTTATCGTGAACTTTTTATATGTGCTGCTTGGTGGCTATTTCTTTATTGAGCGTCGTTTAAAGCCGATTGTCGAGCAAGTGCGCACGATGACAAAGGCTGTGCAGCAAATTGCAGAAGGTGGCGGCGATTTAACGAGGCGTATTCCAAACGACATGCTAATGCGTAACGAAATTGGCATGATGGGGCGCTGGGTAAATAATTTCGTCGATTCACAAAATCATTTGCTCGCGAAGGTGAAGGAGACGACGACGCGCGTATCGCAAATGAATGTTGTGCTGCATGAGCAAACGTCGCAAGTCGAAGGGCAATCTGCACATGTGCAAAAGGAAGTGCAGGAAATGTTTGCGGCGATGGGGCAGCAGCTCGTTGATGTACGTGAGGCAATGAGCCGCATTGATACGATTCGCGCGACGATGGATCAGCTCGAGCAGCAATCAACGCAGCATTTATTCGATGCACAGCGACAAGTGGCAAACATTAACGACAAAATGACGACGATTGTAGAGGAAGTAACAGAAGCGCAGCTCATTACGAAAGATTTCTCAGAGTCGTCACGCAATATTGAAGGTGTTGTGCAATCGATTCGCGCCATTGCGGATCAAACGAATTTGCTTGCGCTAAATGCGTCTATTGAAGCGGCACGAGCAGGCGAACATGGCAAAGGCTTCGCAGTTGTCGCAGAGGAAATTCGCAAGCTTGCAAACGAAACGAAAAGTGCGACGACAGAAATTGATGATACGCTGCGCCAAATTGAAGGCAATGCGTTTGCGGTCGAGCAGGCGATTATTCATAGTGCAGTAGAAGTAGAGCGCGGGGCAAGCTATATCGGTGAGGTGCAGCATGTGCTAGAGCAAATGTCGCATGAAGGGCAAAGCGAGCAGGCGACTGAGCAAATGCGCGACATCGTCCAAAGCATCGCAGCAAGCAGTGAGCAAAATGTGCGTGCTGCAACGAACGTTGAATGTGCGATGAAGGAAATGCTTGCGATTATGCAGCGTGTGCAGCGAGAAACGGACCGCAGTGGTTTAGTCATTCGTAATTTAGCGCAAACGGTGAATAAGTTTGATGTTGGATGAAAATAGGCTAGAAGGCGATAGAAGCCCTCTAGCCTATTTTTATTTTTTAAATTGCTGCAAGCGCTCGTGAATCGTCGCGAGTCGCTTTTCCTCACCGGCGATAACAGGTGTGTAAAAATACGTGCCGACGAGTGCATCAGGTAAATATTGCTGGTCAACCCAGCCGCCGAACGTGCCGATTGGGTGATTGTGCGGGTATTCGTAGCCGACATGCCCAAGACTTTGTGCGCCTTTGTAATGCGTGTCGCGTAAATGAAGCGGAATGTCGCCTGTTTTGCCACTATGAATCGCATCAATTGCGGCATCGAGCGCTTTGTAGGCGGAGTTTGATTTCTCGCTTAAGCACATTAAAACGACCGCATTGGCTAGTGGGATGCGTGCTTCAGGTAAGCCGAGTCGCTCGCTTGCTTGAATCGCCGCAAGCACTTGTGGTCCGACATGAGGATTCGCAAGCCCAACATCTTCGTACGCCATAACGAGCAGGCGACGATTGACGGCGACAAGATCCCCGCTTTCGAGCAAGTGCGCTAAATAATAAAGTGCCGCATCGACATCACTGCCGCGCACGGATTTTTGCAGTGCTGACAATAAATTATAAAAGTGCGAGCCTTGTTGGTCACCGTAGACGCCGATTCGTTTCGCTAAGCTTGCAATCGTTGCGTCGTCGACAATCGTTTTGCCGTCTTGCTCATCGGAGGCGTAATAAACGGATTCAAGTAGTGTCAGTGCTTTTCGGGCATCGCCGTTTGATGCGATGGCAAGCTGCTCGATTTGCTCATCTGTTATCGTGATGTCATAGCGTCCAAGACCATTTTTTTCGTCGGCCAATGCACGCTGAATAATCGTCGTCATGTCATCTACACGTAAGCGCTGAAGCTGCAAAATTTCACCACAGCGCGAGCGAATGGCCGGGTTAACGTCGTGAAACGGATTTTCTGTTGTAGCACCGAGTAATACGATTGCCCCGCTTTCGACGTGTGGCAGCAGCGTATCTTGTTGGAGCTTGTTGAAGCGGTGAATTTCATCTAAAAATAATAGCACTTTTCCGCTAATGCGAGCCTCAACGATAATATCCTCGACGTCCTTTTTGCCCGCTTGTGTGGCGTTGAGCGAGAAAAATGGTAGCTGCGAGGAGCCGGCAATCGCGTGCGCAATCGACGTTTTGCCGATGCCAGGCTCACCGTATAGCAGCATCGACGGGACGTGCTGTTTTGCAATCATTTTGTACAGCGTCGTTTGCTTGCCGAGTATGTGTTGCTGACCGATAATGTCGTCGAGCGTTTTTGGACGCATGCGGTATGGTAATGGTTCAATTGCCATTTTCTCACCCCTTTATATGTGGTAGTATAGCATTTGAGAAAAGCGTTGCCAAAAGCATCGTACGAATAAATTATGCTATAATAAAAGAGATAGGATTTATCGGTAATAACGACAAAAAATTTGAGGTGCTTGAATATGAAGATTTCTACTAAAGGAAGATACGGCTTAACAATTATGATTGAGCTAGCAAAACATTACGGACAAGGACCGCTACCACTGCGTCAAATTGCGGCAGAAAAGAGCTTGTCAGAAGCATACTTAGAGCAGCTTGTTTCCCCTTTGCGTAACTCAGGGCTCGTAAAAAGTGTGCGCGGTGCATACGGCGGCTATATGCTCGCTCACCCACCAGCAGACATTTCAGCAGCGGACGTCATTCGCGTGCTAGAAGGGCCGATTCAGCCAGTTGAAGGCATTGAAGAGGAAGAATCGCCACAGCGCGAGCTTTGGATTCGTATTCGTGATGCAGTAAAAAACGTACTCGATACAACGAGCTTAGAAGATTTAGCGACACATACAGATTCAGAGCCACTTGATGGTTATATGTTCTATATTTAAGGAGAGTTACAAATGAAAGCAATTTATCTTGATTACGCTGCAACGACGCCGATGTCTGAGCGCGTCATTGCGGCGATGACAGAAGCGATGCAAGACGTATTTGGCAACGCATCAAGCATTCACGGTGCAGGGCGAACAGCACGAAAAGCGCTCGATGAAGCACGCGCCACACTCGCACAATCAATCGGTGCAAAACCAAACGAAATATTGTTAACGAGCGGTGGCACAGAGGCGGACAACACGGCGATTTTCGGTGTCGCAGAAGCTCGTCAGCACGAAGGTAAGCACATTATTACGACGCAAATTGAGCATCACGCGGTACTTCATGCATGCGCACAGCTAGAAAAGCAAGGCTATGACGTAACGTATTTACCTGTAAACGAAAAAGGTGTTGTTGCAGTAGAGGACGTACGAAATGCACTGCGAGATGATACGATTTTAGTGACGATTATGTACGGCAACAACGAAGTCGGTTCGGTTCAACCAATCGCTGCGATCGGTGAGCTATTACAAGCGCATACGGCAACGTTTCATACAGACGCTGTGCAAGCATACGGCATCGTGCCACTAGACGTCGATGCGCTTCATGTCGATTTATTAAGCGTGTCTGCGCATAAGCTAAACGGACCTAAAGGCATCGGGTTTTTATATACGCGTACAGGTGTGAAATGTGCAAACTTACTGTACGGTGGTTCACAAGAGCGTAAACGTCGCGCTGGCACCGAAAACGTACCAGCAGCAGTTGGCTTTGCGGTCGCAGTAGACGAAGCAATCGCTAAACGCGACGAGGCGAACGCAGCGTATAAGCGTTACCGCGAACTGTTAACGACGACGTTTCATGAAGCTGGGCTCAACTTCCGTGTGAACGGAGAAGAAGGCTTGCTACATGTGCTGAACGTGACGTTTGTCGGCACAGATGTCGAGTCCTTTTTAATTAATTTAGATATGAGCGGTGTGCTCGTATCAAGTGGCTCTGCTTGTACAGCTGGCGCGATTGATCCGTCGCACGTTTTAGTCGCAATGTTTGGCGAAAATGCTGAGGAACTGCGCAGCTCGATTCGCTTTAGCTTCGGGCAAGGGCTGTCAGATGAAATAATTCAAGAAGCGGCAAATCGAGTAGTTGCTATTGTGCAGCGACTTGTGAAATAATAAGGATTGCCCTCGGGTAAATAAAGACTTCGCGCCTTTTACGCGATTTTGTCTAAACGAAAAGGTGAAATAGCATGAATGAAACGAAAGACCGTTCACAAATCCGTGTCGTAGTCGGCATGTCCGGCGGTGTAGACTCGTCTGTTACCGCATATTTATTAAAGGAGCAAGGCTATGATGTAGTCGGCATCTTTATGAAAAACTGGGACGATACTGATGAAAACGGCGTATGTACAGCGACGGAAGATTACGAGGATGTAATTGCCGTTTGTAATCAAATCGGTATTCCGTACTACGCAGTGAACTTTGAAAAACAATATTGGGATAAAGTATTTACGTACTTCCTTGAAGAATATAAAGCAGGTCGTACACCGAACCCAGACGTCATGTGCAATAAGGAAATTAAGTTTAAAGCGTTCCTTGAGCATGCGATGAACCTCGGGGCAGATTATTTAGCGACAGGTCACTATGCGCGTGTAGACCGCACAGGTGATACGGTAAAAATGCTGCGCGGTGTCGATAACAATAAAGACCAAACGTACTTCTTAAACCAATTATCACAAGAGCAGCTAAAGCATGTGATGTTCCCAATCGGTGATATTGAGAAGAAGGAAGTACGCGCCATCGCTGAAAAAGCGGGCTTAGCGACAGCGAAGAAAAAAGATTCAACGGGCATTTGCTTCATCGGCGAGCGCAACTTTAAAGAGTTTTTATCGCAATATTTACCAGCACAGCCAGGCAATATGGAAACATTTGATGGTGAAGTAAAAGGGACGCACGACGGCTTAATGTACTACACGTTAGGTCAGCGTCACGGCTTAGGCATCGGCGGCGACGGGGAGCCTTGGTTCGTGCTTGGCAAAGACTTAGCACGCAACGTATTATACGTTGGGCAAGGGTTTGAAAACGATAAATTGTACTCGCATGCGTTAACTGCGGTGAAGTTAGGCTTTACGACAGAGGAAGCACGCCCGCAAGTATTTAACTGCACGGCGAAGTTCCGCTACCGTCAGCAAGATTCACCTGTAACGGTTGAAATGCGTGAAGACGGCTCAGCACTCATTACGTTTGAGGAGCCACAACGCGCCATTACACCAGGGCAAGCAGTTGTATTATACGACGGTGACGAGTGCATCGGCGGCGGTACAATTGATACCGTGATTAAAGACGGTAAAGCGTTAACATACGTAGGGTAAACATTCGGTAGAGGGGACACTCTCTGCCGATTTTTCAAGTGGAGAAAAGGTTGATATCGCTCATTGTACGAAATGGTTATGGGTAACATAAAGATTGCTTGAAATGAGAGGCGGCTCAAGCCACGCCCGCGGAAAGCCTGCCTCGATGTGGAAAGCAACTGTACGTGATGAAGATTAACCTATGCAAATGGAGGAATAAGAATGAATTTCAACGAACAAGGCATTCAAGCGATTCAAGAACGTCGCTACGAGGATGCAGCAAAATTTTTTACACAAGCAATTGAAGAAGAACCAGAAAACGCAGTCGGCTACGTGAACTTCGGCAACTTGCTTGCCACGATGAATGAGGTGGAGCGTGCAGAGCGCTTCTTCCAAAAGGCAATTACGTTAGACGAGCAAGCGGCAACAGCATTTTACGGCTTAGCGAACCTTTACTTCAACAGCGAGCGTTTTGTTGAAGCAGCGAAGCTTTACCAAAAATCAATCGATGCAGGCATTGAAGGAGCAGACGCATATTTCATGCTTGCAAAATGCTTCGAGCGCGAGGAGAACTACAAGCTAGCGTTACCGTTTATGCAGCGTGCAGCCGAAATCGCACCAGACGACGTTCAAATTCGTCTATCATACGGCATTTTATTATGCACGATGGAGCTATTTACACAAGCGAAGGCGGAGCTAGACTTTGTCATTGAAGAAGATTGGAACAACGCTGATGCGCACTACAACTTAGGGATTTTATATGCGGTGTCAACAGATCAGCTAGACGATGCGCTATACCACCTAAAGCAAGCGTTCACGCTACAGCCAGAGTTTATGCAGGCGCAAGAGATTTATAATATGCTGTTACAGCAAAAAAACTAAACGTAAAAACGCTGCCCGGGTTCATTTGCTCGGGCAGCGTTTTGTTATTATTTTGCCATTTCGTCTGGACGTGGAGCTTTCGTTTCTGGTGTCGCTACTTCTTCCTTCAACACCGTTTGAATTTCGACGTTCAGCTTATATAGCTTATTAAACTCGCGCACAAATTCCTCAAGCTTTAAGTTCGCCTCGATGTACGGAGCGGTTTCACAGTCTTGAATAAGCCCACACGTCGCTTTTAATGATTTTGAAAACTCAAGCAACATGCGTTCATTGTCTAAATGTACAATGATGGCTTCTTCATCCTCTACATGCTCGCGGTCGATTTTGAAATATTTGCCGTCAATAATACGTTCTAAATTCGTTTCTTCAAATGGAAATTTAAAATGTCCGTAAATTAAATTCATTGCTCGTTCCTCCAGAAAAAATTATTGTGCACAATAAGCGACAACGTCATCGTATGCGAGGTCGCCTCCAAAAATCGATAACGCGCTGCCAATCGTCACGTGTAGCTTGCCGTTTGCGAGCTCGTTAAATTCGCGTAAGTCCTCTAATGAACGCACGCCCCCTGCATACGTCGTCGGAATCGTTACCCATTTAGCTAAGTCGCGCACAAGCTCATGCTGCATGCCGCTCTTTTTGCCTTCTACGTCTACTGCATGAATTAAAAACTCATCGCAATAATTCGCAAGCTGCTTCATCGATTCCTCATTGACGATGAAATCGCTAAATGTCGTCCATTTATTCGTCACGACGTACCATTGCCCGTCTTTTTTGCGGCAGCTTAAATCTAACACGATGCGCTCCTTGCCAACTGCTGCGACTAGCTTTTCAAGTCGTTCTAAATCAAGCAAGCCGTCGTGGAAAATGTAAGATGTCACAATGACGTGTGATGCGCCAGCGTCGATGTATTGCTTCGCGTTGTCCGCTGTAATGCCGCCACCAATTTGTAGCCCACCAGGATATGCAGCAAGTGCTGACATTGCTGCCTCCTCATTGCCGCTACCGAGCATAATGACATGCCCACCTGTTAAGCGATCTTTTTGAAATAGCTTTGCATAATAACTTGAATCGTGCTGTGACACGAAGTTTTCGACAACCTCTTTGTTTTCATAGCCGAGCGTGCTGCCGACAATTTGTTTTACTTTGCCACCATGTAAGTCAATACAAGGTCTAAATTCCATACTTTCCACCCTCTCTATGTTTATATTATCTTAATTTTTGAATATTTATTCAAGTTCAAAAATGTAAACAAACGAACGATTGTGAAATATATGTGATAAAATGGACAAAAAAACGAACGAGGGAGGGGATTTTATGACGCAAACTCACGATTTATTTGAACAAAATAAATTATTCATCGTCTGTCGCCCAATTGTGTCCATTTTCCATAATAGTGACAATATGTACTCGATCGTTCGCGTACGCATTCAAGAGACGAACTTAACATATGAAGAAAAAGATATTATCGTCGTCGGCTATTTTCCGAAGCTAAACGAGGAGGATGTGTATCGTCTTACTGGGCAGCTGCGTCAGCACCCGAAGTACGGTCAGCAGTTCGCCGTTGAAACGTTTGCAAAGGAAGTGCCGGCAACAGAACACGGGGTCATTCATTATTTATCGAGTGATTTATTTACTGGCATCGGGCGCAAAACGGCAGAGCTGATCGTGCAAAAGCTCGGCACGAACGCCATTACGAAAATTTTAGAGGACCCGCACGCACTCGATGCAGTACCGCGCCTGTCAAAAGACAAAAAGGCAAAGCTGCGCGAAACGCTCGAGCAAAACTTAGGGCTAGAGCGCATTATGATTCAGCTGAATGAATGGGGATTCGGTCCGCAGCTGGGCATGAAAATTTACCAAACGTACCGCGAGCAAACGGTGGAGCTGCTGCAAGACAATCCATACATGCTTATTGAGGACGTGGACGGTGTCGGCTTCCAAAAGGCAGATGAACTCGGCGAAAAGCTTGGCATTACCGGCACGCATAAAGACCGTATTGCCGCGGCCATTTTACATGTGCTAACACAAGGCGCACTATCGGAAGGGCATGTGTATTTAGAAGCGGAGCGCATATTGACAAGCGTGAAGCAAATGCTGGAGCAAAGCCAGCCGATTGACATTCCATTTGAGCTTATTTCAGAATTATTAGTCGAAATGCGTGAAGAAAGTAAAATTTGTGGCGAGGAAACGCGTGCATATTTGCCGTCGCTTTACTATTCGGAAGTCGGCATCGCGTCAAAAGTACTCGACTTAATTGAGCGCAATACGCAGCACTCGACATTCCCGCTTGATGAAATTCGCCGCGCTATTGGAGACATCGAAGAAAGTGCGGGCGTCACGTACGCACCGACGCAAATTGAGGCGATTGAAACCGCATTAAACGAAGCAGTGATGATTTTAACGGGCGGCCCGGGAACAGGGAAGACGACCGTTATTAAAGGGCTCGTGAACGTTTATGCAGAGCTGCACGGTCTGTCACTTAACCCGAGTGACTACGCGCAAAAAAATGAGCCGTTTCCGATTACGCTCGTTGCCCCAACAGGTCGTGCGGCGAAGCGATTAGCCGAATCAACGGAGCTACCGGCGATGACGATTCACCGTTTGCTTGGCTTTACAGGGCTTGAAAAGGACGAGGAAACGGAGCGCGAAATTGGTGGACGACTGCTCATTATTGATGAAATGTCGATGGTAGATACGTGGCTTGCCCATCAGCTATTAAAGGCATTAAACAAAGATGTACAAGTCGTATTTGTAGGCGACCAAGACCAGCTACCACCAGTTGGACCTGGGCAAGTGCTAAAAGATTTACTCGCCTCGAAAAAAATTCCGACCGTCGAGCTAAAGGACGTATACCGCCAAGCAGAGGGCTCGACAATTATTGAAATGGCACACCAAATTAAAAAGCAGGAGCTACCACAAAACATTACCGCAAAAACGTCTGATCGCAGCTTCATTCAAGCAAACGCGAACCAAGTCGCAAACGTCGTCACACAAGTTGTACAAAGCGCATTAAAAAAAGGCTTCTCGATTCGCGACGTGCAAGTGCTTGCGCCGATGTACCGCGGACCAGCTGGCATCGATGCGTTAAATAAAGAAATTCAAGCCGTCGTCAACCCGAACGAGGACGGGCAGCGCCGCGAGCTATTGTTTGGCGAGACGATTTTCCGCGTCGGCGACAAAGTGTTACAGCTCGTCAATCAGCCAGAAAATAACGTCTTTAACGGCGACATGGGCGAAATTATTTCCATCATTAAAGCGTCTGAAACGGTTGAGAAGCAAGATACGTTAATTGTGAGCTATGACGGCGTGGAAGTGACGTATCAGCGCGGTGATTTAAAACAAATTACACTCGCGTATTGCTGCTCCATTCATAAATCGCAAGGCTCTGAGTTTGCGATGGTTATTATGCCGGTCGTGCGCAGCTATACGAAAATGCTGCGTCGTAATTTACTGTATACAGGCATTACGCGTGCGAAAAACTATTTAATTTTATGTGGGGAGCCAGACGTACTCGTACAAGGCTTGCAGCGCACCGACGATTTGGAGCGCTTAACGACGCTGAAGTCGCGCATTAACCTAGAGACATTTCAACCGGTAACAGTAGATGACACATTGCCGATCCAACCGACTGAGAAATTGCCACACGCATTAACGGTCGAAACGATAGAACAAATCGACCCGATGATTGGGATGAGTGGTGTATCACCGTACGATTATTTGAATAAGGACGAAACGACATAACAACAAGTGGGCTGTTTTTTGTACAGCCTGCTTTTTTGTTGTGGGACAAATTTGTCAAATGTGAAAAATGTTTGACTGTAGATGTAACCGAATAATAAATCGTGAAATGTATAAAATGTTCGTAATTTGTAGCGAGTCATTAGCGAGTTACTGTCATTTGAGATGGGAATAGAACGAGGTAGATATTTGTTGACTTTTTGTGATAAGAGTACGGTAACAGATTGAAAAATCGAAATATATTATTAATTTACGTTTTATGTTTTTCAATGCTACTATTTTTTTAACATTCTGATGTATGACTTCTTACGTCAAACAACGAATCGTTATATGTATGCAATTTCAAAATTAAATGGAGAAGGTGTAACATGAATATTTTATGGGGGATCGCAGGTATTTTAGCGATTACTGTAATCGGTTACTTATTATCAAGCGCGCGCGCAAGCATTAAATGGCGCACAATCTTAACAGGCTTAGCCGTACAGCTAACGTTTGCATTTATCGTATTAGAATGGGAACAAGGTCGTAAAGCATTAATGGCTGTATCGAATGCGGTACAAAATTTAATTAGCTATGCCAATGAAGGAATTGCCTTCGTATTCGGTGGATTAGCAAGCAGTGAATCAATTGGCTTCATATTTGCGATTAACGTATTAACAATTATCATTTTCTTCTCGGCACTTATTTCTGTGCTGTACTATTTAGGCATTATGCAAATCGTTATTAAATTTATCGGTGGCATTTTATCAAAGCTGCTAGGCACGAGCCAAGCGGAATCGGTGAACGCAGCAGCGAATATTTTCGTCGGACAAACGGAAGCACCACTAGTTATTCGTCCGTTTTTAGGCAAGATGACGCGCTCTGAATTATTCGCAGTGATGACGGGTGGCTTAGCATCAGTATCGGGTTCTGTGCTTGTTGGTTACTCGTTGATGGGTGTGCCGCTTGAGTATTTAATCGCGGCAAGCTTCATGGCAGCACCAGCTGGCTTAGTAATGGCAAAGCTACTATTACCTGAAACAGAAGAGGTTGACTCGTCAAACTTTAAAATGGAGAAGGACAAGTCATCAGTAAACGTGATTGATGCAGCAGCACGTGGGGCGGCAGACGGCTTACAGCTTGCGATAAATGTCGGCGCGATGTTACTTGCATTTATCGCACTCATCGCATTATTAAACGGTTTACTTGGTGGTGCGTTTGGTTTATTCGGCGTAGAAGGTGTTACGATTGAAGGGATTTTAGGTTATGTGTTTGCACCAATTGCCTTCATCATTGGTGTGCCGTGGGAAGAAGCTGTACGAGCAGGTTCATTTATCGGACAGAAATTAGTATTAAATGAATTTGTTGCTTACTCAAACTTCGGCCCAGAAATTCCGACTTTAACAGACAAAACGGCGATGATTATTTCGTTTGCGTTATGTGGTTTCGCAAACTTAAGCTCGATGGCGATTTTAATCGGTGGCTTAGGCTCGATGGCACCAGAGCGTCGTTCAGTCATCGCAGGCTTAGCTGTAAAAGCAGTTGTCGCAGGTACACTTGCCTCACTACTAAGCGCAGCGATTGCAGGTATGTTTATTTAATAAAACAGGTCTGTTGATTAGCCATTGCTATAAATTGAAAGCCATGATTTTTAGCACCCAAGCTGAAATAAATGCTGTACATTAGTGGCAGAGAG
>JAXJTE010000247.1:0-57871 GCA_036309765.1 Caryophanon sp. | reverse complement strand
CTTAATGTTCGGGTCATCGAGTTCTACTGGCTTTGCTGTGTTGTCATTGAAAAGCCCCGTTAACGACAGCCCTTCAATCGAGAACGGAATACCTGTACGGTAGCGAACGCGCTCTGGTAGCTTATCGATAATTAATTCCTTCAGCGCAAGTGGTGATTTTGAAATCGTTACGTCAAATGTCGTTTCAATATTATTTATCGTAATCGTCACCTTTTGCTGCGTGCCGTGCGCCGACGAATCAAAGCCGCTAATCATACTATTTGTAATTTGCTCCTCACGCGTGCGGTTACCCTCATACGTTCCGATTACTTTAATGCCGGTTAAATCGAGCGCCTCGCCTTCACGATACACAACTTTCACTGGTGGCTGTTCGACATGAATGCCAAGTAACGGTAATACTTTTACTTTAAACTGCGTTGATTTGTTGTCATACGATACAGTAAGCACTTGCTCGCCGACTAAGTTCGGATTAAAGCCTGATACAGTCGCTAAATCGCCAGGGAATACGCGCGTCGATTGATCGGAATATTGCGCTTGTAGCTCAAGCCCCGTTAAATCAAGTTCCTCACCTGGGAAGTACGCAAGCTTATCTGGTAGCTTCGATAAGGCAATGCGCTCAATGTTCATAATCGTTACGTTGAAGCTAATTGCACGACCGTTATACGTTATACGCACACTTCTTGCTCCTGGACGCGCACTACTAAAGCCGGTGATTTTCGCCTCGTTTAATTTCACGTCCATTTCACGACCGTCCGCATAGCGCGCAATCAGCTCCATGCCTGCCGTGTTTAACCCTTCATACACTTGGTATTCCTTTTGAATCGGTGGTCTTCTTAAAATTAAATCGGTCATTTCAATCACGTCGACATCAAACGTCGCCATATGCCCGTTTAAGCTAACCGTTACCGACTGCTTCCCTGCGCGCATCGGGTCATAGCCCGTAATATTCGCCATGTTCACACGTTCAACACGCTCTGATCCGTCCTCATAAATACCTGTTACGACCATGCCATTTAAAAGCAATGATTCCCCTTGGTAATACGTTGTCGTCGTCGGTGGGCGCGTAATTTTTAACGCCGAAACGAGCGGTTGGTGCTGTGCGACTACTTGAATAACATACGCTGCTGTACGATTTTGCTTGCGAATCGTAATCGCCTGTGAGCCAGGGCGCGTTAAGTTAAAGCCGCTCGCATCTGCATCGGTAATCGTTTCACGACGCACTGTACCGTCCGCATACGTACCTTCCACGACAATACCTGACGTCGAAAAGCTGTCGCCAATACGGTACATCGTTTTCGTCGGGTTCGTGACGATTTTAATGCTCTTTAACTCAAGCACCGTCACTTTCATCTCTTTACTAATGCCGTCTACCGTAATTTTAATCGTTTGGTCACCGATTAAGTTCGGGTTGTAGCCTGTAATATTCGACGACTTAATGTGCTGACGCTTCAGCGAGCCGTCCGCATACACACCTTGCACGACGAACTCTGTTAAATCGAGCGCCTCACCTTGATAGAACAATTTATTTGTACGCGTCGTATATACGAGTAAATCTTCAAGCGACTCCATGCCGTTGTTTTCTTTCCCGTAATCCGTCACGTAATAAATGCGCGTTTCCGCTTCGTCCATATTCATTAAAATATCGACGAGCTCACGCTTATAGTTTTTCGCTAAAATATCGACTTGCGCATGCTCACCGACGAAAATACGTGCATCCTCTGACGTTACGTTGAAGTTGCCGACACGTCCGCGCAATGACAGCTTCGCAATACCTTTACCACGGTAGTTAAACGTCGTAATCGTTCCGGTTCCTTTTACTTCTACGTCGCCACCGCGCGCTTCAAGCATCTCAATGTCGCCGTATAAGCTAAACGCCGATACATCATCTGCTACACTTACGTAGCGCATCGGTGTATCTGTCACAAACGTCGTAAAGTCGCGTGCGATCGATACAACGCCAAGCTCCGAATTACTTACCGTCACTTCAATTTCGTCCTCTGCCGTCGCAGGTGACGTCGTATTGTTCGTGCCGTCAAACTGATCTTTTACCTTCGTCGTCCCTGCTACGCTCGTATTGCTAAACTTCACAAATTTCGCCGTACGATTCGCACCTGAGTTCACACCGTTAATGACAACATCACCGTCAATCGTAATGTTGTTTACTTCCGTATACTCACTTTTAATAGCGAGATTGCCGTGGAATACTTCCTCACCACCGTCGAACACGATCGGCGATGATTCGTTACCGCGCGCATTGAGCTCGATGCTTTGCACACCGACAATGACGTTGTTCGTAACGTACACTTCTAAATCCGCACCAGTTAACGCACGCACATTATCCATGCTTAAAATGCCGCGCAAACTATTGCCAATCGTATACGTTCCTTTATTTGTCACTACACGATCGTTAATAATGTTTTGTACTTTCACTTCCATCGCACGGTCTTCTACGTGACGCGCACGCATAACGAACGATGCTAACTGTCCACGCGTTACCGCTTCACCTTCCGAATACGTCGTCGCAGTTTTCCCTACCGTTACGCCGAGCGCATATAACGACTTAATTTGGTCGTAATATTGGTTGCCCTCTTTTATATCTGTAAACGGCAGCGCTACGTCTGGAAACTTATCTAAGTTAAAGCCGTTATAAATAATTTTCGCCATCTGTCCACGTCGCAGCGTATTGTTCGGCTTATACGTACCATCTGGGTAACCGTTAATAATGCCTGCTTGTGCTAACACCGCAATGTACTTGTAGTAGCTATGCGTCACCGGCACATCGGCAAAATTCGGATTCGGCCCTGTGTATGTATTTTCCGGCTTAATGAGCCCAAGCACACCTGCGATAATTTTCGCCGCTTGCCCACGCGTTACAGACGCATTTGGCTTATACGTACCATCTGGATAACCACTAATCACTTTCTCGTTATACAGCGCCATAATATTATCATAATGCGTTTGCGTTTTCGGCACATCTGAAAATACTGTGTCCGCCGCATTCGCTACACCTGGCATCACGATCGGAGGTGTCACTAACGTCGCCGCCACCGCAGCCTTTAAAATTTTTTGCATAAATAAATCCTCCCACATAAAATCATCGTGCTTTTAATATCGGCTTTTCGAACGTGAAATGGAGCTTTTCCTCTTCAAAAGGCGACCTATTTGTACGATAATAAAATAGACCTATAATTTCGACTAAAATTTCAAAGGAGTGTTACGATGAATAAATATTTTTTAATCCCTGTTGCCGCTTGTGTAGCAACAATTAGTTTAGTACCGGTAACGATTCATGCGCAAGATTGGACAGAAACGTTTACAGCAAAAAAGGATTTAAAATTAGACTATCAATTCACTGTAGAATTTAACGACGTACCGAATGAAGACCTTATTAACAAAATCGTTGCCGTAAAAGGTGAAGAAGAATTCAATACAAACGTTGAATACATTCAAAATGAAAAATATGTATATGTAACAGTAGATGGCTTGCAATACGATACAGCATATGAATTACAAGTATATTTAGAAAACGGCTCAAAATATAAGCTAGACTTCACAACAGCTGCTTCTAGTAACATTACACCTTCTGCAACGATTGCAGAGCTAGAAAAAGCGTTAGAATCATACATCGGAACAACAAATTATTTTGATTTGCAAAATAACACACTTTATCAAAACGCACTTGATTTAATTTCGCAATATGAAGATGCACTTTCTTTAAATGAAGACACCTCTTCAATAGAACGTGATCTTACAAATGCAGTGGCAGATGTAGAAGATATGACAGCATCAATCAAACTGTTCAACACAAAATTAGCAGAAGCAGCAGCAATCGTTGAAAAAGGTCCTTTCCAAAAAGAAGACATGCAAGCAGCGTTTGAAGAATTTCTATGGCAAATCGAATCAGACGTCATGAATTGGACAGAGCCATCACAAATCGTGACAGACGATATCGTTACATTGATTGCTACACTTCAACAAATGGCAGCAACAGATCCAGTAGCAGCACAAGCGTTAATTGACACATTAAATACAGAGCTTGAAAACTTCGTAGCAGCAACAGATTATTTATACTTATCCAATTCAATCATTTATCAAAATGCAGCAGACGCTGTAATGCAGTATGAAGATGCTTTATTTTTAAAGGAAAACATTCCAGCAGCTGAACAAGCAGCGAATGCAGCACTTACAACTGTTCGTGAAGCGACGAAAAAAGTACAAGAGCTCAATACGAAGCTAGTAGCAGCCGCAAAAATTGTGGAAGACGGTCCATTCCAATTAGATGAGCTTCAAATCGCATTTGACGATTTTTTAGTGGATCTTGATTTTGATGCATCTTATTGGGAATCAGCAGCTGATATTTCATTTACATCGACTGAAGAATTGATAAAAACATTAACAGAAATCGCCAATACGAATCCGCAAAAGTATGAGCTGTTGACGTTAGCAGAAGAAATTGCAGTATTACTTGAAGATTATGAAGCATTAACAGACATACCCGTGCAATTCCGCCCAACATCAACAGATTATTACGTTGCTGGTCAAAAATTAATTGAAAAAGCAAATGAGCTCCAAGCTTCAACAGATGATATCGCTATTGAAGAAGGGCTTTATACGTTACAACAATTTATTGATTCAACAGAAGATTACGTAGCCGCATTCACCGAATTAGGCGAACTGTTTACAGGTGCAACAGAAGCAAATAAAAATTTAGTCGGTTGGATAACATTATTTAAAACGCCAATTGAAAGCGATACGAAACTTATTACAAATACGTTGAATCAAATCGCGCTAGATATTCGAACAAAATCATATACAGAGCTATCGACAAATTTACTTGATTACAATGAGCTATTAAGTGTATACGCTTACGATTGGGAGACATATATTGAGGAGCTAGTAACAGCTGAAATTGATAAGTACGTTGGGTATCAATCAACTTTATTTGAAACAAAAGCAGATGAATGGTTTGACACAGAAAAATATATCGCCTTTGATGATGCTTTACAAAACGCCCAATCATTTGACGTATCTGACGCAGCGTACACAACAGAGCTTATACAAGCATTACAAAAAGCATATAAAGCACTCTAAACTGGAGGTATCTTAATGAAAAAACCTCGCTTCATAAAAACATTATTTATTACTGCCATTTGTCTCCTGCCTATTTCATCAGTGGAGGCATCTAAACAATGGAGACAAGCATTTGTTGAAGGTGATCATACGTTTACAATTACGTTCAGTGCGAATATCGAGGCACATAAAAACTTATTACAAAGTGTTAACCTTTTCGTGGAAGGTCAAACCAAGCCAATCGAGCATACTGTGAAAATCACTGATACGGTAATGACACTTGATCCGAAAAGCAACTTACAAACGAGCGAAACGTACACAGTTGAGGTGCTTTTAACGAACGGCGAAACATTTGAGCGCGACTTTTTCATTCGCACGGTTCCTGTACCGATTCGCACATTTACAGAGCAGTATCCTGAGTATGAATATGCAACGTTTATTACAAACTTACTTGACCAGTCAGACGAAGTATCGTATTTAACGGCACATGGCGAACAGCCGAGCATCGCGACGCAAAATGCCGTACAAAACATGTCAGCTGACGTCGAAGCATTTAAAAAGTCGATTAAACAAATACAAGACGTCTACAATACAGCGGCGACTGAAGCGGCCACTGCACAAGCAAATGAAGTTGATGTCGACATACAGCTTGAAGCACTAAATGATATGATCCATACACATATTACTGACGCTACATCGCTTGCATCGTTAACGAAAACAAAGCAAGCACGCGACAACGCCGTCACATTGTTGCGCACTGTTCCGAAATCAACCGAAGCCGGTATCGATTTAGTGGACACATTGCAGGAGCTAAACGAGACGATTTCAGAAATTTTACTCGTCGCACCGACGTCACAGGAGCAGCTATATTACGTAAACAATTTACAAACAACCTTTACAGAAAGTGTTGAGAAATTGGCGACGATTACGGAAGCTGAGGCGACGAAGCAAATTGCCACAATCGACGCACTGCTTGAAAATGCGATTGATTATACGAACACACTTGATGATATTAACGCCCTTGTAACAGATATTAACGGCTACTTACAACAATTCGAGTCGTGGAAAGACGCTAATATTTCAAACGTATCCGCAACGTACAATAAGCTACAAACATCACTGCAAAACTTAAACAAAAAGCTAGCCGCGACATCATCAGTTGCGTCCATTGAAGCAACATACGATGCAGAAGCAAACAATGTCGACACGATCGTTACAAACTTACCGACATACATTGATGCGTATTTAGCAAAAGAAATCGATGCACTCGCAGCCTCTTTAACTGCAATTGAAGACGCTGCCGATAAAAAAGACATCGATTACAACGCAGCTGATCATTATTCAGATGCATCTGACGCTGTGATCGAACTAGAATCACAATACTATTACTACGACGAAACAATCCCCTATACCGCATTCCGAGCAGCAATGGACGACGCAACGAAAAAAATCGCCGCGTTGAAAAAAGAGCTAGGGGTATAAAAAAAGAGCCATTTGGACAAAAATCCAAATGGCTCTTTCACCTATAGAATATACTTTATCATTGCTAATATTAGGTATATGAACTAACCCTTAGTCACTTCAAAATCATCTCGCTCATGCACGCAACACAAAAAGCAAGCGACATCGGGCTCGATTTAATTACAGCGCTTGAAGATTTAAACAGCGCCATTTCAGACATTTATCTCGTAGCGCCATCATCACAGCCAAATATGCATTACGTCAACAGCTTACAAACGAGTTTCCAGCAAAACTTAAGCAATGTCGCAGTATCAGAAAGCACAATTACGAAGCAAATCGATGCGATCGACGCATTGCTCGAAAACGCGACTGACTACACGTACTTACTCGATGAAGTGAGCGTATTCGTCCAAGACGTTCAGCTCGTGCAGCAACAATTCGATTCATGGAAAAACGCAACAGACATTCCAAACGTTATCGCAACGTATCCGACCTTGCAGCAAACGTTACTTAACGTAAACAACATAATCGCAACGACGTCCAACATCGACACGATCGAGCAAACATTAAGCATAGCAACCGACACAGTCGAAAACATTAAAATCAACATTCCAGAATACATCGATGCGTATTTAGAAAACAAAGTCGAATACTTACTAACAGCACTCGAACAAGCCGAAGAAGCCGCTGATGCAAAAGAACTCGACTACATCTACACAGATCAATACATCGACGCAGACGAAGCAGTACGCAACGTCGAAGTCGCATACAGCTTCTACGACGAGACGATGACGTACGACAAACTACAAGCCGACTTCAAAGACGCACATGATAAAATTCATGCGTTGAAGATCGTGTTAGGAATATAAAAAAAGAGCCATTTGGACAAAAATCCAAATGGCTCTTTCACTTATTTTAATGTTGCTGTAATAACATCAATGACACGTTGTTGCTCTTCTGCAGTCATCTTTGTATCTGACGGTAAGCAAATACCTCGTACGAATAAACGCTCACTGACAACATCGTCTTCACTATGAGCGAAAAACTTACAGCCATCAAATAACGGCTGCATATGCAGTGGCTTCCATACAGGACGTGCTTCAATGTTCGCCGAATCAAGCGCATCGATTAACTCATATGGCGTAACCGACACTTTCGCTGGATCTAACGTAAACGTCGATAACCAACGATTTGAAAACGTACCTTCTAACTCTGGCATCATCGTTAACCCATCAATCGATTGCAGTGCCGCTTCGTACGTATTAAAAATTTCACGCTTTTTCGCAATGCGCGCATCTAATACTTCTAGTTGCCCACGACCGATACCTGCTACGACATTACTCATGCGGTAATTGTAGCCAACAACGCTATGCTGATAATGCTTCGCCGCATCACGTGCTTGTGTCGCTTTAAAACGAGAACGACCGATCAGCTCTTCATCTTCTGACACGAGCATACCGCCACCAGACGTCGTAATAATTTTATTGCCGTTAAATGAATAAACACCGAATTTCCCGAACGTACCACTATGCTTGCCTTTATACGTAGAACCAAGTGATTCCGCCGCATCTTCAACAATCGGCACACCGTAACGTTCACAAATGTCCATAATTTCATCCATACGTGCACTTTGACCGTATAAATTCACGACAATGACCGCTTTTGGCATCGTATTCGTCGCCTTCGCATCTTCAAACGCTTTTTCAAGTGCTTGTGGCGACATATTCCACGTCGTCTCTTCCGAATCAATAAATACCGGCTTTGCCCCTAAATATAAAATCGGATTCGCACTTGCGATAAACGTTAACGTCGAACAAAATACTGTATCGCCTGCTTCGACGCCAAGTAAATCAAGCGCTAAATGAATCGCTGCTGTACCTGCACTCGTTGCAGAAGCTGCCTTCACACCAACGTACGTAGCTAATTCCTTTTCAAAGCCATCAACATTCGCTCCAAGTGGCGCAATCCAATTCGTATCGAACGCTTCTTGTACATACTTTTGCTCTGTCCCTCCCATATGTGGAGAAGACAATAAAATACGGTTTGTCATAAAGAACATCTTCTTTCTACTCTTATTTATTACTCATGAAATTTAATTGGTTTTGCTGGAGAACCTACAGCTGTGCATTTAGCAGGTAAGTCTTTTACGATTACTGCCCCTGCCCCTACTATTGTTTCTTCACCAACTGTTAACCCTTGAATAATCGTCGCATTTGTTCCGAAATCAACACATTCTTCAAGAATTACATTTCCTGAAATTGATGCGTTTGGTAGAATTGTTACATAGTCTCTCACTTCTACATCATGACCAATTGTGCAATTTAAGTTGATAATTGCAAAATTACTAATTTTAATATTTGTTGTTAAAATTGTTCCTTCACAAACAATGTTTCCTTGACCTAGCTCGTTAAATTTTGAAAATTTGACACTCGGATGAATCAAATTAGGAAACTCAATATCATAATCTACTAAGTTATTAACAATTTTACGTTTAGCTTTAGGAGAGCCAATTCCAAGTACAACTGAAGCTTTATTAGTAGCAAACCACTCTTTACCACCTAAAACAGGCAAATCATTAATAATTTTGCCATGATTATCTGCATCATCATCAATAAAACCAACCACATTCCACACTGCATTTACAGTATTGATATGTTCAATTAAATGAACTACTTCTCGAGCAAATCCACCTGATCCATAAACTACTATATCTTTCATAATTCTACTCCTTCGTACCAGTAAATTTCGTCATCGTTGCTTGACCTTCTGCACTAATACCTTCACTAATAAATACTTTCTTGACGGTTAAAAATAAAATTTTCATATCTAACAATAAAGATTGATTTTCAACGTACCATACATCATATTCAAACTTTTGCTCCCACGAAATCGCATTCCGTCCGTTCACTTGCGCCCATCCAGTAATACCAGGACGCACATCATGACGACGCGCTTGACGTGCATTATAAAGCGGCAAGTATTCTACTAATAAAGGTCGCGGTCCAACGAAACTCATATCACCTTTTAATACATTAAACAACTGCGGTAATTCATCTAAGCTTAACTTACGTAAAAGCTGCCCAAACTTCGTTAAACGAATTTCATCAGGTAATAACTCACCGTGCTCATCACGCTCATCTGTCATTGAACGGAACTTATACACATTAAACACTTTTCCATTTTTCCCTGGACGTGGCTGTGTAAAAACAATTGGCGAGCCTAATTTCATCTTAATTAACATACCGACAATGACGAAAAGCCAGCATAACAATAATATCATTACTGCACTAATTAAAAAATCGAATAATCGTTTCATAATTTATAATCCTTCATCTTTTTATTCTCCAGCATTTCTTATAAAAAGCTAAAGTTCATTTAAACATAACTTTAATAAAAGGTTACTTTTCGCTTTTCTGAAAAGTAACCTTCACCAATACTATATACGTTTACTTAGATACATAAAAAAACACATCTTCTAATTTATCTGTCAACTTACAGAAATCAAAATCTTTTGCCCCATTTGCAGCATTTTCACACAACTGTTGATAATCGTTATTGCTTAGTTCATATACTTTTAATATTTGATTTGCTAATGCGCTCGCACTATTATCAGAAGTAACTAGCCCACAGTTATATTTTTCTAACAAACAATAGCCCATTTTGACATTAGATATTATTGGTTTTCCCGAAGCCATATATTCAAATAATTTATTAGAACTATTTCCTCGAGCCCAATTATATTCACTTTGAGAATAATTTAAGATGTTCACAGAGGATTTGCTTAAAATATACGGTATATATTTTTTATTAATAAATCCCTTTAGTTTTATATTAGTTAAAGCTTTAGACTCTATTAAAGATTTCAACTTATCCTCTTCTATACCTTGACCGTATATATATATCTTTATATTCTCATACTCCTTTAGAAGCTCAGCTGCTTCTACTAACGCTGATACATTATTCACTGGTCTCAATGCGCCTGCATAAACTACTTTAAAAACTCGTTCTTCTTTCAAATCTAAATCATCTAGTTGATATTCATTAATACTCTGATTAAAACGCTCCAAATTAATACCATTATTTATATAGAAGCACTTATTTAAATCAATTGTTCCACCATGGGACTTATCCCACTGCCGTTCAATGATATAATCTTTATCGCCTTCTTTTGTAAATATTAAAGCATTGGAATTTTCATAAATCCACTTTTCACCTTTAATTAGGGCTTTTCCTAACATACTGTTTTCTTTAGATTTATTGAACGCAAAAATTGCTTCAGGCCATAAATCTCTAATTTCACTTATTGAAGGAATCCCTAGTTTTTTACTTATTTTAATTCCTGCAACCATTGCTAAAGGATGTACACTTGAACCGATAACATAATTCGGCTTCGTTTCATTAGTATATAATTTCTTATATACTTTCATTAAATTAAAATAAAAACTTGTCATGTTCAGAACACGTTTAATACCATTACCTCGAGATTTAACTGTTTTAATAAAAATAAAACGTATTCCCTTTTTAACAACTTCTTTATAGAGTTGTTGCCCAACGTCTATAGTATGGTCTCTTTCATGTAGTTCATTCGAACAAATTACCGTTACATTATAGCCTCTTTTTACAAGTTCTTCAGCAAACCAATAATGTCTTCCGCCTTCATTTTCAAATGTAATATTAGCGTAATGATTAATTAACCAAACGTTTTTCATTGTTATTCCCTTTTAATGTGCCAAAGTTTATATAATGAATATTTTCATCCACGATTTTCACACAATTTTTTGTATCTAATACTTGTGCTTGCTTCATCGTCGATACAATTACTTGTTCATTCATTACTTTAAACTCATCGTGATCTGTTAACACAACGATTAATTCCGCTTCATTCACAGCTTCTTCAAACGTTGATAATGTAAATTTCACTTGCTCTTGATGAACATGTGGATCGAACACTGATACATTATATCCTTCTTCTAATAGTTCATTTACGATATCCATTGCTGGACTTTCACGTACATCGTCAATATTTCCTTTATACGTCAAACCAAATACAGCAATTTTTGCCGATTTAGATGAAATCAATTTGTTAATTTGTTTAATTGTAAATGCAGGCATCGAATTGTTCGTTTTACGTGCAAGTGCAATAATTTGAGCTTCTTCAGGCGCTTTTTCAATAATGAAGTACGGGTCTACTGCTAGGCAATGTCCACCTACTCCTGGACCTGGTTGATGTAAATTAACACGCGGATGATGGTTAGCTAAAGAAATAACTTCTAATGCATCGACGCCAAGCTTTTCTGAAATTTTCACCAGCTCATTAGCTAATGCAATATTTACATCACGGTACGTATTTTCCATTAATTTTGCCATCTCTGCTGAAAGAGCTGATGTTTGTAAGATTTGACCTTTTACAAACGTTGCATATACTGCTGCTGCCTTTTCGGCTGAAATTTCATTAATTCCACCTACGATACGCGTATTTTCAATTAGTTCAATTAAAATACGTCCTGGTAAAACGCGTTCTGGACAATGTGCTAAATACACATCAACGCCTGGTTCAAAACCAGCTTCACGTAAAATTGGTGCTACAACATCGTCAATTGTACGAGGTGGAATAGTTGATTCAATAATCACCACATTCCCCTTCTCTAAATAAGGAACAATTGAATTTGTTGCACTTACTACATAAGATAAATCCGCTGTATTGTCAGCATTATGTGGTGTTGGTACCGCAACGATAAAGCAATCTGCTTTCTCTGGCACAAGTGATCCACGTAACTTACCAGCTGCTACTACTTCTGCTACTACTTCTGGCAATCCTACTTCCTCAATATGGATTTCTCCACGATTTAATTTTTCAATCGCGCGCTCATTTACATCGACACCTACTACGTCCCAACCATGCTTTGCAAACATCGCTGACGTTGGAAGACCGATGTAACCTAAACCTACTACTGTTAGTTTCATTTTAAAATCTCCTCATAAAGACTTAAAAGCTTTTTTTCCTCGAATCCCCAATTGAATTCTTTCAAAATATATTCCCTGCCGTTTTGCCCCATCTTACATCTTAAAGCAGGATTAGAATATAGTTTTTCCAGTGCATTTATTATATCTTGCTTATTATTTGGATTTATAAATATGCCAGAGTTTATAGATGCCAATTCAGCTTTCCACTTTTCAAAGTTTGTAGCAATAAAAGGCACTTGATACATTTGATATTCATATAATTTATTAGCAGATGTATTTTTATGATCTCCTACATCTAATATAGTACAAATCCCTACATCTGATTTTTCTAAATACGCAAAAGCTTCCTCTTGTGGCAATTCACCTAAATAGTTAACTAAATGCCAGTACTGATTAGCTTTCAACTGATTTAAGTACTTATTTGAACATGGCCCTATTAAATAAAATTCAAATTCTTGAATATGTTTCTTATTTTCTACAAATTCACCATAAGCACTTAAAAACTCCTCAATACCTCTTTCATGGCTTATTCCACCGATATAAATGACTCTGAAAATCTTCTGTGTAAAATCTTTGTCCATAACTAATTCTCGATTTACTACAGGTGCATTTAATAAAACTAAGGTATTGTTGTTATATTTATCGTCTAACTCTTGTTGAGTAACAATTACCTTATCCAATATATTAGTCGCTCTCTTCTCTAAAAACTCAATTGCTTTAGCTGCTGGATATCTAAGTAATTTAGGTATCCACACCCTCATCATAATACGCTGTGAGAAATCCTCATGTGTATCATAAATAACTTTTTTCCTCAATAATATTTTAGAAAGTAAAGCAATTATTAGAGTATCTGGGTTATGAAAGTGAAAAATACTGGCATCACTTTGTTTTACCGTTTTAAACATTCTCAACTGTAGCTTAATTCTCGAAATTAAACCTGACATATTTTTATTAATGTCTATAATCTCTATACCATTACTATTTAATTTCAGCGCCTCTTTATGTTTCGCATACAAAGTCACTCTATAACCATTTTGAGCTAGCGTTTTTGCTTCTTTTTTAAAAACTCTTATATCCTCCCACTTATGTATAGGAGCAATTATAGCTACTTTTTTCATTTATATTCACCTTTTTAAAGTAATAAATACTTTACTATTTTAGATATTTATCTAATACCTTAAAATGCTTATATGACTCATTTATTATCTCATCAATATTTTCTAACTTTCCTATTTCACTTAAAGAAATATCGTAGTTTGTTTTTCTTTCTCTCAGATCTACATACCGTCCATTAAAAGATAAATCTTTTATTACGTTTAAGGTCTTATCACTATAAATTATAGGTAAAACTTTTTTATTGTGAACCCAACCTAATATCATTGCATGAAATCGAGTTGCCACTATTATTTCACTTTCGGCAATTAGATTTAATATCCCTTCTCTATTGGTACCATCGTAAAAAACTTTCTTGATTGATCTTTGTTCATTTGAACTGAATCTACCAAAAATATTTTCAACTGCTTCTTCATCACCCTCATTTTTACAAAATGATACTAATTGGATTTGATAATTTTCTTTTAAATACTTCTTAGCGAAACTATAGATTCCTTCATAATAAAGTTCATCAAACTTCATTAAATTTTTTCTAATAGACGGCTTTATAACAGAGATCAATATCGTTTTTTCTGTCGATGCTTTAATGGGATTAAGACCAAATAAAATGTCTGGTGCATATCTGACTTTAGTGCTTTTTTTAAATAAATTATAAGAGTACTTATCTCTAAAGCATATGTCATCCACTTGTTCAAATAGATCAGAATACTGATTAATATATTCTTCAGAATTAAATGGTCCAAAATTACAGCCTAAGATAATATTTGTATCATACCTCTGTAATTGTTTAGCAAAAATACTGAGTTCAGATTCCCAGTACAAATTTTGCATAAAAATTGAACCACCTATCGTTAAACATGTTTCAATGTTTTTCGGGTGCGTATATATATCTATATATTTCCCTCTCATTTTACGTAATAATTTATTATATAAAATTTTTACAAAGGATGGATTAATCATTTCTAAATTAGCACAACTCAAAAAACTATTATTATATTTTTTAGAACCTCTTAAATAAAATTTTGTATTCGGATATCTTTGAGATACATATTCAAAGAATAAATCATCTCCTAAATTATTACTAACATAACCTTTTAACAAAATCATCCTCTTTTACCTCTTAACTTTTTATTTACTTCGTTCTTTACTTTTTTATCTAAAATAAAAGTATATATAACAGACGTGTATACAATAGAAAAAATAATTATTTTTGCAAAGATTCCCCACCAGTTATCAAAACTTATATTTTGAAATAGATACCACAAGCAAACAAAAATTATTATGTTGTAGATATAGATTTTGGAAGCCTTCAGCCAATATTTTTTTATATCTATATTAATAACTTTATAATAATAAATATTCATAACAACAATATGGCTAATGATTAATGACAAAGCTGTAACTATAGCTGTTCCTATTCCTCCGAATGCTTGAGTAACTGGAATAGAAATTATAATATTTAATACCGCGACAATTAAATAAACTACAGCTCTGAATTTATGTTTATTTTTAGCTTGTAGAATCGCTGTTCCTATAGTTTGTCCCCAAATGATAAGTAAAGGCAATATTATAATGCATACTATTATATAACTTTCGTTGTAAGATTCCCCTACCCATAGATTAATAAAATTCTTACCCACTAATAAAAATCCTAATATAAAATATGAAAGAAGAATAGTTTGTGCTGTTCCAACACTAATAAAAATATTAGAAAATTCACTATCTGAGGAAAAATTAGAATCCATTTTAGATAATTTAGGAAGGTATAAGCCATTTATAACAGTTGATAATATCATAAACAAATTAATAAATTGCATAGCTAAAGCATAAACTGCAACGTTAGTTGCCCCAGAATACATACCTAACAGAACCTGATCTGTACTCCAATATATCTTGTCCATTACCGCTACTAAAAACACAAAGAAAGAATATGTTATAATTTCTTTCATCACGTTTCTATCTATTAAATTAAATATCACTTTTATTTTTAATACTACAAATGCATAATATACATTAATAAGTAGAAAGCTTATATTCACTATAGTAGTAACTAATACTACCGTAATAGATCCATAACCAATGTAAAGTAACGGTACAATAATTAATGGTGCTAATAATGAACGTAAGATATTCAAAGATTTCAAAAAAATAAATTTCTCATGTGCCTGAATAACAGCTGAAAATACGCTTAAAGGAAAAGAAAATGCATAGTTGAGAGTCAAAATAAACATTAAATTTTGAGCTAAATTAATTTCACTACTAGTTAGACTATTATAAAAAAATAGATGTAAATTTCCCGTAATAATTATTCCTAAAAATAATACTATTACTCCTAAGACAGTGAAAAGTATTAGAAACATTCCAATTAATTTATTTTTATATGTTTCATTATTTTGTTCTCTGGAAATATACCGAACTATTGCATTACCTAATCCCATATCTAATATTGTCAAATATGTTACTAATGAACCTATCAACATATATACACCATATTCAGCCTGACCTAATTGCTTCGTTAATATTGGCGTATATATTAAAGTTACCATCACTGTAATAGCAATACCTAAGTAAGATAGGATTGCTCCAATCTTTATCTCTTTCATAAAACTACACTCTCTTCTCTATAAAATTAAAAATACTTACCATTTTTTTAACTTCCAATAAACAAGATAGAGTTTTATGCTTCTAAAACCATTTACAAGATTTATTTTTTTTATATATTTTTTATACAAACTTAAAGTTTCAGAAGTCATTTCTTTTGATAAAGACTTTGAGTTAATTTCATAAATAATAGCTGCAGGCATTCTATAGCCATTTAAAATTTTTTTAGCACGTTTAATTCTTGATTGGAGTTCCTTTTTATTCTGAAACTGTTCAAAATATAACTCTAATGATTGAATCCATAAAATATTTTTTTCAATATTCTTATCTTTATTCACTTTAGATAACGAACTTTCTACTTCAACATTATAAAAAGTTAAATGTTCTTTACATACTTTAATATTTCTTTCAAAAAACATAATGTTTGAAAAAAACACAACATCCTCACCTATAGTTAAATTTTCCTGAAACTTTATATTATATCTTTCAAGAAATTCTTTTTTTATCAGCCACGAATTCATATTAGGGTGACATTTATGCTTCAAATACTTATAAAAAATGTCTCCCTCTTCGAATGAATTTTTCACCTTTTTTATCTCATTTCCTCTTACGTTAAAACTTCCACAGTATATGGCATTTCCATCACCTATTTGAGATAACATCTTTTCCAAAAATTTAGTATCATATTTATCATCAGCATCTAAAAATGTTACATACTTTCCGACAGCAAAATCTAAAGCCTTATTTCTCGTTTTCGAAACGCCACTGTTCTCTTGTTTAAAAACCCTAATTCTCGTATCATGCTTTGAAAAATTATAGGCTATATCATAGCTTTTATCAGTTGATCCATCATCAATAATTACTATCTCAAAATTTTCAAATGTTTGGCTAATTACACTTTTTAGGGTTTTCTCCAAATAGTTCTCTTTATTATAGACTGGAATAATAACTGAAATTATCGGGTTCAAAGTTCTCAGTACCTCCTCAAAAATCAACAATGTGTCTTTTTAACTTTTGTACTACTTCCTATCTACATAAAGATACAACTTAACTATTGTCTATTAAATTGAAGTTGACGACGTTAAACTATTATTCTTCGCTTCATTTAAAAATTTCCAAAATACAACTAACATTATAAAAAAAGCTTCGTTAGTCATTAAAGAATATGTCATCATAAATATAATCATGGCTATAAAAGTAAATAAAATAAACCCTCTGTCTGCAATAATATTTATATTTTTAAAGTATGTTACTAATATAGAAATGAAAAGTATTGTATAAAGAGCTATTCCAACTAAGCCTCCATCTACTAAAACATCCATAAACGTATTATGCATATATGCTGGTGATCCATAAATCACTTCACTATATGCTCTGTAATTAAAAAGACCCAGTCCAAACAACGGACTTTCAGAAAAGAATTCTATACCACGAGACCAAAGAACCGTTCTGCCACTTCCATTATCTTCTGAAGTTGCTAAAAATCTCTGCCCTACCATGGCAAATATATTAATTTCAAAAAGTTTAGTTAAAATCAAATTCACCAAAACTCCTACCGCAGGTAAAACAGTCAGTAATATTAACTTCTTTTTAAAGCTACTGTAAATAAATACAAAGAACAAACTAAAAGCAATAGCTAATATTCCACCTCTAGAAAACGACAACAACATAGTTGTCCCTGATAGAAGCAAACAAATTTTTGCCCATTTTCTATCTAAATGTGTAAGTGCAAAGAAGAAGAAAAGAAAGTTATAAAAGCAAAAAACATTAGGATCTCCAATTAAACCATTTAAGCGAGGAAAGCCTCGATCCATCCATACACCATAAGACTTTATTTGATTGCCTCCTATGACAAAATTTAATGAAGCTAATCCTATAAAGTATAAACTTAATGATAGACCATTAAATATCAAACCACCTATAAGTACCCATTGCTTAACCTTTTCTAAAGTAGCTAAACTTATTATATACCTCATAATAAAATAGCAAGTTACAACCAACATTATACCTAAGGCTAATCTTAAACTGTACATGGGATATTTAGCAAAAAAACCTGTAGAACAATAGTAGAAAAAAAATATAAGCATTGCTAACTCATAACCCATCAACTTATGAATTTTAAATTTTTTCAAACTTAAAACCAAAAATATCAAACTTAAAATCATAAATGGCTTCAAAGCGAAGCCTATATCAATATAATAATAACTAAAAATATAAGATATTATTAAAAATATAAATGGAACATTATTAGCGTTATGGTCTAATAAAAACCCTTTTTCCATAGACAACCTCCTGATTATAATGTCCTATTTAATTAACTTCCTTCAAAAAATATATTTTTTTCACTTTACATCGTTTTGCCAACAACCATTTGCAATTAATATTACTTTTTCTTTCAACTCTTCTTTACTTAATAGTTGAAAATCTTTTAATAAAAGTCTTAAATCATCGCTTTCCATGCAATTCGCTTTCCCAACATGAATTTTCGGGAAAATGTTTTGCTCTTGGATTTCCTCTGGGTTGAGGAGTTCCTCGTACATTTTTTCCCCTGGGCGGATGCCGGTGAATTCGATTGGAATTTCTTGCTCGGTAAATCCTGATAGGCGAATGATGTTTTTCGCTAGATCGACAATTTTGACTGGCTCGCCCATGTCGAGGACGAATACTTCGCCGCCACGTGCGAGCGTGCCTGCTTGTAATACTAAGCGGCTTGCTTCTGGAATGGTCATGAAGTAGCGCGTCATATCTGGATGCGTTACCGTAATTGGTCCACCTGCTGCAATTTGTGCTTTAAAGCGCGGTACGACTGAGCCTCGTGAGCCGAGGACGTTCCCGAAGCGCACTGCGGCAAATGTTGTTTTGCTGCGGCGCGCTAAATCTTGAATGACCATTTCGGCAATTCGCTTCGTTGCCCCCATGACGTTCGGTGGGTTTACTGCTTTGTCCGTTGATACGAGCACGAACTTTGTTACGCCGAATTCGTGCGCGGCTTCCGCTACATTTTTCGTACCGAACACGTTGTTTTTCACTGCCTCGTACGGGTTGTATTCCATTAATGGTACGTGCTTATGTGCAGCGGCATGATAAATGACGTCTGGCTTGTACATATTTACGACTTCAAAAATGCGTGCGCGGTCTTGCACGTCCGCAATGATCGGAATGAGCTCGGTTTTTTGTAAGCCAGATTCAAGTAGCTCCATATGAATCGTATAAATCGAGTTTTCACCGTGACCGAGTAGTAATAGCTTGCGCGGCTGGAACTTCGATACTTGACGACAAATTTCTGAGCCGATCGAGCCACCTGCACCAGTTACTAAAATCGTTTTATCTGTTAACGCTTGTGAAATGGCAATCATATCAAGCTCGACTTCATCGCGACCGAGTAAGTCCTCGATTTTCACTTCTTTAATGTCGTTTACTTGTACTTGCCCTGTCATCACGTCTTCAATTTTTGGCATTACTTTGACGACAACACCTGTACCGACACAATTGTCGTATACAGCCGCAATGCCTTTTTTACCAGCAGCGGGCATCGCAATAATAATTTCATCGATTTGCTTTTCCTCAACAAGTCGTGGAATATCTTTCGTCGTCCCAGCTACGGTTACGTCTAAAATTTTCAAGTTTTGCTTATGCGGATCATCATCTACTAAGCATACAGGTAAATAGGTTTCTTCATCGTGACGCTGTAAGTTACGCACGAGCATCGTTCCTGCTTGCCCTGCCCCAACAATTAATACGCGCTTTAACTTCGCCGTATTTTTAAATGCCATTTGGCGGTCTTTAACGACGCGCACTAAAAAGCGGGAACCGCCAATTGCGACAATGTGCAGTAACCACGTAATCGACAACACGCGGAAATACACGTCGCCCATTAGCACTTGCTGCATGCCCGCTGCAACGATAATCGAAAACGTCACGGCATAAAAAATTAATACGAGCTCGCGTACAGATGCGACACTCCATATACGGCTATATAATTTGAAAAAATATGCCGCAATATGATGACCGATGAGCAACGTTAATGCGCTAAGCACAATTAACTCATCTGAATATACATTTAATGTCGGATTCAATATCCAATAGCTGACAAAAATTGCCGTTAATACAATAACTGAGTCTAATAAAAAGAACGCAGCATATCTGATCCTATAACTCATAATCGCTTTACCTCTTTCATCCTACTTTCCAGGAGAGTTACGCTCGCCTCCTTATGAAACGTTTCACAGTAACGATGCTAGCACTCTAACTACGGACTCTTGCCATTTTACATTGAATGGCAAAACTACTAAATATTATAGCAGACTTTATGGCACAAGTATGTCCATGTAAGGAAAAGAAGGATTTAATTTAAAAAAAAGACCACCATTTTTTTTTGCGCAGCTCGCATGGCTCAAGTATTAACATACGCTCATTCGTTAAAATGCGGTCGTTATTTTCGAGTAATACATCAATCGCATCACTTTGCTTTTTCTTCTCTAAATAATCAAGACCTTCATTAAATAAAAATGGACGTGTCGTTAAATTATGCACATCCGAGCCATACGTATGCACTAAGTTTGCTTCGACTAGCTGCAATGCTAGCTGCTGCACTGATTTACCAAAATGACCGCTTAAGCTACCTGCTGTTACTTGTGCAAGGGCGCCTTCACGAATCAGTCGCTCCAGTCGCTCTGGCTTTTCAGCAATCCCTTTATTGCGTTCCGGATGCGCAATAATCGGCGTAATGCCTTCCTCAAGCAAACTGTAAATAATGTTTTTCGTATATTGTGGAACGTTGCTGCTCGGTAGCTCGAGCAATAAATATTGCGAATTTGCCATCGTTAACAGTTCACCATTTTTAAAGCGCTCGATCAAATTGCTTTGAATGCGCACTTCCTGACCTGTATGAATGTTAATGCCGATGTCGTTTGCTTCCTTTTGTAGCTGTGCCACTTGCATGTTGACGGTCATAAAATCAACGTGATATTGCGGATGGCTCGCATGCGATGTTGAAATAATATCCGTAATACCTTCTGCTTTTGCCGCCTCTAGCATACGTAACGTTTCATCAACCGTCTTTGGTCCGTCATCCACGCCATATAAAATATGTGTATGCATATCAATCATTGTTTATTCAGCTCCTTGTATATGTTGAAAATTATTTCTAGACACGAAGTTTTTTATAACCTTAAGAAAAGCCGACTACACTCGTGACGTTACGCATGAGATGAATTCGGCTTGACTGTTATGTTATCGCACGTGAAACAGAAACCTTTTTTCCCTTTTGCAAGTGTTCACTACTTGTTATCGGTACTTTTTTACATCTTTTAATTCGATTCTGCTTGTCCGTAATATTGATAGTAGTAATAGTTATCTTTTGCTAATACGAAGTTGTTTAACACGACGCCTAAAATGTTCGCTTGTGATGCAACGAGTGATTCCTTCGCCTTTTGCACCATCGCTTTTTCTGCCTCGCCCGCTTTTACTACTAACACCGTGCCATCACAGCGATTCGATAAAATTTGTGAATCCGTTACCGATAAAATCGGCGGCGCATCAAAAATAACGAAATCATACTGTGCTGTTAGCTCGCCGATTAGCTGCTCCATTGATTTAGAAGCAAGTAGCTCTGCTGGGTTCGGTGGAATTGGGCCGCTCGTCATAATGGATAAGTTATCCAGCGTTGACGGCTGTACCGCTTCTTCAATTGACACTTGGCGCGTTAAAACGTTTGATAAGCCTTTTGTGTTTTTTAAGCCGAACGTATGGTGTACAGTCGGTTTACGCATATCGCCGTCTACTAATAATACGCGCTTACCTTCTTGTGCATATACAGACGCAACATTCGCAGACGTCGTTGATTTCCCTTCCCCTGGTGAAGAAGACGTCACAAGAATCGTTTTTAATACTTTGTCTGGATTGGAGAAGTTGATGTTCGTACGTAATGTACGGAACTGCTCAGATACGATCGCTTTTGGATTTTCAACTGTAATGAGCTTACGTGCAAGCGTCGCGGTTGTACGCTTTCTTGATTTCTTTTTCTTTTTAAAAAACATCTGTTTACGCTCCTTCCCTTTTATCGTTTACGTCGCGATGATTTTTTCTCTACATCTTTTTCTGCGATCGGGCTAACTAAGCCGATTACTGGTAAATCAAGTAAATCTTCAATATCTTTTTCTGTTTTCACTGTCGTATCTAAATACTCAAGTAAAAAGGCGATACCGACACCAATCATTAAGCCTAATACAGCCGCAATTGCCATATTTAACGTTTTGTTTGGTGATACCGGTGCTGGATTTTCTACATGAACAGCTGGAGATAAAATATTGACGTTATCGACTTTCATTAAATCCGTTACTTCTTCTTTGAACACTTCTGACACCGTGTTCACGATATCTGTCGCTACAGCGTGATTTGCGTCCTGTACGCTAACTGACACGATTTGCGAGTTGTTCGCATTCGATACAGCAATTTTTGATGAAAGCTGGCTTGCTGTTAAATCTAAATCTAACTCGGCGATTACAATATCTAAAATAGCGGGACTTTTAATAATCTCACTATATGTATTAATTAATTGTAAGTTCGTTTGAATTTCAGACGTCGTTACTTGTTGTGACGGTGTATTTTGTTGGTTTACTAAAATTTGTGTCGTTGCCTGGTACATTGGTGTAATCATGAAAAAACTAATGATCGCTGCGATAATGATTGCTGCAATTGTCGTCACTGTAATTAAACCGATGCGCTTTTTCAACGTATAAAAAATGTCTTGTAAGCTAATTGTTTCTTCCACTGGCTTTAAATCTCCTTTTTGCTCTTTCTATTATACTTACGCGTTAATAATATAGCTTGATAACTGTTTACTATTTATCATTAACTTTCGTATAAGAAATATTGGCTACGTCGTCTCATTGTACTAGGAATGTCATTCGATTCCTCACGTTTGAAGCAAAGATTTTCTATTTCTTAGCCCCTCGTGCATGACCTTTACTATTTTACCATTTCTCCTACTTCATGTCTTGCAATTCTCAAATTCGTCATAATAAAACTCGTAAGGCTCGCCTTACGAGTTTTTTGTGCTATCGCATGAATCATTTCACTTATCGCATACGCTAAATAAGCCGTATCGATTGGCTATTTGATTTGATTTAAAATGCTTGCTTCACGTGCTTTTTTCGCCGCCTCATACTCCGTCACAAACGAGTTCGCGTACGTCGCATCGTAGCCGTTTTGCTGTAAGTCTGATTTCACAACAGCTAATAACGCATTAAACGCACTATCTGTATTCGCTTCAAGTGACATCGCAGCGCCGTAATACTTTTGGTAGAAGTATGCATACGATACCCCTTCACCACTTTGTTGCGACTGCACGTATTCACTTTTCGCCGTACCGATTAAGCTATTTAACTTCGCTGTTGCTTGCGACTCTAATGAATCAAATGAGCTTGCATATTTATTTTTAATGTCCGAAACAGTTGGCTTGCCGTTCGCCGCTGGTGGTGTCGATGGTGTCGTGCCACCTGACGTATTTGGCGCACTTCCTTCATTATTATCGTCCGCACCGCCCGATGTTTCACCATTAATTTGCGGCGTCTCATCTGTAGCTACCGTTCCATCGTTCGTCGATGCATTTTCACCTGCAGTCGATGCATCATCTGTCGTTTGTGTGCTACCGTTGCCCGTTGCTGTCGTCGTTTCACCGTTTTGCGTCGGTGTCACATATTCAATTTGTGTCGTTTCGCCTGTCGGTAATGTCGCATCGCCTTGTTCGCTCACTGTCGCCCCTGCTGGTAACGTCGTCTCATTCGCTACAACTTGTCCGTCCGGTAACGTCACAGTCGCTCCGTCTTCATTTACCTTCGCCCCAACTGGTAATGGTGTTGGTGTCGTTTCTGTCGGTGCTGTCGTCGTCTTTTCTTCAACGATATTGCCGTCCGCATCAACAACGATTACTTTCCCGTCCGGCAGCTCCAGCTCGAAATGCTCCTCTAATACCGCATCTACGTTTTCGTCTGCTACATCATACGTTTTAAACTTCAAAAAGTATAATGCCGTTCCACCAATCGCTAAAAACATCACTAACACAATTACTAAAAACCATTTCCACTTCTTCATTGCTATACCTCATGTTTTTCGCATATTTTTCTCTTATTTTACCATAGAAATACGAAACTCTCAGTATAGAAATACCGAGAGTTTCACGATCTTAATTCAGTTGAATTGAAATCGTCGTGCTAAATTCTTTACCTGTATTGTTCACTACTACTGGAATATTAAACGTTTGTCCTTTTAAATCACCTAACGTATCGGCACCGCTCACTAAGCCACCTAAATATCCAATTGTCGAGAACGAATTTGGATCATAACCATTTACTTTCACGATACCTAGCTGTTGCACGATGCTACCGTATAAGCCCATAAATGACGCAATGCTCGCATTCGGATTTGCGATCGTTACGCTCACTGTGCTACCTGATCCTTGCACCGTAATGTCCGCATTGCTCACTGCCGGTCCGATTGCCGCAATTTTGTCCGCTAACACTTCTGCGTCCGTTTTCGGCGGTGGTGTCGGCTCTACCGGAGTTGTCGGTTGCTCCGGCACTGGATTTGTTGGAGTTGTTGGCTGTTCTGGCACCGGGTTTGTCGGTGTTGTCGGCTGCTCCGGTGTCGGGTTCGTCGGTTGCTCTGGTGTTACTGGCTCTTCAGGCTTCGCTTCCTCCTGTAATTCCGCAAGCTTGTCCTCGACCGCCTTCACGATTGCTGCAACTTGTGGGCTTAACTGTGCTTTTTGCGCCGCACTTAACGCATTGTATTGCGCTACTAACGTTTCCACAACTTCTGCCGTTACGTCCGCAATGTTCACCGCATTCACGGCTTCTTCAAACGCTTTCACTGCTTCATCTACTACTGGCGCTGTCGGTTCCTCTGGCGCTGCTTGTAACGCTTCAACCGTTACTAACAGCTTCGCCACTAACGATGCAAAATGCACACGCTTCACTGTCCCTTTTGGATTAAACTCCGCCACGTTCGAAATGTTTAACGCATTTAACGCTGTGATCGCCGCGCGTGATTCTTCCTTCGCCTTCGCTAAATCCGTCACCTTCGAAGGCTTCCCAGCTGCTAATGCTACTAAATCTTGCCCGTCCGTCATTTGCTTCGCTAAACGGTTCACAACAAGCGCTAAGTTTTCACGCGACATCGTACCAGCCGTCATGAGCTTCCCTTCACTACCTGTAAAAATGCCTGCATCAAAGCAAAGCGCCGCAAGCTTCACAAGCTCCTCATCTTTATGGTTCACCGGCACATCGCTAAAGCGCGCTTTCGTATTCCAATCGGCTGGCACTGTTTGCCCTTCTACATTTAAAAGGTAGCGACCTAAAATTTTCACAACTTGCCCACGCGTAATTTCTGCATTCGGGCTAAATGTCGTCGCCGTCGTACCATTCACAATTTTTTTATCTACTAAAAGCTTTACCGCATCTGTCGTATCTTGCGCATAGCCTGTTAAATCGTTAAACGCTAATCCATTTGCACTCGCAACTGGCGCCACAACCGAAGCCGTCATTGCTGTTGCTGTCAATGCTAACACATACTTATTCATTCAAAGTTCCTCCCAAAATTCATGCTACCCTCACTATAAATGATTTGGGCATAAAAAAACACCGTTACGTTTAAAATGTAACGGTGTTGTAATGTTTGATTCTATTGTGTAATTATTTGATGTTAAGGACACGGAATTCCTCAACTAGAGCTAATACTTTGCCACCTTCAACTTTACCATGAACAAAATTAATATCCGTAGTTGGCGTACCTTTAGCTGCTAATTCATTAATCGCTGTTTTAAATACTTTTGCTGAAAATAAATAATTACGGAATTCTTTTTTAGCATAAAATTTACCGCTAAATTGAATATGTGTATACTTCGCAACTTCTGCTTGTGCAATTGCCTTATCAAATAAAGCATTACGATACTCTTTTTGTAATAAATAAGTGTGTTGATTTGAACTTTCATCTTTGAAAGCAATCGCATCATAAGTAGTAATTTCAGCAGCATTAACACCCGTTACAGAAAAACCAAAACTTAATGTAATAGTTGCCATTAGAATAAGAAAACATTTTTTCATTATTTATTCCTCCTGTTTCATTATTAAGACAGTTGCCTTATTTAAATCTTCCTTGCTCACATTTCCAATTTCAGTAAGACCAATCGTTGGATAGACTTCACTAAGCATTAATGGATATTCTATATTTTGATATAGAACGGAGTAACTTTCACCTTCATAAAGCTCACCTAATTTAACTAAATCTACGCCTATTAAGTAACCTTGAACAATAGGATCTTCTACTAATTCTATAATTTCTGATTCCATTAACTCTTGAAACGATACCTCTTTCAAATTTGATGAAAACACTGTTTTATTCTCCTCATAAACCGGGAGTTCAATTGTTTCTTCATCTATAAGATTAAAGATGATATTCTCTTTCGACTTTACTTCACTTACTGCTTCTAAATTAGATGAAATTTCTTTTTGAGCTATATATGATTCATATAAACTGTCTTCTTTTATATTATCGCTTAAAGTCGAGGCAGTTTCACTACTTTCTTCCATTAGTTCCTCTTTTTTTTCTTCAACTACAATATTTTCTTCTGTCATATCAGTTGCTATTATTTCACTCTTTGCATCGCTATCATTATCAACTTCCGCTAGCTCTGCATCTTTTTCTGTTGATTCAGTTATCTTACCACCTGATTCTTCCATTATTTTTTTATCTATATTTTCACTTTCCAATTCATCTATTTGTTCTGAACATCCACAAAGTATTGCCAAACAAAATATACCGATTAAATATTTCTTCAACACCTAATCAACCTCCGTGACTCAACTATCTTACTTTTGTAAAATATGCTTTTTTACCAGTATCACTTACTATTTTAAATTTATTTGCATCATAATACTTAATCAGCCCATTTAATTTTAAATTTGCCTCTTGAATTTCCATATTCATTTGCCCCTGTTCAATAGAATATGTTGATTCGCCTACAAATGTCATTATACCTTGCTCGATAACCATAGATGTACTATTTTCTTTAAAATCAACTAAAATATTTAACATACCATCTTCATGGTCATATTTACTTTTCCAAGATCCTCCAATATTTTCCGTAGTTATATTTTGTTCAACTTTAAAATCTTTTATTACTTCCTCAATTGTAGGATAACCACTTTCTGCCACTAAACCCTTTGCGATAACTAGTTTGTATACTCCTTTATCAAAGAATTGTATACCATTAACCTCTATTATATATGCATTTTCTTCGCTGATTTTAATTTCAGCATCTACTTTTTCATTACTATCATTTAACACATAAATATTCTTGAGATTTTCTTCAGTATTTAAAGTTTTTTGAGACATTTGTATACTCCAAATCTTCTCAGCATAAACTAATTCACTTGCTTTTACTTCTTTTCCCGTTACCATCACTAATACTATAGTTATTATACTAATCCATACTATATATCTATTCATTTGTAGTAATCTCCTTTTTAATATAATTATAACATTAAAATATAAAAGAAAAAGTAATCCCTTCTAAAGAAAGGATTACTTTTTTATTACTAAATTAAATTAGAATTTAATTGTATAAATTGTTGGTTCTGCACCTTCAGTAATTTGAACTGCGCCATTAACAATTGATACTTCCGATGAAGCGTATACTGGTACTTTAAATTCTTGACCAATTAAAGCAGCTGCATCTTTGTCGCGATTACTTAACTCAGTTAAGATTTCAGTAATAGCAGATTTAGTTGTAGTCTCATTATCTGCTGCAGAAGGTAATTTAATTAAAACATTACCAATTACTGCTGTTCCAGGCTTATCTAATTCAACGATTGCAGCTTCATATTGTGCTGCAATTTTTGATAAATCTTCACCTTCGTTTAATTTAACAGTGATTGTTTCATCAGCCACAGCGATACGATCATTTGAAACCGATTTTACTGACTCTACATTTGTTACTGTCTCGTTTAATTCGATATCTAAAGAACCATCTTCAGCATCTTGTTCTGTAGCTGTTGCAGTTCCTACTACATTGCCTGATGTATCATAAACATTGTAAGTTAAACCTGCTACTGGGTTAGTAACACGAGTTACATATACAATTCCATCATACATAGTAGAAGAATCTAATGTTGGGTTAACAACGCCATTTTCAACATCTAATGTTGGTGGAGTTGTTGGATTTTTCGGATCTTCTGGATCTTTGTCATCTTCTTTTGGAGGAACAACAGATGGAATTGTTTCTGCTACTACTTCGTATTCACCTGTTAATACAGTACCATATAATGATTTAATACCTTTTGTAACAGATACTACGTTAGAAGTTGCACCAAATGCACGGTCATTAGCAAATGTGATAACTACTTTCTCAAAGTCAGAAGCCTTACCAGCTACGCTTACTAAGTCGATAGATTCAACATTTGATAACTCAGATAATTTTGTACCATTTAATGTCCAGTTATAAACTGAAGTTAAGTTGTCATTACCTGCAAAGTTAACTGCTTCAGTAAATGTAACTTCTAAACGGTCTTTGCCTTCACCATTGTAGTCAAATGCAAATACTTCATTTTCATAACGATTTCTTGTTCCTGGAATGAAGTTTTCGTTAGATTTGATTTGGAACACTTGTTGCTCTTGTTTCGCTACTAAAGAGAAATCTTTAGTTAATGTTTTAGCAGCATTCCCAATGTCATCCGTTACTGAACGTACTACTAATGTCCAGTTCTCATTGTAACCAAGATCTACTAAGTCTTGTAATGTTTCTTCAGCTTCTGTCACTACACGTAGTACTGAGTCTCCATCTTTATCAGTAAATGAGCTATAACCTTCTACTTCGGCTTTAATCACAACCGCTTTACCAGATTCATCTTTACCTTGGAATTCTACTAATACTGTTGGTACACCTGCACCAGCTTGTTGATCTACTGACTCAGTTCTGCCAGCGTTGTCTTCAAGTGCTGCAATTTTTTTTGCTTTATAAGTTGCAATTTCTTCTGGTGTAAGTTTGTCAAATGCTTCTTGTGTAAGTCCTAATTCTTTTGCTGTAAGCGTTACATCATCAAAGCGTAATTTAACCGGCTCGTTTAAGAATACTTCAAAGGCATGCTTTTCTTTCGGTACTTGTTTAATTTCATTAATTTCTGGAGATGTATTATCAGCAGTATTTAATGGTGAACCTTCATAATTTAAATTTAAATCTAATGAAGAGTTCGTAATACCGTTTGCTGCATTTTCAAACGTGCGTGCATCAATATCAAATTTAAATTGATAGTTTTCGTACGTATCTTTTGAGTTTAGTTCATCGTCATTAAATAATTTTGTCCAGTCTTCAGTTAACTCCACTACTACTTCAGGAATTGGCTGATCATCTTTATCGTAAACTTGTTTAGCTACTAATAAGTTTTCTAAGTTAGAACCTAATTTCTGCTCTAATTCTTTTAAAGCTTCACCTGTTTTAAATACTTTAGTACCACTGCGTCTACCATCTGCTGTTAAGTCGCTAAGCTTAACCCACTCTTTGTTGAAAGTATCATATACACGTAAAGAATCATTAAAGATATAAGTTAATTCATCGAATGTTTCTCCTGCCGCCTCTTTTGCAGCTTTAGCCTCTGCTACTTCTTTAATAGAATGATCTAAAACCGTTCCAAAATCTTTATTGAAAGTAACACGGAATTGCTCTGGAGATTCAACTGTTGCTGTTGCTGTTGGTGCAGTTAAATCCGCATATACATCAAAGTTTAACGTTTGTGTAGATGAAATATTAGCTTGGTCTGTTGCTGCTGCAAAGTCTTTTAATTGCGTTACTGTAATTGAGTGTTGACCAGCTGGGAAATAACGTTGTTTTTCTACTTTAAGATCTGTATTATAGTATGTTCCTAATGCAAGAGTTGCCGTATCGCGTTTGTCAATACCAGTAGCCGCATCAAATTCACCAAACTCTACTTTGAAAGCACCTTTTTCTTTAAGATTTTTATCTAAAGCGCCTTTTAATTCACTCCAAATACCATCGATAGAGAATGAACCTTCATCTACTGCTTCAGAGAATTTAAGGTCTAATGTACGTAAGTTAGATACTGTTACACCCGTGAATTCCGGTTTACGTGAATCCGTTAATGTGAATGAACGGTTATTAATTGTTTCACCGATTTTAATAGTTAAATCAACTTTAGCATTATCTTTTAAAATGTTGTCAGTAATTTTGTTACCTTCTTCATTATAAAGGTCTTTCGCTAAAATAATTTCAAGTGCTTTGTCATTACCTGGTACAGCTGCTAAACCAACAATTGTTTTATCATTCGTTGTCTCATCAGCACCTGGTTCTACAGCGCCTTGTTCTACGATAAATGTTACATCATCTTTAAATTCCTGAACCTCGATATCAAACATTTCATTACGATATGTTTTGAACGTACCATCTTCTTCAGTTTTTACAAATGTAGCTGGAGATACTGGCTTGTCGAAGTATACTACTACACGGTCAGCTTGGTTAGACTCAGCGCCTAAGAATGTTAACGCGTTTGGATCTAATACTGATGCAGCTGGGATGAACTTAACAGTTGTTTCACCAGCAACTTTACCGATTAAGTCTTTGTAGTCAGTTGATGCTTCGATTACTTGTGCAGTAACTTTCGCAATCATTTCTTTTGAAGAGAACTCAGAAGATAATACAACTTGACCTACGCCGTCTTGGATTGTTACACGGTTAGTAGCTAAGTTACCGAAAGTAGTACCGATTTCTAATACCATGTTATCAGCGTTCGTATCTACTTCGCCTACAGAGTTTAATAATTCGAATTTGATTACTACGTTGTCTGCACCGTCAGCTACTACTTCAGCTTCTGCTGCTGTTACGCGTAATTCAAAGTCTTGCGTTACTGCTGGAGTTGAGAATGATTGAGAACCGAAGTCTACTGCTTCGCCGTCAACTTTTACGTCCGCTACTGCTACAGTGTACTCAGTGTTGTACTCTAAACCAGATACGTCTAAAGTAGCTACAGTTTTGTCTTCAGAAAGCTCAACGCCGTTCACTACTGCGCCTTCGATTTTGAAGTTTTCTACTGTTACTTCGTCAACTGGAGTGTTGAATGTTACAACAACTTTTGTTTTGCTTAATGCTTGTACTGATTCGATACCAGCTTCAGCGTTTTGCTCTTCAGCTAACTCGATCATACGAGCTAAGAATGAAGCGAAGTGTACACGTTGCGTGTTGTTTTTCGGCTTGAATTCTTCTGCATTAGAAACACCTAAAGCGTTTAAAGCTGCGATTGCTGCGCGAGACTCTTCTTTAGCATTTGCTAAGTCAGATACGTTGTTTTCTAAGCCTTCAGCTAATTCAACTGCTGTTTTACCAGTTAATTGGCCGATTAAACGGTCTAAAATTAATGCCATGTTTTCACGAGTAGTGAATCCAGATGGGTTTAATACGCTGCCGTTACCTTGGAATACGCCAGCTTCTTTAACTAAAGCAGCATATTTTACTAAGTCGCGGTCAGTACGATCTACAGCGATGTCTGAGAATGATTGCTCAGTCGCCCAGTTTGCTGGAGCTTCAACGCCTTGTGCTTCTAAGAAACGACCGATCATTTTTACAGCTTGTCCACGAGTGATGTTTTGAGCTGGTTTGAATGTGCCGTCTTCAAAACCGTTAATTACGCCTAAGCCAGCAAGGAATAATACTTCCTCTTGTACTTCTGTTGCGTAAGTCGCGATATCTGAGAATTTTGTATCAGCTGATGCAGCTGGTACTACAGCTGTTGCTACTAATGTAGCCGTCGCAGCAGTTGCTACGAATTTTTGATATTTCTTTGGTTGGTTAGCCATAGAAAAATTTCCTCCTCTAAGTTCGAAAAATTATTATGTTTATGCACGCAAAAAAAAGCGATAGTCTAAACAACTACACATAAAAGTATAGTTCTACTACAAAATGTTGTCAATCGTAAAATGGAAAACGCTGTTTGTGCGGCCCCCGAATTGCTACTGTTTGTAGGTGCAACTTTATTTTCGTCTATTTCGCGCGTTATTTCAAGTGAAATCACTGTTTTGTTACATCGTTGTAACGTTTGTCATAGAAGGTTCATTTAAGTAACGTAAATTTTCGCTCGTACTTTTCATGCCTATTGCGCCGAACCACCTTGTTGCGCGGCTGTAAATGAATCGAAAAAAGCCCAAGCATAAATATGCTTGGGCTTTTTTCGCTTGGGCTACCAACCGTTTTGTTAAATATAAATATTTATCATATAGAGGAAACTTCCTATACAAGTATAGTCTATCACCTCGAAAATCGAATGACAAGTACATTAAATTATTTTTTATTACTTTTCGCCACTTCAAGTAAAAATTTCGGTAACGCCATTTGACGTTTCAGTCGTGATGGTTCCTTCATTAAACGATACAACCACTCAATGCCTGCCTTTTGATAAAACGCTGGTGCGCGCTTTACGTTTCCTGCTAGCACGTCGAACGAGCCGCCGACACCTTGGTAAATTGTCGGGTGCAACGTTGCGCGGTTGTCGTTAATCCAGTTTTCCTGACGAGGGCTGCCCATCGCAACGAACAGTAAGTCCGGCTTTGCTTCGTTAATTTTCGCTCGCACGACGTCGTTATTTTTTTCGTAGCCGTCTTGCGTGCCGACGATGTTAATGCCCGGGTACAATGTTTCAAGCTTTGCCTTCGCTTGCTCGGCTACTCCAGGTTTCCCGCCGTATAAGAAAATCGGTTTGCTGCGCTTTGCCGCTTCCTCACATAAGCGAAGCATCATATCGACACCGGTTACACGCGACGTAATGTTTCCTTTTTGTAGCTTCGACGCCAAAATGACACCGATACCATCTGGAATTTGGATTTCCGCATCGTTAAGTAACTTCATTAACGATGCGTCCTCCTTCGCCTTCATAATTTTCTCTGGGTTAATGGCAACGACTAACGCTTTATCTTTCCGCTCGATTCGGTCGAACACTTCCACCATTAAGCCGTCGTAATCTTCTGTATTGACCTTTACACCAAGTACTGTTTCCTTCATTATTTCGTCGCATCCCCTAATAGATGGAACTCAAAGCCCGCCGCTTCCCACTTCGCACGGTTTAAGCAGTTTTTCGTATCGAATACGATTTTTGCTTTCGTGTCGATTGTCGTTGGGTCAAGCTCCTTGAATTCGTTATGGTCTGTTAAAAATAGTAGTACGTCTGCGTCTTTCGCTGCATCTTCAAAGCTTTGAATTTGCGTTGCGTGTTGGTTCGTTACGATATGTGGGTCTTGTGATACAACGTCTAAGCCAAGCTCGACTAAGTGATCGATTACTTCTGTTGACGGGCTTTCGCGCATATCGTCCACATTACCTTTAAACGCTAAGCCGAATACCGCTACTTTGCCGCCTGCGATTTTGTGCTTGTTTAAAATTGCTTGCGTGCGCTGTGCTGTAAATGCTGGCATGCCGTCGTTCGTTTGGCGTGATAAGTGAATGAGCTGTGCGCCCTCTTCGCCACCAAGCTCCACTAGGAACCACGGATCGACTGCGATACAGTGACCGCCTACACCTGGACCTGGGAAATGCACGTTTACGCGTGGGTGATAGTTCGCAAATTTAATCGCTTCCCAAATGTTCACGTCTAATTTATCCGCAAGCTTTGCTAGTTCGTTCGCAAACGCGATGTTCACGTCACGATATGTGTTTTCCATTACTTTTACAAGCTCAGCTGTCGTTGCGTCCGTTAAGTGAATTGTGCCTTTTACAAACACTTCGTAAAGCTCTTTTGTAAGCTGTGATGATTTTTCGTTAATGCCGCCAACGATGCGGTCGTTGTTGATTAGTTCTTCAAAGATGCGACCAGGAATCACGCGCTCTGGTGAATGTGAAACAAATAGCTGCGTGCCGATTTCTAAGCCTGTTTTCACAAGCTCTGGTAACATGATGTTTTCCACTGTTTTTGGTGGCACCGTTGATTCTAAAATGACTAAGTTGCCTTCTTTCACGAATGGCACGATCGACGCGGTTGCTTTACGTACATATTCTAAGTTTGCTGTTTTGTCAGCGTTAATTGGTGACGGTACCGCGACGATGAATACGTCCGCTTCCACTGGTGTTGTTGATGCTGTTAAAAACCCTTCGTCTACTGCTTTATTTAAACGCTCTTGTAAGCCGTTTTCTTCAATGTGTAATTGCTTTTCTTGAATGCTTTTTACTGCCGCAGGGTTGACATCGACACCGTGTACCTTTACTCCGTAGTTTGCGAACATTACGGCTGTCGGTAAACCGATATAACCTAACCCTACAACACAAATTGATTTTGTCATGACTATTCTTCCTTTCGATACACTGCTTGGCATCTTCATTAGTTATCTATATAGACGTTTCCCGTATAATTGCGGTTTCACGACTTCTAGTATACAACTTTGCCTCGTTTCTGTGAATAGGCAACTATTGGGGGATATTTTGAATAGACTTTCTTCTTATTATATATAGGCACAAAATTCTGATACTTGAAAATAACATCGATTCATTCGCTTTTTATTGTCACTAGCGCCAACCGTTACAGAAAAATAGGTCTGTTGATTAGCCACTGCTATACAACTGCATCGACTGCTTTCATAAGCAAAATAGAAAACGATGTAGCAGAGCGCGTGCGGCGAGACTCCTTAGGGAAGAGCTTGTGACTCAAGACCCCACAGCCGTGAGGAACGAATCGGCGAGGAGGCTTGAGCCGAGCCCCAGGAAAGCGAGCCGCAATACGCGAACTGCCAATTAAACAGAAAAAAACATTCACCAACAATACTCGGTGAATGCTTCAATATAGTGCGTTATTCAATGGTCGCGCCTCCGTCTAACATTTTCAGCTGCTCGGCTAGGCGTTCAAAGCTTTCTTTGTCGTTTTGTGCGAGTGCCTCGTCAATCAAGCGAATAATGTTTTCGCGCTCTAGCTGTGTAATGATGTTGTCTAACTCTGTGCGCTCGGCTGATTTTTCTTCAATTTCCTCGACTGGTGGTGCTGAGTTTTCTAAAATTGGCACGAGATGATCGTGGACGTTTGAGATGAGTAGTAGCTGATACAGCGGTAAACGAATGAAGCGATTGCCCTTTTGGAAGACGAATACTTCGGATAAGTTTTCTACTTGCATCGTTTGTAAGTTCACAATCATTTCCTTGCCTTCAATCGGAATGAAGTGGAAAATTTCATCGTCCTTTAAAATTGAGAAATATTGATACGCGAATACGAGTCGCAGTTGGTCGCCTGTTACTTTTGTATAAAATGGCTTCATGAATTGAACGTGAATCATAGGGAAACCCTCCTTACGTTTAATTTTCAGACTTTTACAAATTTTATCACACACTCGAATGAGAAGATATGTTTATTTTGATTGTTTTGTTCCGCATTGGTACTTTCAATGCGTTCATCTGTCTGCGTTCTGTACAAAACTGTTCCCGAAATAGATTGTTTGTAAACCTTTCAGCGATGTGTCCATATACGTTATAATAGTAGGATGTATTTAAGCTAGAGGAGGTTTTATTGTTGCTAAATATGTCAATGGTGGCTCGAGACTATAAGGATCTCGTCACTAGCTGGATGGAACAAATCGCGTTAGACTTGTCGTCTGAAAACGATGCGCATGTTGAAATGATTCGGCGTGCTTCGTTTTTAATACGTAATCGAGAGGTTCAAGCAACTGAGTATAATCACCTATACGAACAGCTCGACTTAACGATTAGTACTGGCAATCAAGCTTACGTCACAGTTGATTTTTTTGAGAAACAGTTGACGTGTACGTGCGATTACAACCTTATTTCGGATGAAACATACTGCGAGCATGTAGTCGCGGCAGCTATGTTTTTATATCAATATCAGCACTCTGTTCAAAAATGGGTGGCGGATTGGCGCACGAAGAAAACAGTACAAACGCAGCTCATGATACAAGAGCGTACTCCTGCTGCGTGGCAAAGTATGGCACGAGCTGTCGTCCATAGCTACGCACCAGAAAATCATTACATCGAGCCGTACTTACTGACGAGCATCGATGCACGTATTCATGAGCGCCTCGCTTTGCATACACCAGTTGAGCGAGAGTGGAGGCTGCTGTATAAGTTGTATATGGAACTCTACGTATTAAATGCACTATGGCCACATATTTACGATCCGAATAAGAACGCTGGCTTAATGTTTACATACTTTTTGTCGCGTAAACAAGATGATATTGTGTCGCTAATGGACGATATGGGGGACGGGCTAAAGCTGTTTGAAATGGATGCGTTTTTCACAAACGTTGAGGACATGCTGCATACGCTACTGCTTGAGCAAGAAGGCTATGATTCGGAGCGCTTTGCGATTTATTGTCATTATTGGCAGTACGTACAGCGTAATAAAACGGTGCGTAAAAGAGAAGTGGAGCGCCTCGCTAATTCAACGTATGACATGTATATGATTGAGCTATTTTTTGCGCTATTGCTACAAGATGAGGATAAAATATTTGCGGTGAAAGAGCATTCTGCGGGGTATTGCAGCTATTATTTAGAGCTCGCATCAATTGCCTATTCGGTGAAATCGATGCGTAGCTATGAGCATTTACTCAAGCTTGTGCTACTGGATTTAGAAGCGTATACGAAGAAGTATGTTCCAGGGGCATTTCATAAAATTCATGCGGAGAAAATGATGGCGATGTATGCGCACATTTCGCTAAATGAACACGAGGAGCATATGCTATACCGTGCGCTCGGTGCATACGGCTTACAGTTTTATTCGACGACGCTCATTACTCAAAAACGCTATCGTGAATGGGTAGCACTGCAAATGCTCACACCGACGTCACTGTTAGATGCGGAAATGAGCGGCTTAAAAACGGTGCTTGCACATGAGCCTGCACTACTGCTGCCGCTTTATCATTTATTCGCCCTGCGCGAAGTTGAGCAAAAATCACGCACGCATTATAAGCAGGCTGTGCGCATTTGGAAGATGATGAAAACCGCAGCGAAAAAGGCAAATAAGACTGCGTACTTTGAACAATATATTGAAAACGTACAGCAGCAATTTAAACGACTGCGCGCCCTACAAGAAGAAATGGAGAAAGGAAAGTTATTCACATGATGACTTCTATGTTTCAACATACGTTCACATTAGGCATTCGTGAGCAGCACCAGCATTTTGTTGTGCAAGCATTTGATGGCGATGCGCTACTGCATGTGCATGAATGGCTCACACCGCTTTGCTTTTTGCACGAGGCATCGCTTTACGGCATGACGGTCATTCAAGACGACGTGACAGCTCTCGTACCTACATCGATGCTACTGGATTTGTTGCATGACGATTTCAAGCATCCGTTCATTGAGCTTGCGGCAGACGACTCTATTTCGGCAACGATTTTAAATCAGCTGCGCGACGCCTTACCACTTTGGCGTACGCGAGACGTGTGGCAATATATGCACGACAACGGACAATGGCAGTTCCCACAAGGTGGCGATTACACATATTTAGAGCGCAGCATTTATGATGAGCTACAACGTCATGATATTTCGATTAGTAGCTTGCCGTCGCTGTTGCCACTATTTCAACAAAATTGGCCGCTTCAAGCTGCTGTTGATCATCAAGAAACACAGCTTGCCTTTCGCTTAAACGAGCCTGAGCTAGACGGCGATTGGCTACTCGAAGCGGTCGTGCAAGGAAAACGCGCTGGCTCCTACTGGGTACCTGCGGTGAAAAAACGCTTGCTACCTATTCATGACGTATTGCCACCGAAATGGGCGCACGCAGCAGACGATATCGCACAGCAGCAAGCACGCGCATTGCCACTATTATCGATTGCACAAGGCGAAAGCAACACGCATTTTTTCAGAAAACTACTGTCAGATGCCGAGTTGCGCCAGTTTTTACAGCATGACGTACCAAATTTACAAGCGTTTGGCTACTTCGTCGTACTACCGGCTTGGCTAAAAGATTTGAAAAAGACAAAGCTTCGCACAGCTGTAACGGCAAGCACAGGCAAAAGCCAAGCAAGCTTAAACGATGCGCTCGAATTTAATTGGCAGTTTTCGATTAACGACGAAACGATGTCTGCTGAACAATTCCGCCGCCTTGTCGGTGAAAACCGAGAATTTATTCGCGTCGGCTCACAATGGTTCCAAATTGATGACGAATGGCTCGCACAAATGAAAAAAGTAATGGAGCAAACGGAAAATAGCAAATGGACGGTGCGCGATTTACTGTTCCGTGAAGTGCAGGAGGAGCTGACCGAGCTTGTCGATGAAGTCGATGAGCAAGAAAGCCCTACGCTACAGCTTCACATTCAAGCATCGCTGCACAACTATTTACAGCAGCTCGAAAACAAAGAAGGGCTGCCACCTATTCCGACACCTGCTGCACTGCAAGCAAATTTACGCTTTTATCAACAGCAAGGGTTCGAATGGCTGACGTTTATGCGAAAGCAGCAGTTCGGCGCATGTTTAGCCGACGATATGGGGCTTGGCAAAACGATTCAGCTCTTAACATACGTGCTGCATTTATTTGATGAGCAACCAGATGCGAATGCGGTACTCATCATTGCCCCAACCTCTGTACTTGGCAACTGGCAGCGCGAAATTGAACGCTTCGCCCCAAGCTTACATGTGTATACGCATTACGGTAGCACACGCGTGAAGGAAGACTTTGCCGATACGCTGAAAAACGAGCGACCGCATATTGTGCTATCAACGTACGGCACGGTGACGCAGGACGCTGAATATTTCCGCGATTACATCTTTAGCACGATTACGCTAGACGAAGCACAAAGCATTAAAAACATGCAGACGCAGCAATCACGCGCCATTCGTAAGCTGTATGCGGACCATCACATCGCACTGACCGGCACACCTGTTGAGAACCGCCTTTCTGAGCTTTGGGCCATTTTCGACTTCATTCACCGCGGCTATTTCGGCAGCTTTAAGACGTTTAGTGATACGTACATTACACCGATTGAACGCGGCGACAACGAGCAGAAAAAAGAAGAACTACGCCTAAAAATCATGCCGTTTTTACTGCGCCGCACGAAGCGTGACCCGAAGCTACTGCTCAACTTACCTGAAAAGCAAGAGCAGCACGAATACTGTCCGCTTTCGACTGAGCAAGCGGTGCTATACGAAAGCTACATTCAAAACGCGCTTGATGATTTAAATAATTTGACGCCGTTTGAACGTCGCGGGCGCATTTTAAAAACGTTAACGAAGCTAAAGCAGCTGTGCAACCACCCTGCCCTCTTTTTAAAGGAAGACGTACGCGATGCACAGTCGCTACTAAAGCGTTCGGAAAAACTGAAGCGTATCATTTCACTCGCAGGCGATATTGTCGATAACGGCGAGCAATGCTTGATTTTCACGCAGTATATCGGCATGGGCGAGCTACTTCAGCTTTGCCTGCAAGAGCTGCACGGCATCAACGCACCGTTCTTAACTGGTGCAACGCCAAAAGCACAGCGCGATACACTCGTTGAACAGTTCCAAGCTGGTGCGTTCCCGATTTTCATTTTGTCGCTAAAAGCAGGTGGCACGGGCTTAAACTTAACGGCGGCAAGCCACGTACTGCATGCCGATCGCTGGTGGAACCCCGCTGTTGAAAATCAAGCGACCGACCGCGCATACCGCATCGGACAAACGCGCTTTGTGCATGTGCATAAGTTCATTACGACCGGCACCATTGAAGAAAAAATTGACAAAATGCTCGCAACGAAACAAGCATTATCTGAAGATTTAATCCAGTCGTCCAACTGGCTAACCGAGCTTGCCGATGACGAACTAAAAGAACTTTTCACCTATGCATAAAAAACCAAGCGGCCGACATTTGGCTGCTTGGTTTTTGTTTACGGTGCGATTGGTGCTTGCATTGCTGGAATCGTAAACTGCGGTGGCACTTCATTGCGCTTCCCTTTACCGTAAAAGCGAATGTCAGACACAATCACTTCCATAATGCTATGCTGCCCTTTGTCGTTTTCATACGTGCGCCGACTGAGCTTCCCAGACACTGCCACAAGCGTACCTTTCTCACAATATTTCGCCGTATTTTCCGCCGTTCCATTCCACGCCACACACGGTAAAAAATCCGCGCGATCATCTTGGCTAAACGACTGCGGCACTGCTAAGCTAAAGTTTAAAACAGACTTTCCTGTCGATGTCGTGCGCAGCTGCAAATCATGCGTAATGCGTCCGACTAACAAAACGTGATTCATACAATCCACCTACTTTTTTACATATAGCATACGCAAAACGGGCTGCTTTCGTCAAAATCACGAAAATTGAATTTTGTGTAGCAAACAGTAGGCGAAAATTAAAATATGCCCACTTTTTTCTCGTTTTTGCTATGCAAATTTTAATTTTGCACATTTTGAATTTATATCATTCCTAAAGCACATGCTATACTAAAATGAAGGGGTGGTTGTTTGTGAAAACATTTAAAATGATGTACTTTGAATTTGATTACGCAGGCGAAACGATTCAAATTCCGCTTGAGGATGGTATTTTAATTAACCAAGAAAATAGCTACAACGTGTGGATCATCGAGGCGTTTATTAAAAAGCAATACAACACGCATTTCGAGTCACTGCTACAATCGAAAGAAATTTTCAATGCACGGGCAGTCATTTCGTTTCCTGACAATGATCCCGCGCATTTTTCACTCGCTGTGTACGCCGTAGAAGAAATTAAAGAGCAATACGTGTCCGTGCTGTTTAAAGGAACAATCGCCGTGCAGCGCCAGCATTATTCTGAGCAGCTGCTTGCCCAATTGCTTGAGGACGGACTAAGCGGCGAGGAGCTCCAGCATCAATTTAAGCTCGGGCTGCACTATCGCCCACCGCTTCGACCCGTGAAAAAATAAAAAAAGGGTGTGCAAACGTCATCATTCGACGTTTCGCACACCCTTTCGCTTACATATTTTTTAACGTTTGCTCCACAAATGCCGCTTCTGCTTTACAATCAAACGTAAAACTTGTGCCGTGCTGCTTTTGTAGCGCGTCAATCGCTTCTACTTGCTCTGCTGTTGGCGCTTCGTTTAGCATCTTCGCTAAGCCTTCGTTAATTTTGTTTGCTAGCACTGCATGAAACTCTTCATCGGCACGTACATCTTCTGACACTTTATCGTACCAAGCCGCATGTTCTTGGAAATAGCTCTGCCAATACGCCACTAAATCCTCCATCGAGAAACGCTCCTCATTCCATTCGATTGATGCAAAATACAGCTCAATCGACGTGTTGATCGAACGTGTAATACTGCTTTTGATACCTGAAGATAACTCTTTATACATGTACTTAATTCCTCCCACAATTGTAGACAACGCGCGCATTGCCATTTTTTCTATAATGTCGCTCAATGATTGAACGTAATGTTTTGAAAAATGCGCTAACAAAAAACGTTAACCTATTTATTTTATATTGTTTACGGAGGAATTGCAAACTGAGCTATTACGCGTTCACCGGCCCAAGTGCGAATAAAATTTCACATTCGCATACAAGCTCACCATCAACCGTCGCAACGCCTTTTCCTTTACCCATTTGCCCGCGTAGCTTAATAAACTCTACTTGTAAATCTAGACGATCACCTGGCACGACTTGGCGTTTGAAGCGGCAGTTATCAATGCCTGTTAAAAACGCAAGACGCCCTTTGTTTGCCTCCTGTGCAAGTAGCGCCACACCCCCAACTTGTGCTAACGCCTCAACGATTAATACACCTGGCATTACAGGGTAGCCCGGGAAATGCCCGTTGAAAAACTCCTCGTTTGCCGATACATTTTTGTAGCCAACTGCGCGTTTCTCCTCCACCTCTAAAATGCGATCCACTAATAAAAATGGATAACGGTGCGGTAAAATTTCTTGAATTTGCTGTGCGTTTAACATAAATAAAATCCCCTTTGTGTATGTATTTTAGCTAGAAAAAGAAGGTAAAGAATATATTATTCTTTACCATTCATAATATCAAATATGTGCGTCCATGTTTCAGTTTTAAAAACATCAGCTGCGTCGCCACCACCAAGTAAGCTATAGCCAACTGATAAGCCCGCAAAAATAACAACTACTAATACAACAATAAATGTAAGGACACGTAGCCATAATGGAAAGGCACGTAGCTTTTTGTCGAGCTTGCTTTCTTTTACTGCTGGCTGTGCTTCGGTTTTTTCGTTTGTCTCTTTACTTAACGATACCGTCGCTTCTGCTTTTTCATTGCTCATATAGTTTCTCCTTTTACTGATTACGAACGAGCACTATTAATTAAGCCTAACATTTGATCGGCAATCGTGACAGCACGCGAATTGAATTGATATGCACGCTGCGTCGCAATTAAATCTGTCATCTCTTTACCTACATCAACGTTTGATGCTTCAAGCGCATTGTTTTGTAACGCAATGGCGCCTCGTGCTTGTCCTTGTAAATCTACAAGTACATCTTCTTCATTATAGCCTAATTCCTCAAAATTCGCAGGTAGGTCAAAGTAAGTTCCTGAAATATGCGCTAAAAGTTGCGGCTTAAAGACGTTTGTCACACCCATCTCGATTTCAATCGTCTCGAAAGTTCCGTCTGATTGTGTAGGATATTGTACTGTTAATACACCACCGTCTAGCATGCGATAGCTCTCTGCCCCTTCAGGTAATAAAATTGGCTCGCCGTCCGCATTTGCTACTGGATAGCCGTCCGCGTTCACAAGTGCTACCTGCTCATTTTCTGCTTGAGAGAAGTAAAAATCACCTTGGCGCGTATACGCTGTGTTGTACTCGCCGTCCGCATTATCCATTAAAATGTTGAAATATTGGTTTTCTGTCGTGAATGCAAAGTCAAGTGGGCGATCTGTATGTTGCAGTACCCCTTGCTTCGTCGTTAACTGTAGCTGTGCAATACCAGCGCCGACACCGTAGCGAATGCCTACTGGTGTTTCACGCTCTGTACGGTCTAGCACGTCGTTATTAAATTGTTGATACATAAGCTCCTCAAACGTCGTCACCTGTGCCTTGTAGCCATGTGTGCCTGAGTTGGCGATGTTGTTGCTTGTTACGTCCATTTTTTGCTGTAAGTTTGTTAGCGTATTAGTCGCTGTAATCATTGTACGAATCATTTACTTCACCCTTACACCCTTCCAATTTCTGAAACCGCTTTTTGCATGCTCGTATCATACGCAGTTAACACTTTTTGGTTCGCCTCAAATGCGCGGTATGCTGTCATTAAATCCGTCATTGTTTTCGCTGCGTCAACGTTTGACTGCTCTAAAAAGCTTTGCTGCATTGAATATGTATTCGGATCAGCCGCTTGTAAATTTTCGCCGTTCGCTGTGTAATACACACCATTTTGCTGCTTTAATAGCTGTGCGTCTGGGTTTTCCGCTACCGATACACCAATTTGTGCTACGATGACATCATTTTCAAACACTTGCCCACGATCGTTTACGCGGAAGTTTTGCGTCTGTACTTGAATTGGTTCATTGTCTGCACTTAATACATATTTACCGTCTGCCGCTGTTAAGAAACCTGCACCGTCTAACGTGAAGTTACCGTTACGTGTGTACACTTGCTCTTCACTATTTTCCTCTTGTAAACGATAAAAAACAGCCGCTTGTATACCTTCTTCATTCACTGGTAACGTACCATTAATTAACGCAATGTCCGTCGTTAAGTCCGTTTGAATTAATTGCCCTTGCATTTGGTTTGCTGAAATTTCTTGCATATATAAACCAGCGTTAACAGCGCCTAATGTGTCTGCCGTTTGCACCGCTAAGCCGTCTTCTGTTGGTACTTTTTCTTTATCAATCGCTGACATCAACATATCTGGGAATGAACGAATTGTTGACTGGTCAGATTTAAAGCCTGGTGTTTCAGCATTTGCCATATTATTCGTTAATAGCTCTGTACGTCGCTGCTGTGCAATCATACCTGATGCTGCTGTATAGAAACCTTTAAACATTATAAATCACCTCGTCGTTTAGTGGATTACCGATAGTACAACCCTTAAAATATATCGGATATCGTCCACTTTTCTCCATAGGTCTTATTGACTGATACGACGTACTACTGCTAGCGACGTCGCTTAATCGAATCGATATTATCAAGTAAAATGCCCGTCCCAATCGCTACGCAGTCGAGTGGATTTTCAGCGACAAACACCGGCACGCGAAGCTCCTCTGTTAACAAGCCCTCTAAGCCGTGCAGCAATGCGCCACCACCTGTCAGCATAATGCCGCGATCAATAATGTCGCCCGCTAATTCTGGCGGTGTTTTCTCTAACACATTTTTCGCACTTTGCACAATCGCCAAAATCAATTCATGCAGCGATTCTTGCACTTCCTGCGATGTAATTTGCACCGTACGCGGCAAGCCCGTTACGTTATCTCGCCCACGAATGTCCATTACCTCGTCACGACTATGTGGATACACTGTGCCGATTGCGATTTTAATATCCTCTGCTGTACGCTCACCAATTAGTAGCTTATGCTCTTTTTTCACATACTGTAAAATGCTTTGGTCAAACATATCGCCTGCTACTTTAATCGATTCACTCGTTACGATATCGCCCATTGACAGCACTGCCACATCCGTTGTGCCTCCACCAATATCAATGACCATATTGCCACTTGGTTCAAAAATATTCATACCCGCGCCGATTGCAGCAACTTTTGGCTCTTCCTCTAAATAAACGATACGACCGCCTGCTTTTTCGGCCGCCTCACGAATTGCCTTTTGCTCAACGTCTGTAATATTTGTCGGGCAGCAAATTAAAATACGCGGACGTGAAAACATCGTACGCACTTTTAATTTATCAATGAAATATGTCAGCATCGCCTCTGTAATATCAAAATCTGCAATTACACCGTCTTTCATCGGGCGTACCGCGACAATGTTTCCTGGCGTACGACCGACCATTAAACGCGCCTCTTCTCCAACAGCTAACACTTTACGCGTTTTTTTATCCAATGCAACGACGGACGGCTCATTTAATACAACACCTTCTCCTTTTAAATGAATTAATACGTTTGCCGTTCCTAAGTCAATGCCTATATCCTTTGATAACATCGATTACTCGTTCCTCCTACTATTGTTAACTGTTCACTATCGAGCAATTCATTCCTCTTATGTGCATTTCATTTTATCATACAGTTTTCGTTCAATACATCCTTTTCCCAAGTAAACCCATTGAAAAAAGACAATGGTTCAGCTCCCATTGTCTCCAATCAACACTATTAGTTCGTCACCATCGTATCTTCCAGTGATGGTGCGACTGTTACACGTTCGATGTTTGCTCCTAATGATGCGAGCTTGCCATGAAAATTCACGTAGCCACGATCTAAATGATACAGCTTCGATACGCGCGTAATGCCTTTTGCAACAAGCCCTGTTAAAATAAGCGCCGCCGCAGCACGCAGATCCGTTGATTCCACTTCAGCACCTTGTAATTGCGTCGGCCCTTCAATAAATACAGAGCGCCCTTCAATTTGCGTCTGTGCATTCATGCGTCGGAATTCCTCCACATGCATGAAGCGGTTTTCAAACACGGTCTCGGTAATGATGCTCGTACCTTCCGCTGTTAACATAAGCGCCATCATTTGCGACTGCATATCTGTCGGGAACCCTGGGTGTGGCATCGTTTTTAAATCCACGGCTTTAAGTGGCTTCGTCGCACGAATACGTAAACCGTTCGCCTCTTCATCAATTTCCACACCCATATCACGCATTTTCGAAATTAATGCCGTCATATGTTCTAAGATTGCGTTTTCAATTACGATATCGCCACCAGTAATCGCCGCCGCAACCATAAATGTACCTGCTTCAATGCGGTCGGGAATGACATGATGTGTCGTACCAACAAGCTTCTCCACACCTTCAATGCGAATCGTCGCTGTGCCTGCACCCGTTACACGTCCACCCATCGCATTAATGAAGTTCGCTAAATCTTCAATTTCTGGCTCTTTTGCTGCATTTTCAATAATCGTCACACCTTTTGCAAGTGAAGCCGCAGCCATAATGTTTTCCGTTGCCCCTACTGATGGAAAGTCTAAATACACTTCAGCTCCGTGTAAGCCACCTTCTGCTACTGCCTCCACATAGCCATGCCCAAACGAAATGTTCGCACCCATCGCCTCGAAGCCTTTTAAATGTAGCTCGATCGGACGTGAGCCAATTGCACAGCCACCCGGTAACGCAACACGCGCAAAACCATTTCGTGCAAGCAATGAACCCATCACTAAAATCGAAGCACGCATTTTACTCACAAACTCAAACTGCGCCTCACCTGACAATTGCTTTTGTGAATCCACAATCACTTCATCTCGCTCAGCATCATATGTAACATCTGCGTTTAAGCTTCGCAACACTTCATTAATCATATTCACATCCGCTAAAGCCGGAACATCTTTAATTACATTTTTACCTTCTGATGCTAAAATCGTCGCTGCTAAAATCGGTAGCACCGCATTTTTCGCACCCTCCACTCTAACTGTTCCGCTTAACTTATTGCCGCCAGTTACAATAATTTTATCCACAATTCGTCCCTCCGAACTTGAGTCTCCCAAGCAAATAATATCTATATTCCATAGTTGTATAATGTCATAAATAGTAAACAAACACCTTTTATGATACATGTATTTTTACCGCACTTCAAGCACAAAATCATGATTTCTCCTCTAATACAATTGTTGCCTGCCATTTATTACGTATTTCACTATGAAAAGCTTCTCACCATCGTTTTTGATGATGAATCGCCTAATTACCTTTTTACCCACATTTCGATAAATTAAAAGTATTTTCACAAAACTTGTCCATATGTTTCATTGTTGCATGATAAAAATTTACTATACAAATTAAATTTATTGAAAAATATACGGCAGTTGCTGTGAATAATTCGATAAACTCAAAATAAAATCCGCAACGGTCGAGCCGATTGCAATGCTAAGTAAAATATAGACGAGCTGGATTTGAAATACTTTTCCCTTTTTGAATAGCTGTTCCATTCGAAATGCTTGTAGTGCATAAAACGTCACACCGATGAAAAACACATACGCTACGACCGCAACTGCTGCTTGTGCGCCGAGCTGTGAATATACTTCCACTCAAAAAAACTCCTTTACATGTCTATTATTCTTATTATAGAGGACGTCGCTATAAAATACTATGCAATTAACTATTCGTTTATTGCGCACAAAAAAAGACGAGTAGATTTCTCTACTCGTCCTTCCAATCTAATTAGATGTTACCCTCTTGAACTTTGATACGATTCATCGCACGTGCTAAAGAAGCTTCAGCACGATTAATGTCGATTTCACTTTGTTTTTGTTGAAGGCGCGCTTCAGCACGTTTTTGTGCTTCTTTCGCACGAGCAACATCAATATTTTCAGCAAGCTCTGCAGCTGTTGCTAAAATAGAGATTTTGTCCGGGCGCACTTCTACAAATCCACCGCTCACTGTAACTACATCCGTTTTACCGTCTGCTTTGTTCAGTTTAACAGCACTGATTGCAAGTGGTGCAACCATAGGCACGTGACCAGCTAAAACACCGATATCACCTGCTACTGTTTTAGCGATGACCATTGTTACTTCGCCATCGTATACTGGGCCGTCGGGAGTGACAATATTGACTGTTACTGTCTTCATATTTTTTCCTCCTCGTCAGCTAATTAAACTTGAGCACCCATGTCTTTCGCTTTTTGAACTACTTCATCAATAGATCCTACTAAGCGGAATGCATCTTCTGGTAAGTGATCCCATTTGCCTTCAAGGATTTCCTTGAATGAACGAACAGTTTCTTTTACAGGTACATAAGAACCTTTTTGACCAGTGAATTGCTCAGCTACGTGGAAGTTTTGAGATAAGAAGAACTGGATACGACGAGCGCGTTCTACAGTTTGCTTATCTTCATCAGATAACTCATCCATACCTAAGATGGCGATGATATCTTGTAACTCACGGTAACGTTGCATTGTACGTTGAACTTTAGTTGCTACGCCATAGTGTTCTTCGCCAACGATCTCTGGAGATAATGCACGAGAAGTAGAAGCTAATGGGTCAACGGCTGGGTAGATACCCATTTCTGATAATTTACGCTCTAAGTTAGTTGTTGCATCTAAGTGAGCGAAAGTTGTTGCTGGAGCTGGGTCAGTATAGTCATCGGCTGGTACGTAGATCGCTTGGATCGAAGTTACAGAACCAGTCGTTGTAGACGTGATACGCTCTTGTAATTTACCCATTTCAGTAGCAAGTGTTGGTTGGTAACCTACCGCAGAAGGCATACGACCTAATAACGCTGATACCTCAGAACCTGCTTGAGTGAAACGGAAGATATTGTCGATGAATAATAGTACGTCTGCACCTTTTTCATCACGGAAGTATTCTGCCATTGTTAAACCAGATAATGCTACGCGCATACGTGCACCAGGTGGCTCGTTCATTTGACCAAATACCATCGCAGTTTGTTTGATAACGCCTGAATCTGTCATCTCGAAGAATAAGTCGTTACCCTCACGAGTACGCTCACCTACACCTGCGAATACAGAAATACCTGCGTGCTCTTGTGCGATGTTGTTAATTAATTCTTGGATTAATACCGTTTTACCTACACCGGCACCACCGAATAAACCGATTTTACCACCTTTGATGTAAGGTGCTAATAAGTCTACTACTTTGATACCTGTTTCAAGAATTTCTACTTTTGTAGATAATTGATCGAATTTTGGTGCTTCACGGTGAATCGAGTCACGACGAACATCAGCTGGAATTTCCTCACCTAAGTCGATAACTTCTCCTAGTACGTTAAATACGCGACCTAGAGTAGCTTCACCAACTGGTACTGAGATCGGTGCTCCTGAGTCTGTTACTTCTGCTCCACGTTGTAAGCCATCAGTAGATGACATAGCGATTGTGCGGACAACATCGTCGCCTAAATGAAGTGCTACTTCTAAAGCAAGCTGAGTTGCTGCTTCGTTAGGACGTGCGATTGTAACAGTTAATGAGTTATAGATTGCTGGTAATTGGCCATTAGCAAACTTTACGTCTACTACTGGACCCATTACTTGAAGAACGTGTCCTTTGTTCATTACTGTATACCCTCCTATCGTACTTATATGACGACATTGGAAAGCGGCAAGCCTTAGACTATTCTAAGGCTGCTGCTCCACCAACGATTTCTGTAATTTCTTGTGTAATCGCCGCTTGACGTGCACGGTTATATTGCAGAGATAAGTCAGAGATAATATCTTTAGCGTTATCTGTTGCATTTTTCATTGCAGTCATACGAGCTGAATGTTCACTTGCTTTTCCATCTAAGATTGCACCATAAATTAAGCTCTCTGCATATTGTGGAAGCAATACTTCTAAGATTGCTTCTGCAGATGGTTCAAATTCATAGCTAGCAGTTGCACCACTAGCTGGAGCGATATCTGTTAATGGAAGAAGTTTTTTCTTCGTTACTTCTTGCGAGATTGCAGATACGAAGTGAGTGTAGTACAGATGAAGTTCATCAAATGTACCATCAGTGAACTTACCAACAGCGTTACGAGCGATTTCTTTAATATCGGCAAAAGAAGGCTGATCTGATAGACCGACTACTTCAGCGATAACATTATGATCACGTTTCACGAAGTAATCACGAACTTTACGACCTACTGCTAAAATAACATACTCATCTTTTGAACTGTGACGCTCATCGATATCACGTTGAGCTTGACGTAAAATGCTTGAGTTGTAACCACCTGCTAATCCACGGTCAGAACCGATGATTAAGTAAGCAGTTTTCTTAACAGGGCGTGCAGTTAACATTGGGTGTGACACATCGTTTGTACCACCCGCGATTGCAGCAACAACATCTTGTACTTTCTGCATGTACGGAACATAAGCTTTTGCATTTTGCTCTGCACGACGGAATTTAGAAGATGAAACCATTTGCATCGCTTTTGTTGTTTTTTGCGTGCTCTTCGTAGAAGTAATACGACCTTTAATTTCGCGTAAGTTTACCACTGGTATTTCACCACCTTATTGTTTTATGTCAAAAACCGAATTGATCTACTAATTAGTTAGATTTAACGAAAGTCTTTTTGAAGCCGTTAATTGCTTCAGCCATATCAGCATCTGCTGGAAGGTCTTTCGTGTTACGGATATGATCTAAAACAGTTGCGTGGTTTGTTTCTAACCAGCTTAACCATTCTTGTTCAAAACGTACGATATCTTGTACTGGAATATCATCTAAGAATCCACGAGTTAATGCATATAAAGACATAACTTGTTTTTCAACTTTAAGTGGTTTGTTTAAGTCTTGTTTTAAGATCTCAACAGTACGTTTACCACGCTCTAATTTAGCTAAAGTAATTTTATCTAAGTCAGAACCGAATTGAGCGAATGACTCTAATTCACGGAACGCTGCTAAGTCAAGACGTAATGTACCAGCTACTTTTTTCATCGCTTTGATTTGAGCAGAACCACCTACACGTGATACTGATAAACCTGCGTTGATTGCTGGACGTACACCAGAGTTGAATAAGTCAGATTGTAAGAAGATTTGTCCGTCAGTGATTGAGATTACGTTCGTTGGAATGTAAGCTGAGATATCCCCTGCTTGTGTTTCAACGAATGGTAATGCAGTGATCGAACCATTTAGGTACGTTTCGTTTAACTTCGCTGCACGCTCTAATAAACGTGAGTGTAAGTAGAATACGTCACCTGGGTAAGCTTCACGACCTGGAGGACGTTTTAATAATAATGATAACTCACGGTAAGCAGAAGCTTGTTTTGATAAGTCATCGTATACTACTAATACGTGTTTACCTTGTAGCATGAACTCTTCAGCCATTGTTACACCAGCAAATGGCGCTAAGTATAATAATGGAGCTGGTTGAGATGCTGCAGCAGTAACAACGATTGAGTAATCTAATGCGCCGTGTTTACGTAATGTTTCTACTACGCCACGTACAGTAGATTCTTTTTGACCAATTGCAACGTAGATACAAATCATGTTTTCGCCTTTTTGGTTAAGGATTGTATCGATTGCAACTGATGTTTTACCTACTTGACGGTCACCGATGATTAACTCACGTTGACCACGTCCGATTGGAACTAAAGCGTCAATTGCTTTAATACCAGTTTGTAATGGTTCATGTACTGATTTACGAGCCATTACGCCGAAAGCTGGGCTCTCGATTGGACGAGATGTAGTTGCGTTGATTGGACCTAATCCATCAACTGGCATACCTAGAGGGTTTACTACGCGACCGATAAGTGCGTCTCCTGTTGGTACTTCCATAATACGACCTGTGCGACTAACTTTATCGCCTTCTTTAATGCCAAGGTACTCACCTAAAATAACGATACCTACGTTACCAGCTTCTAGGTTTTGAGCCATACCCATAACACCGTTTTCGAACTGTAAAAGTTCTCCAGCCATAGCGTTGTCGAGGCCATGAGCAAGCGCGATACCGTCACCAACACGGATAACCGTACCAGTTTCGCTTACTTCTAGTTCAGATTCGTAGTTAGCAATCTGTTGTTTAATCAGAGTACTGATTTCTTCAGCTTTGATGCCCATGAATGTCACCTCTCAAGTTCTTAATTATATTATCGAGTTAATGCTTTTTGTAAGCGTGCAAGTTTACCTTTTACGCTGCTATCAAAAATGTCATTACCGATTTGAACACGAATACCACCGATTAGTGATTCGTCAATTACATTGTCAATTGCTAATGAGTTTTTATTCACTCGTTTTGCGAATGCTGCTGAAATTTCAGCGCGTTCGTCGTCTGATAAAGGACGAGTAGAGAATACCGTTGCATGTGCAAACCCTTGTGAGTCAGCAGATAAGCGATTGAATTCTTCTACTACATCAGCTACTTCGTTAAAACGCTTACGTTCAACTAAAAGCTGAAGTGCGTTAATAACAACCGGCTGTGCGCCAGCAAAAATTTCACCGATAAATTGCTTTTTGCGTTCAACAGATACTTTTGGAGCACTTAAAAGTGTTAGTAACTCTGGTGTATCCGCTAAGACTTTTGAAAGCTCAGCTAAATCTTGACCTACTTCAGCAAGAAGCTTTGATTCATTAGCTGCTTCAAATAATGCTTGAGCATAGCGTTTCGCTACAGTCGATTGACTCATTTGATTTCGCCTGCCTTCGCAATCGTTTCTTTAATTAATGCACTGTTGTCAGCTTCTGAAATTTCTTTTCCAAGAACTTTAGATGCAGCAAGTACTGATAATGAAACGACTTCTTCACGAATAGCTTCAACTGCTTTTTCACGCTCTGCAACGATATCACGCTGTGCAGATTCTTTAAGACGATCTGCTTCAGCAGTAGCTGCCGAGATGATTTCTTCACGTTGAGCAGTCGCTTGTTTTTTAGCGCTTTCTAAAATCTCAGCCATATTAGCTTGAGTTTCTTTTACTAACTTTTCGTTTTGAGCTAATAAGTTAGCAGATTCCTTACGGTTTTTCTCTGCTTCTTCAATTTCGCTCGCAACTAACTCTTCACGTTGCTGCATGATACCCATTAAAGGACCCCAAGCGAATTTTTTTAGAAGAGCCATTAAAAGTAAGAACGTTACTAGTGTTACAACGATATCACCTAAGTTCATGCCTGTTGCACCAGCACCTAATACAAGGTTATCTAAAAACACGATTGTTTCACTCCCTTCAAGAGCTTGTAAGTTCATTTTATTTGTAAGAACTATAACTGTTTAAAAATTTTAAAAATAAAGGTACACATAAGAAGTGACGAAGTTATTCAGAACGAATGAGCCTTCGCCACTACATTTAAATACTAGTTAGTAACGACCAATTATTGGTTCATTACGATGAATGCGATTACTACCGCGATGATTGGAAGGGCTTCAACTAATGCAACCCCGATGAACATTGTTGTTTGTAATGCGCCACGAGCTTCTGGTTGGCGAGCCATACCTTCTACTGTTTTTGAAACGATAAGACCGTTACCGATACCCGCGCCTAGTGCTGCTAAACCGATAGCGATTGCTGCTGCTAATAAACCTAATGAACCTGTCATTTTTAATTTCCTCCTTGGAATGTTTTGTTTTTTGGTTTTGATTCTAACTTGTTACGCCGTAGCGTATATTATCAATGGTCTTCGCTGACTTTGTGAGACATGTAAACCATTGTTAACATCGTGAAGATGAAGGCTTGGATGAAACCGATGAAGACCGAGAATCCTTGCCACGCCATACCTGGAACAATCGCTCCTACGAAACCAAGTACACTTGATGCACCTAGTGTTGCGATTAAACCTAATAGCACCTCACCTGCGTAAATGTTACCATAAAGACGCAGACCAAGAGTTAACGTATTTGCGAACTCTTCAATCAGCTTCAGTGGGAACATGAACGATAATGGTGAGAAGAATGTTCCTGTGTAATGACCTAAACCACGCATTTTAATACCGTAGTAGTGTGTTAACACTAAAATCATTACAGCAAGTGTCATTGTTACAGTTGGATCGGCAGTTGGTGATTTCCACCATAAATCTCCGTCGATCGCAATTGCGAATGGTAAACCTAGTAAGTTGGAAACCGCGATAAACATAATAAGCGTAATACCTAATATGTGGAAGCGCCCTCCAGTTTTCCAGTCCATGTTACTTTGAATAATACCTTTAACAAAGTCCATGATCCATTCCATGAAGTTCTGCATACCTGTTGGCTTTAACGCTAATTTACGTGTACCGATCACAGCGATTAAAAACACGATAGCAGCAGAAATGATTAACATCATTACTGTCGATAAGTTAAACGTGAGCCCGAACGAGTCGGTAATTTGCCACGTATACTCTGGAGCTGTATGATTCATTGCTTGCATTCACCTCTCTTTCTAAAGCACTTTATTGGTTTCTTACAAGGTATATGATTCGCTCTACAAGGGCGAAAACATATGGGAACATTAGCCCGCTAACTGTGCTAATGAGATGAAAATACTCCGGTAACAACATAGCAACTGCTACCGCCGCAACACCCGATCCAAAACGGAAGGACATGCCCATAGATGCTGCTCTTCTTCCCTCACTAATGGATTTATCAAATTTCTCCATACGTCGAACTAAAATCCAAAAGTTATACGTACCAAATAATGCACCCAGTGCGATACCAGCGAAAATTGTTTGGTATGAAGTTAAAAATCCCCACCCTAAAGCGCAACCTGCTAGTAAAAAAAAGAGTCCTCTCTTTTGAGCGGCGTAAATCTGATGCAAATCTAGCATTTTACAAGTCTCCTGAACTAGTTTCGAGTAAAGATGACAATCACCACTAAGTGAATTCAGTTGTTGTAGTGAATGCACACTACATTGCGATGTAATATCGCATTAACAATTCTCTAAAAATATGATCCGGACCATGCCTTCTAGAAAACGGTTAAATAACTGCGTTTTGCTCTCCATTATCCCATAAGCAGGAGTAGTTGAGCACTAACCATATAATGATTAGCATTTCCACCAGTATAGTAGTAGAAAGTTGATACAACAAGTGTTTATACGTCTTTTTACAGACTAAACCCTTATCATTCTTACCCTTTGTAAGCATACAATAGGGGGTATTTGATGTCAATTAGTTCAGGTGAAAAACTTCACAAACGCGCATACCTTGTCAAATTGTTGACAAATTTGTACATGAAATTTCACAAAGCGACAAATTATGCACAAACTGCGTACATTTGTTCATTTTTCATGCTTACTAAACGGACAAATTCGTAAAATATGACCTGCTTGCATCCATTAATGCCTTGTTTATCGATTTAAAAACATAAGCAGTGATTCGACGATGCGCTCTGATGCATGACCGTCACCGTAAGGATTCGATGCGTGCGCCATTTTCGCGTATGCTTCCTCATCTGTTAATAACTCTTTTGCTAACATATAAATTGTTTCTTCCTCCGTACCTGCAAGCTTTAACGTACCTGCTGCAATACCTTCTGGACGCTCCGTCGTGTCGCGCAGCACTAATACTGGCTTTGCAAGTGACGGTGCTTCCTCTTGCACGCCGCCTGAATCCGTTAAAATCATAAACGAGCGTGCCGCAAAGTTATGGAAATCAAATACTTCAAGCGGCTCGATTAACTGCACTCGGTCGTCGCCACCTAGCACTTCGTTGGCAATTTCGCGCACAGCTGGGTTCATATGCACTGGGTATACTACTTGCACATCGTCATGCTCTGCAAGTAAACGTTTGATTGCTTTGAACATGTTGCGCATCGGCTGCCCTAAGTTTTCACGACGGTGCGCCGTAAGTAAAATCATGCGGTCGCTACCAACTTGCTCAAGTACCGGATGCGTGTAATCATCTTGAACCGTTGTGCGCAGTGCATCGATTGCTGTGTTACCAGTTACGTAAATTGCTTCGTCTAATTTATTTTCCTTTAATAAATTGTCGCGCGATTGCTCAGTTGGCGCGAAATGTAAGTCCGCCATGACACCTGTTAGCTGACGATTCATCTCCTCTGGGTACGGCGAATATTTATTGCCTGTGCGTAAACCAGCTTCTACGTGACCAATCGCAATTTGGTTGTAAAATGCCGCTAAGCTGCCAACAAATGTCGTTGATGTATCGCCGTGAACTAATACGATGTCTGGTTTTGCTTCCTTCATTACTTCGTCTAACCCTTTTAATGCATTCGTTGTCACGTCGATTAACGTTTGGCGATCTTTCATAATGTTTAAATCATAGTCTGGTGTGATGTTAAATGTTTCAAGTACTTGGTCAAGCATTTGACGGTGCTGCGCCGTTACCGTAACGATTGATTCGATTTGCTCTGGATGCTTTTGTAGCTCCAGTACAAGCGGTGCCATTTTGATCGCTTCTGGACGCGTACCGAAAATCGTCATTACTTTAAATTTTTTCATGAGTTTGTTCCCTCCAACATATTCATTACAATAGTTTCTTCTATTATATATTCATAATAATAAAAAAAGACTGCCTAGTTATTAGACAGTCTTCATTGTACTATAGAACGTACTTTTATTTAAGCTCGCTTTATTTTGTGCCGAATAAACGGTCGCCCGCGTCACCTAAGCCAGGCACGATGTAACCGTGGTCGTTTAATTTTTCGTCAAGCGCTGCGATGTAAATGTCTACGTCGTTGTGCTCGTCTTGAATTGCTTTTACGCCTTCTGGAGCTGCGATTAAGCACATGAACTTAATGCTTTTTGCGCCGCGTTTTTTCAGCGAGTTAATTGCTTCCACTGCTGAACCACCTGTTGCAAGCATTGGGTCTACGATGATGAAATCGCGCTCTTCCACGTCTGCTGGCAGCTTCGCGTAATACTCAACTGGCTTTAACGTTTCTGGGTCACGGTAAAGACCGATGTGCCCTACTTTCGCTGCTGGAATTAGCTTTAATACGCCGTCAACCATGCCGATACCCGCACGTAAAATTGGCACAATCGCAATTTTTTTACCTGATAACACTTTTGCTTTTGCAGTCGTTACCGGTGTTTTCACTTCGATTTCTTCTAACGGTAAATCGCGTGTAATTTCAAATGCCATTAACGTTGCTACTTCGTCAACTAGCTCGCGGAACTCCTTCGTACCTGTTTTTTCGTCACGAATATGTGTTAGTTTATGTTGAATTAATGGATGGTCAAATACGTATACTTTGCTCACTAAAATCGCCCCTGTCGTTTAATTATCTGTCCTAGTATATCAGTTTTAGTAATAAATGACGACTATTTTACAGTGAATCGGTTCTATTGTATGTCATTTTTTTGACTAATGAAGTGACACATTCACGATCTTTCATATCACAGTTCGCTTCGTGTAGCTCGCTCTCAGCTAGTTTATCAGGTCTGTTGATTAGCGTCTTTTCTACAGCTGAATCGGTTGTTTTCAGTAGCAAAAATGAAATGAATGCAGCACTGTAGTGGCATGGAGCGTGCGGCGAGACTCCTTGGGGAAAAGCTCGTGCCTCAAGACCCCGTAAGCCGCGACGCAGGAGCGGTGCGGAGGCTTGAGCCGAGCCCCAGGAAAGCGAAGCCGCAATACGCGAAATGCCAATTGAATGGTTAATCAACACACTTGCTAGTTTATTCCTCTACTAATATTCACGTTAACGTTCATACATAAAGGTTGCTTGAAACGAGAGGCGGACTCCACGTGAAAAGCAACGGTAAGTGATTGTGAAGCGTCTTGAACTACTCGGCACTAAAGTACCGAGATTCTTAGGTTCTTCTCCCTCATGAGAGAAAATTAACTAAGCTAGCCCCGTAGTCCCTACGGTTAGAAGTCTCATTGCTTCGTTTCGAATATTCATACTTGCGTTTAGGTCGCGGTCGTGATGCGTGTAACAACTTGGACACGTCCATTCACGTAAAGCGAGACTCTTCACGTCTTTATGTTGGTAGCCACAGTTTGAGCATAATTGACTGCTCGCAAATGTCTTACCAACTGGCACAACTTGTTTCCCATACCAGTTTGCTTTGTATTCCAGCATGGTTCGAAATTGTGACCAGCTCACTTCGCTAATGGCTTTCGCAAGCTTATGATTTTTCAACATGTTTTTTACTTGTAAGTCTTCGATCCCGATGATGTCGTGGTTTTTGACAACGTCGGTCGAGATTTTGTGCAAGTAATCGGTGCGGGCATTGGCGATTTTTTCCGGAAAAAATCTGCCTATGACCAGACTGTCCGCGATGTGTTTGACCATAAATTCCAGAGGGTCGGTTATGCGG
>JAXJTE010000246.1:0-2091 GCA_036309765.1 Caryophanon sp. | reverse complement strand
GTCACACCCGTTCCCATACCGAACACGGAAGTTAAGCTCTTTAGCGCCGATGGTAGTTGGGGGCTTCCCCCTGTGAGAGTAGGACGTCGCTTCGCACAAGTAAAACCCACTGAGAAATCAGTGGGTTTTTTGTATTGTTGAAAAAGAAAAAGCACGGTAATCAAAATAGAAAACCATGCTTTGGAAATAGAATCATTTCTAAACAAATGCTATTAAAATAATTAACTACATAATCCAACCGATTTATTTTCATACGTTGAATCCGTTAATGCTTTTACCATGAAGTGTGCAACGCTAGCACGTGGAATCGAGTTAGATCCTTTTGGAACACCTTCGAACGCTTCTTTATAATCCGCTTGGAAAGGATCATCTTTTAAGCCCATAGGACGTGCAATTGTGTAAATGATATCTTTTGTTTTGTAATAGTTGAGCGCGTTACGATGGTCAGCTAATGGATTGGCTAGCATTTTCATCATGACTTTTCCGGCTAGGCCTGGAATTTCACCATCAACGCCAGCGGAAGCACAATAAACGAGACGTTTAACGCCAGCCGTTTCCATACCGTCTGCGACATTCATCCCCATTTGCTCTAAGTCACGTGATTTTTTCATCCCTGCATTTGAACCTAAACAAGAAATAACCGCTTCATGTCCAGTGATTGCTTGTGCGACAGCTTCCTTATCGAAGACATCCCCTTTAATAATATGGACGTTTTCTGTCGTGACTTTTTCAGGTGTACGTGCGAATGCGGTAACCTCGTGACCTGCTTCAACAGCCATTTTAACAAAATGCTGACCTACGCCACCAGTTGCACCAAAGACGATAATTTTCATATGAAAGACCTCCTTAATTTCAAAGTTGTCTTATTATAGCATGTTATAATAAAACAAGTAGAAATGAACGGAGTGACGAATGATGAAACAACAGCGACCACTTGTAGAGGCACTGCAGCGGTTTGTACGAAATGAGCCGCATTCATTACATGTGCCGGGACATAAAAACGGAATTTTTTCGACGTTGCCGAATGAATTAAAGGCAGCGATGCAATATGATGTAACCGAGCTAACAGGTTTAGATGATTTTCATCATCCAGAGGGAGCGATTAAAGAAGCGGAAACATTGCTTGCAAAAGTGTATAAGGCAGATAGGAGTTTCTTTTTAGTCAACGGTTCGACAGTTGGTAATTTAGCAATGATTTATGCGACATGTGAAGCAGGGGATACAATTTTAGTGCAGCGTAATGCGCATAAGTCGATTTTTCATGCATTGGAGCTTGTTGGGGTGAACCCTGTTTATTTAGCACCGGAGTGGCATGAGACGAGTTTGACTGCTGGGCATGTCTCAACGGAAACGATAAAGGAAGCGATTAAGCGTTATCCGCATGCGAAGGCTGTTGTGTTAACGTATCCTACCTATTATGGTGTGGCGACAGAGCAGCTGACAGAGCAAATTATATATTGTCATGAGGCCGGCATACCTGTACTTGTGGATGAGGCGCGCGGGGCACATTTAATTGCGAGCCATTATTTACCGAGCAGTGCATTAATGCTCGGGGCAGATGTAGTTGTACAGTCGGCGCATAAAACGTTGCCTGCGATGACGATGGCGTCGTTTATGCATGTGAAGTCGTCACTTGTCGATGTAGAGAAGGTGAATCATTATTTACGGATGTTGCAATCGAGTAGCCCGTCGTATTTACTTTTAGCTTCATTAGATGATGCGCGTGCGTATATTGCAGATTATACAGAAATTGATTTTGCGGCATTTATGGATAAGCGTGCGCATTTTATTGAGTCGGTTCGTGCGATTGATGGGCTAGAGATTGTTGAGGTAGATGATTCGTTGAAATTGCTTTTACGTGCACCGGGCTATACAGGTTTTCAGTTAAAGGATGTGCTAGAGGCGCATCATGTGTATAGTGAGCTTGCTGATCGGGAGCAGGTGTTATTTATATTGCCATTAATGAAGCAAGGACAAATTTATCCGTTTGCTGATATTCGTTTGCGTATAAAGGAATCGATGGTGGCGTTAACGAAAAAGCCAGCGGAGCCTTATTTGCCGACGAAGGGACTTGCTGTGCCATCTATTATG
>JAXJTE010000245.1:0-8161 GCA_036309765.1 Caryophanon sp. | reverse complement strand
GTCTATCCTTTGTATGTCGCATAGCAAGTTGAAGTTGTTTGAGCTGTTCATTGCGGGTCATAATCGATCATCCTTTCGAAAAGTAATTGATAGTCTATACCCGCTTTCATGTAGTTAAATGCTTTTGTTCAATTTATATAGGTTATAAAATTGATTCGGCGATAAAAGAGGTTCAAAAGAATAAAGATCCTATAGAATTTTTTGGTAAACAACATACGAATAAGAATATACATATTACTGTCGATTATTTATCTAAAGTACAAGAATTCTATATGTTACAAGTGTTGAATTTTTTAGAAAATAGTGTAGATTTGAGTTTAGTTAATAATGTTATAAAAATTCCAGAAGAAATCTATGTTCATTATGATTATGTGAGTTCTCACGAAGCCGACGATGTGTCGTTGCCTGAAAATAAACATGTGAGATTTGGCGAACGTAGTAAAAATTTGCGATTAGAAAATGCAATTTATGATTTTTTATTAAGTTTAAAAGATAATAATATATTGCAAGTAAAAGAAACGCTTTATTTGATTTTTATTGAAAGATTTTTTACAGATTTTAATCGGATTTTTGATGCCGAATTCGATTCAATAAAGAAATTTGATGCCGATAAGTTATGGGAAATAAAGGATTTTATTGATATTGAAAAGAACCTTTTAAATTTAAGCACTTATATTTCCGAGGAAATAAATTCTTTATATTTTTCTGATAAACATATAAAAAATGAAGTTATAAAGATTGAAATATTTAATACTATATTCAAACAATATATGAAGTTACTAGAATATTTTATTAGTGTTGATTTTGAAGATATAGCAGGTGAGACTAATTCTATATTTGTTTTTAAAGCGAAGAGAGGCGAAAAAAAAACAGTAACATATATTAGAATGCCTATTCTCAAAATAAGTAAAGAAAATAATGAAATAGCGAGAAAGTTTTTTAATAACTATATGGGATTACGTAGAAATAATAAACCATTAACGTTTGAATGGCATGGTTTAAGTGCTGGCGAAACACAATTGTTAAACTTATTCACAGGTTTAAGTCAAGCTATTAAAGATATAGAAAAGGATCAAATACTAATCTTACTAGACGAAGTTGAAATCTCACTCCACCCAATGCTCCAAAAGCAATTTATGCGCATGTTAATGGAAATTTTAAATAAGACCGCAGAGAAGTACGATACAAAAATTCAAGTCATTTTAACGACACATTCACCATTTGTGTTATCGGAACTGCCATTACATAGTTTGATTTTACTGGAGAAAGATCATGAGCAGAAAGTACAGGTGAAAAACGAGCTGGAAAACTTAACGACGACGCTCGGTGCGAACATACATGAGCTGTTTTCACATTCGTTCTTTTTAACGGGTGGTTTAATTGGAGAATACGCGAAGGAACGTATTAATGAAGTGGCGAATAATTTACTCGGTATTGAATCGAATTTAAATAAAGAGGATATTCGAAAGTTTATTAATCAAGTAGGCGAGCCGATTATTAAAAGCCGATTAGTAGAGCTGTTTGAACAGAAGTATGCGCTAACAAAAGGTGAAGAAATGGAAAAACTGCAAAAGCAAATGGCAGAGTTGCAGGAACGAATGAAGCGGCTAGAGGACGGTGATGGTAAGTGATTTATGTACCTTTAGCTAATGAATTATTAGAGAAACATAAGCATATAGGAAGAAAGGATGGCACGTTATATAACAACTTAACTGGACTTTTAGATGAGCAGCGTAATGAAATCAGTGAACCAATTTTAACATTTATCATTGGTGAGCTAGAAAGCATTGTGAGTTGTAATTTTGAAGAAATGCAAAAATTACAACAGAAATATTTACAACTTATTTACAGTTTGGAAAGTCATTTTCAAGTAGAATCATCTAAGCAACAAAATAAAATTGCACTGAAAAAATTTTCCGATGTACATGAAAAAATTTCACAAGTATTTTTAGCTGCTTACAATCGTTTTACAAACCGAAATACAAAAAAATGGAACAGTTATATATTTTTGCGCCAGCTGAATCAAAACGTCTGTCCATATTGCAATGCGAATTTTATTCATACGATACAAGCTTCTAACACATTGAAGACAACTGGTTCGAGAGCAATGGCAGACTTGGATCATTTTTTGCCTAAAAGTATTTTTCCGATTTTTGCGATTACACTTTCGAATTTAGTGCCAAGCTGCATTTATTGTAATCAACGTTTTAAAAGTGATTATTATACAAGTTTAGCACGTAATTTTTCACCGTATGATGCAACTATCGAAGAGAATATACGATTCAAAATTGTTTATCATAAACGTGATTTTAAAAGCATATGGCAAAAGCTTGAACAATTCAATCAAGCAACAATATTGTCAAAAGAAGAACGTTATTATATAAAATTACTAGCGATTAAGGATAAATGTGAGAGTACAGAGGAAACATATGAGGAACAATGTTTGTACTTTCTTCAAGGGAAAAATGAAGTGACAGGTAAAAAAGAAGATTTAGCAGTGAATGCAATTTTCAATGTGCTAGAAACAACTTCATCTAACAAATTAGAACATAAAGAAGTGGCGAGAAAATATCGAAATCAAGTAGAATGTTTTATAGAGCTGAAAGAGGATGAAAAAGTATTACAAAAAGAGCAATATGTAAACACACTTACAATTTTTTATGATGACATTAATCTGAAGTTCAAAGAGTATATAAATGTTTTTAGAGAACGGAATGAAACACAGTTACTTAATATAAGGGCATTAAAAAAGAAAATAATTAAACATTTTGAAGATACACAAAAAGCATATACCGTTGAAATATCAGTCAATGTCGAAAATGACTTTAAAAAAGTAGATTTCGTCGACGTAACACTCGGTAAAAGCTTCAACTATCAAATCGAAATCGAAGCTACTGGAGAAAAAGAAGATCAGTACAAAGTGTATAATAACGCAGCGTTGTTTCAGCTCGAAGCGGTTTATAATGAGTACCGAGGTTACATTAATCGCAAAATCGAACAAAGCTATATTTTGAATGATTTGTATAAGGCGCAGTTGCACGAGCAGTTTCCGACTTTGTTTCCACATACGATTGATTCGATGACAAATACGTTTTTTACGAAAAAAGAGGATTTACGTCATGAAGTGTTAGGAAAGCTTGTACATGATATCGTTGTTCCGACTGTTAAGGCTGGGAGAATGGAATTACTCGATTTGTAGTGACATGTCTGTCGATGAGTTATTTTCAGTAGCGAACGCGCGCCGCAACATGCGAGCTACCAATGTAATGATTAAGCGAAGCACATATCCACCGTGCTTCGTTTTTTTTTGTGACGTATTATGCTATGTCTATTTCATCATAGCATGACAAAAGACTACTATTTTGTGCGTTTTATATAATAAATACGATAAATGTCGTGTAAATATGCGCTAAGAGGGTAAGGGAAAAGTAGTCAGTTTCGACAACGATACGTAGGAGGATGATCGTATGCATTTTCAAAAGTTGTACAAGTTGGACGTACAAAGGAAAAATCGGGTCGGCTATACAGTATTGATGATCACGTTCGTTTTAGGGTTAATTGTGAATTCGCTCATTCAAACGCCGGGGTATGTTGTGCCATCGATTGCGCTGTCGTCGGTCATTTTGACAGCTGCGTTTTTATTGCAACGGCGCAATGAAAAGATGCAGCAAGCGTTTGCGTTTATGATGGTGACGACGTTGTTTGTCGTGACGGCTGGGTCGATTTTGTCAGGGCTTGTGGAAGCAGGAACGATTATTTTGCCATTTTTTTATTTGTTCATTGCAAGCTTGTCGAATCGTCAGCGCGTGTTATTGTATGCCTCAGTGCTAACGTTCGGGTCGCTTGCGTGGATTCAGCTTGAAGGAACGGGATCGATTGTCTCTCGATTTGAAAACGCGTATTTGCTAGCTTCACTTGCAGTCGTATGCATTTATTTCCAAATTAAATTTGCGAACGAGTTGTTTCGTCGTACAGCAGATGCGTATGAGCAAATGGCGCAGGCGGCAGAGACACAGTCAGCGCAAAATGTGAAGCTTGAGCAGGCAGTCGAGGCGATTACAACGAATTTGCAATATGTGAAAGAAGAAAACGATCATACGCTACATGCGCAACAAAATATGATGCAGGCGATGGAGGATGTTCAGCACGATGCACGTACACAGTCGGCGCATATTACGGGTGTTGTTGAAAGTACGCAATCGACGCAAGAGCGCATTACAGCGATGATGGAAAAGTTGGAGCGCGTTGTAGCCAGTGCGAATGATGCAGGGCAAACGGCGGCAGATGGCAAGGACGTCATGCAGCAAATGAAGGCGCAAATTGACCATTTCCGCGAATTTTTTGACGATTTGCAATACACATTTGATAACTTATCGACGAAAATTACTGAAACGAATACGCTCGCAAACTCAATCAAAGAAATTACTGATCAAACGAATTTGCTTGCACTCAATGCGTCGATTGAAGCGGCACGCGCAGGCGATGCAGGAAAAGGTTTCTCAGTCGTGGCGGAGGAAATTCGAAAGCTGGCGCATATGACGGACGAGACGCTGCTCAAAATTAATACGAATTTAGATGAGGTGAATGTGTATAACGAAACGGCACGTACGAAGCTTCACGGTGGGGTCGATACGGTGCATACACAAGTGGAGACGACCGACAAAACAGCGGAGACGTTTGAGACGCTATTTGTCATGATGGAACGCTTTACGCGTAAGCTACAAGCATTTGCCGCAGATACGACGCAAATTGAAACGAATGTTGCGGATATTTATGCACGTTCGGAAGCTTTCTCGACGTTGTTTGAAAACAGCAGTACCATTTTAACGACGATGTCTGCCACGCTTGAGCAAATGATTGCGACGCAGCATACGTCAACCGCGACAATTCGCACATAAAAATAGCCTCCACGTCGCAATGAAGTGGAGGCTAGCTTTATCGTTTTGGGACATATATGTAATCTGTATCGCAGTCAATGACGACATCTACGTATAGCTCGGCGTCGTACGGCAATAACTCGAACGAATACAGCCGACAAAAAATGATTGGTATGGGCTCGTCGCTTACGTATTGTTTTGCTTGCTTATACATTTGGCGCAGCTGCGATATCGAATGAGCTTTGCCAAAGCATTGAACGTCCTGTACGTAGTTTTCAAATTCAATAATCATGCTTTATGAAATACCGCCGAATTCATCACATACGAATGGAATTTCAATGATGTGTGATGACGAAATGCCATATTCGCTATACGTGCCATCGACAGAAACGGTGTACGTCGTTTTATCAGCGCTTAATGTCGTATCAAAACCGAGCTGTGTCCACGTCGCATGCTCATTTACGGCTGCTGATGTAATCGAATAAAACGCATCAAATAGCTGACGACCTGCCTCGGTGTTTTCACTTAGCTGCGTGTTAAATGATCCTTCAAAGCGAATGCTTGCCTCGAAATTGTCGGTTTGGAGTGTTGAAAATTTCGGCACGAGCAATGGGCTAACAGGTTGCTCATTTGCTTGCACGATCATTTTCGCCTGTGCGCGTGATTTCGCAAGCTGTTCAAATTGCGCCGCGTCTAGCCAGTCGTTATCGCCAAACTTCGCAAGCGGCTGTAATTGTAGCTCAACGTCGTAGCCGATACCGTTAATGCGCTCAATAATTTCCTCATATTGTGCGTAATACGTCGCCTTTTGTTCAGGCGCAACGTGGATCGGCGTCAGCGTGAGTGGTTCGACCATTTCGATTGCGAATGGTTGAGCAGGCGCCGGTGTGTCCGCACAGCCTGCAAGCAGCAATGCCCCACCGAGCGCGTACATATGTAGTTTCAAATGTGCCACCTCATTTAATGTAGTAGTTGTGGTGCGGTATAGGTATGCAAAATGACCGCCGCCTTTTGTTTGAAATACGTCATTTCCTCGTCTGAAAAACGTTCTGCCATTAAAATCTTCATATATTCGCCAATGAACGGTCCAACGACATGCGGTGCGACTTTTGCCTTCTCCACGACCGTATCAAGCAGTGCATCTAAAATTTGTATGCGCATACAAAATTCCTCCTGTCAAAAAAATCAATGTTCTAAGTATAGCATAAAAAACTGTATATTCGGAAAAAGAAAAGGGAGTATATTCAATTTGTACTGTCAGCATCGTCTGGTAGTTTTTTTGTGTCAATAATAGGATTTATATGGTACTTATGACATTCTTTCGGTATGATGAAAAAGATGAAAGGTGGGGATCATGTGTCGACAATATTTGAACAAGCATTTACAGCGTTTGCAGAGGCGACTGGGCGCGAGCAGCAATTCATTCGTGCGTATTACGAGGAAACGTACGGTGATGCGACAAAGGGAGCGGCTGCGTATGACGAGGTGCAGGCGTATTTTAGCCGCGTGCAACAAAACTACGATGCATTGCAAGACTATAAGCAAACAGGAAAGTCGAGTGCGAAATGGTTTGAGGAGCAGTTAACGAAGCTCGAACAAAACATGCCGCAAAGTGCCGCGCTCGTCGTCAATGCGATGCAAGACGGACATCACGAGCAGCTACGAGCAATCGGTGTCGAGACAGACGACGCGCCGTTTACACAAAGCTATAGCGGTGTTGGCAAGCGCATTGCGACGCAGCTAACACGCAATGTTATCGAGCAACATACATATATGAACATGATGCAAACAGAGCAGCAATATGACGCGCTACAAGTGAAGGGCGAAAATCCAGCTGTCGTGCGCTACTTTAACGAGCAGCTCGATTCACCGTACGATCAAACGTTTAAGGAACTCGGTACGGCGGCGCTCATTCGCGTACAACAAACGGACAAAATCGATGTGCTAAAAGAAAAATCACCGACTGAGCTTGCGGCAATTGTTGATCGTACGTATACGGTCGCAAAAATCGGTGTGAAAATCGCAACAGGCGACATGCAGCCGTCCGATGCGACCGATTATTTAATTGACCGCGCGTACGCACAAGTTGAGACGATTATTCATCATAAGGCGAAGGAAGTCGGCGGCAACATTGGTGCGACGGTTGGAACAGCAATCGGCTCGTATTTAGGTCCAGTCGGTGCAACAGTTGGCGCAGTTGTTGGGCGATACGTCGGCGAGCAAGCAGGCGCAGTCGTAGCGAAAAAGGTAACGACAGGCTTAAAAAAGGTCGTGACGTATGTGAAGGAAAAAATCGGTGGCGTCGTTAACAAAATTGGCTCGGCGATTTCATCGGGTGTGAGTAAAATTTTATCATGGTTTTAAGGGGGACATGACGTGAAGCAAGTAAAGTTTAATTTATACGTCGATAACGAAAAAGTGCGTACGTTAGACGAGCTAAAGGCGCATTTTAACATTCACGATTTGCTTGATTGGTACGAAGAAGGCGTGTTGCAAAAATGGCTGTCGGTGCGTGGCTATACGAATGAGCTAGCGCAAGTGAACGCATTTGACGGAGAAGGTACGCTTGCACTTGCAAAGGAGCTCGTACGCATTTTCGGCTTTAGTGACGAACAGGCACAACACGCGCTTGATAGTGTGAGTTACTTTGTCAATTACAGCAGTCGTAAGCAAGAGACGACGACTGCGAACGTGTCGGTTGATGATGTGTATGCGAGGTATGAGGAGATTAAAAAGATGTTGATGGAAGGGGTGAAGTAAGATGAGGTTTTTTAGTTCAATGGCAAATGGAATGAGCGAAGTTGCAAAACAACAAGAAAAATTGAATGTAGTAAAAAAGTATTTGGATACGTATGGAATAGACGAACGTTTTGTCAAAATCATTATCAATCACACCGGTGGAAATAAAACGAGTATTGAGAAGGTGAATTCATTTTTAGACTCTTTTAATATTGGCTATTTCTATAATGAGGTGGTTCCTCTTATAGAAGAATTAGAAGGGCAATATTCTAAAAAATCTAAAGCGGTTGCCATATTAAAAGAACGTTTAGAGAAAAAGAAATGTAAGCAGTTAGTGATTGATATCGCGATTCAATATTTATTAGACGGACAACCGATGACAACTTTAGCAGATGAACTTGAAGAAGCGGCAAAAACAGTTACGCAAAAAGAAAACATCGTCGCACTGCAAAGCCTCGTAAACGAACTAGCAAAAGACCACGCGTATTTAGTGAAGCTCGACGTTCCATTTTGCGATGATATTGTAAAACATCGCCCACTTGTTG
>JAXJTE010000244.1:0-4599 GCA_036309765.1 Caryophanon sp. | reverse complement strand
GTATGCAACAGTGTGCAGCATCATGCCGAGCACACAAGCAACGGCACCAAGCCCCGCAGCAATCGCTAAAATTAATACCCATAATACAGTCGGCACGGCGCGAATGAATGCGTTAAACGCGATAATGACGTTCGCAACGGGCGACTGCGTTAAGTTTTTCGCGCTGAAAATCGCTAAAAAGAACGAGATAACCGCGCCGAGAATCGTTGCTAAAAAGGCGAGGGCAAGCGTAATACCAACTTGCATCATGACGGTCGAGAACGTAATTTGGTTAAACGCTGGCTGTAAAAACATCATTTGTAAATTGCTTAGCGTCATCGGAATGGCATTTGACCATTCGATTGTTTCATACTTTAGTAAAAATGGGCTCGCGATCGTAAACAGTGCAAGCGTCCATAGTACGGTGCGCATCACCATTGCAGATTTCGTCCGCGCTGTAATTTGAATGCGCCCCTTTTTCATCGTCACATGTGCTAGTGCTGAAGATACCATTATGAAATTGCCCTCCTTACTTTATTTGATGTAAACTCAATCGCAAAGACGACGAGGACGATCGTGATTGTAATGAGCCCGACCATTTCGTAGTTTAAGCTTTTGTAGTACATATCAAATAAATAGCCGATCCCTGTACCTGTTAGTAAGCCAACGAGTGTGGCACTGCGAATGTTCGTCTCAATCATGTAAAATACCCAGCTCAGTAGTTGCGGCATCGTATCGGGCAGCACGCCTTTAAACACCATTTGTAAATACGTGGCACCGCTTGCTGTTAACGCTTCGACGCCGTCTGAGCTTGCTTCGTCAATCGTTTCGATGAACATGCGCACTAAAAAGCCAAACGTTGAGAAAAATAGCGCGAAATAACCGGTTACGACGTTGTGCCCAAACGAGATGACAAGAATCAGTGCCCACGCGACGACTGGAATGTTGCGAAATACGGATGAAATGAAACGTGCGATGACGCCAACTGTTGCGTTCAGCTGCGTCGTTTGTGCTCCTGCCATCGCAAAAAATAATGCACAAATGGCGGCTGTTGTTGATGCGAATACCGATAATACAATCGTCTCCCATAATCGCTCAAGCACTTTCGGTAAGTTTTCAAGCGCGGCGGCATCCGGTATTAAGTTGCCAAACATCCATGCAATCGTACCGGGAATGGCAACGATGCCTTCGATGACGCTAAAATCCGTCAGCATCGAGGAGCCGTACGTTAGCGCGAGCAGCACGAGGAAAATGAGCGTCGTGCGCCATTTTTTGTTGCGTAAAATTTGTGACCCGTCCATCATATCCCTCACCTATTCCGTAATTAATTCATCTAAGCTTGCCCCGTAAATGTCACGAATCGCAAAGCCGCTTAGTTCACTCGGTGTGCCGTCAAATACTTTCGTCCCGCGGCTTAACCCAATAATGCGGTCTGAATAATGCGTTGCGACGTCCACTTGGTGCAAATTCACAAGTACTGTAATGCCCATCGACTCACAAATTTCCTTTAAATGATCCATAATGACTTTTGAGGAGTTCGGATCGAGCGACGCAATCGGTTCATCACAAAGTAAAAGCTTCGGCTGCTGCACGAGTGCACGCGCGATGCCAACACGCTGCTTTTGACCACCACTTAACTGATCGCAGCGCTTATATAAATGCTCCGACATGCCAAGCTTATGCAAAATCGACAGCGCGAGCGTTTTTTCTTCCTCTGTGTAAATGTTGAACAGCCCTTGAAACGTTGACTTATAGCCGAAGCGACCGTGCAGCACGTTTTCAAATACCGTTAAGCGCGACACTAAGTTGTAGTGCTGAAAGATCATGCCAATTTTGGCACGCTCACGACGCAGCTTCTTTTTATCCAGCGTTAGAAGCGGCGTGCCATCAAACGTAATGTCACCACTTGATGGCTCAATCATGCGGTTAATGCAGCGCAGCAGCGTCGATTTCCCCGCACCAGACGGCCCGATGATCGAGACGAATTGCCCTTCTCCTAACGTTAGCTCAATGTCGCGTAGCACAGTCGTATTGTTATCGTAGCTTTTTGTCAATGACTCGATGTGTAAAATTGGCTTATGCTGCGTTTTTTGTTGAATTGGCGCCTTCGCTGTAAACAAATCACGCTCTAAAACAGTCGTCATGCTCATCTAATCTCCTTTTGTGTATCGTATAAAATAGGCGAGGAATTGATTTCCACGCCTCGTTTGTTTCTCAAATTATTTTCATCTTTTCACTACATACAAATGGCTAACCAACAGACCGATTATTTTATGTTACTTCGACAGCTCACGAATCGGATCGAACCAGCTATCTTCTACTTCTACGAGACGTTCATTCGCTGATTTCGAAAATAGCGCTGTACCTTCTTGGCCATCTGGTAAGAAAATTTCTGTATTGTTCGCCGTTTCGTCAGATGTTAAAACGTCCGCAATCTTTTGTGCTTCTTCTTCAGATAATACGTCGCTGTTGTAAACAAACGGTGCATTCAGTACAGGCGTTACTTGAATAAGTGTAAACTCCTCACCTTGCAGCACTGTAAATGGTGGCTCTGCTTTGTCACGCACGCGGTATACTGAGCCTGGTTTATTTTCCTCGCCTTCGACTACTTCCACATAAGAGTCCACACACGTATCACAAAACGCTGCGATGTCGGTACGCTCCATTAACATGTTCACCGCTGATCCTTGGTGTGAATCGCCAAACAATACATTCGGATAAATGTCGTTGCCTTCCATTAAATCTTCCTCTGTTAAGTTCGCCTCACTGAAATGCTCAATAATGGCGCTTGCTGGCACTTTAAAGCCTGACGTTGAAGAGGTGGAGACGAATGAGATTGACTTCCCTTTCGTTGCGTCCATCGAAAATTCGTTGCCGAGCTTGTAGTCGTCTGCTTTATCTTTTGGTACCGCTAGCCAACTGAAATATTTCGCATCGTCTAGCGTGCCCGATTCACCAGAATTCACAACAAGTGCTTCAACCGCATCGTTTTTATTTTTCGCCTCGATATAGCCTTGAGCGCCCATAAACGCTACATCTGCATTACCGCTTGCAATCGTTTCAATCGCAATGGCGTAATCCGTCGTTAGCTTATGCTCGACTTCACGACCTGTCGCTTCTTCAAAAATTTTGCCAAATGCATCGCGTGACGGTCCCATTTCAGAACCTGATTCATTCGGGTACCATACAACTACGAGCGGCTCATCTGTATTCGCAGTCGCCTGCTCCTTTTCCTCGCCATTACAGCCTACAAGCATCATTGCACTGACTAAACTAATTAGTGGAAATTTCCAACGTCGTTTCATCATTCAGTCTCCTTTAGTATGTATTGCGTTACAGTTTCATTTAAGCATGTCGCTGCGTGCATGAATATCACTTCGGGTGTTTCTTAATAATGTTTTACAATGTCTCGATTTTGTAAAGAGTGCGTTAACGGTGTGACAAGTGTAGCGTCGGCATCGTATATTGCCCGAGCTTTACGCGTGCGCCGTAGCGTCCATGGAAGTCTGATCCGCCCGTTACGAGTAAATCATGCTTTTCGACAAGTTGCATAATGCGTGCGCGGTGCTCCTCGGTGTGATCTGGGTGAATGAGCTCCATACCATCAAGCCCTTTTGTAATTAACTCCTCGGCTACGTCAAACGAATCGAGCTGCCCAGCATGTGCCACAATCGCAAAGCCACCGTCCGCATGAATCGCTGTGAGTGCATCAAACACATCGACGTATTCAATGTCTCCAGCTGCGACACCGTTTCCTTTAAACAATGCACGGTATAGCGTTTGGTAATCCTTCGCGTCATAATCTGCATCGATAAGCGCTGACATAATGTGCTGCTTATACAGCGTGCCACTCGTTTTGGCAAAGTGAAGCGCATCGTCTAGCACGAGCGGAAAGCCTGCTTGCTGAATACAACGTGCCTGCCATAGTGAATGCTCGTGACGACGCGTTAAAAGCGGCTCGCAAAGTGCTTCAACGTTCGGACATGCGGCTGGGAATCCGTAGCCGAGCAAATGAACTTTGCGGTTGCGCTGAAAATCAAACGCCGAAATTTCAACGCCCGCCAAAAACTGAATGCCAAACTCCTCGGCTAATGCGCGACCTTCTGTATGATGGGCCGTAGTATCATGATCGACGACACCTAAATGCGTAATGCCTGCTTTCTTCGCTTCTTCAAACAGCTCACGTAACGTCAACGCGCCGTCTGAATATGTACTATGTGTATGCCAGTCGATGTTCATGCGTGTACCTCCGCCGGCTGCATCGTGAACACATCATCGCATAGCCCTTCCATAAACTCTAAGTCGTGGAAAATGCCGATCAGCGTCGTTCCTTGTGCTTTTAGCTTTTCGATTGCTTCGCGCACCTTTAGCTTCGATGCATTGTCTAAGCTTGCAGTCGGCTCATCTAGTAATAGTAAGCGCGGATTTTTCACGACCGCACAAGCGATGTTTAAACGTAGCTTTTCCCCACCTGAGAAGTTGTTCGGGTAGCTATTCCATAATTTTTCGTCTAAGTCGAAGTGGCGTAGTGCCGCTTCTGCTTGCACGATTGCCTCGTCTTGTGCAACGCCAACATCAAGCAGCGACTGTGTCACAAGCTCTAGCGCCGTCGTACGTGGC
>JAXJTE010000243.1:0-40105 GCA_036309765.1 Caryophanon sp. | reverse complement strand
ACAGCGTGTCAAAGGTGCGGCGAAATCACTTTTACAAACGCCGATTATCGGTAGTCGCGCGTTGAAACTAAGCGACGTCATTGAAGCGGACGCGGCAAACGTCGATACGATTCAGTCGATCAACGAGCTGTACGAGGGCACGGTGCATCCTGTGACCGGTGTTGCGTTTGAGCGCACGGAGCTATTAGTTGGCGACGAAACGATTTCAGACGTATTCCCAGTGTTTGAAGCGGCGTTTACTGCACGTATTGAGCCAGAAGCGTATTTATTAACGGACGAGGAGCATCACGCATTAGCGAACGAGCAGCTATACAACGCGATTGAGCAGGACTCAGCAATCGGTGAAATTATCGGCTTAACGGACGAAGACAAAGCAGCGCTAAAGAACGGGCAAACGCCATCTGGCTATACGTGGCATCACCATGAGCAGCCAGGGGTACTACAGCTCGTGAACGCGCAAATTCACGCGCAAACAGAGCATATCGGCGGTCGTGTCATTTGGGGCGGCGGCTTACAAAATCAATATTAATAGATGAAGTGACGGAGCTGTGCGATTATCTTATTTGATATGTCGCACAGCTTTTTTGTTCTATGTCTCGAATTAGAAATAAAATCGTTGACGCGCGATAATTCGTGTGTTAAATTATATTTAATTCGAGATATTAGAAATTAAGATAAAGAGGAGCGAACAACTATGGTAGCAGTAAAAGGTATGCATCACGTAACAGCCATCACATCAAGCGCGGAGAAAAACTATGAATTTTTCACGTACACACTCGGCATGCGCCTTGTGAAAAAAACGGTAAACCAAGACGACATTCAAACGTATCACTTATTTTTCGCAGACGACCGCGGCAATGCAGGAACAGACATGACGTTTTTTGACTTCCCAGGCATTCCAAAAGGACAGCACGGCACAGATGAAATTTACCGTTCGTCGTTCCGCGTACCGACGAACGAAGCATTAAACTATTGGGTAGCACGCTTTGATCGCCTTGGCGTGAAGCATCACGGCATTACAGAGGAGTTCGGTGTGAAGACGCTTGCCTTTGAAGATTTCGATGAGCAGCAGTACGCCTTTGTATCAGACGAAGGGCTAGACGGCATTGCAGCAGGAACGCCGTGGCAAGACGGGCCGATTCCGCTTGAGCATGCGATTACAGGTTTAGGTCCGGTAACAATTCGCATTAAAGACTTCGATTACTTCAAAAAGGTGATGGAGCAGGCGATGTACTACACAGAAATCGCTGCTGAAGGCGCATTCCATTTATTTGAAGTTGGCGAAGGGGGCAACGGTGCACGTGTCATCGTTGAGCATAACGACACGCTTCGTCCAGGGCGTCAAGGGTTCGGCACAATTCACCATGCAGCATTCCGTGTGAACAACCGCGAAGAAATCGAAGCGTGGAACGAGCATTTACGTCAAATTGGCTTTGGTACATCTGGCTTTGTTGACCGCTTCTTCTTCCAATCATTATATGCGCGTGTAGCAAACGGCATTTTATTTGAATGGGCGACGGACGGACCGGGCTTCATGGGTGACGAGCCGTACGAAATGCTAGGCGAAAAATTATCATTACCACCATTTTTAGAGCCAAAGCGTGCAGAAATCGAAGCGGCAGTGCGACCAATCGACACAGTACGCAGCACGAAAACATTAACGAAAGAATAATACGAGGCGAGTAGCGAGCAGATCGGCTACTCGCTTTTTGCTGTGAAATTTAAGTTTTCAGAAAAAAGAAGTTCACGTCATTTCGTTGCTATAATGAAGCCTTATGAAACAGCAAAGGACGAACAACATGACAGCAATGCATTTACGACTGCTCTTTTTTACAGCAGGTTTAACGATTTTAGCATTCGGCGTGACGCTCACAATTAAAGGCAGTATTCTCGGCGTTGGCTCTTGGGATGTATTACATATCGGGTTAGCGAACTACGCGCTCACAATCGGCACGTGGTCGATCATTACAGGCTTTATTATTTTATTAGTTGGTACCTATTTCACAAAGCGCATGCCAAAGCTCGGCACGTGGGTCAATATGCTATTTGTCGGCGTACTCATTGACGTATTTAACGCGCTGCTGCCGAACGTCACGACGCTACCGATGCAAGTGCTATCTTTTTGCGTCGGCATCGCATTGCTCGGCTTCGGTTGTGGCATGTACATCGTCGCAGATTTCGGTGCAGGACCGCGCGATAGCTTAATGATGCTAATGACAGAGCGTCTTGGTTGGTCGGTTACCGCATCACGCACGACGATTGAAGTAACCGTTGCGTGCATCGGATTTATGATTGGTGGTCCAGTCGGTATTGGAACGGTATTCATGGCATTTGGGCTTGGGCCGATCGTGAGCCGCTCATTGCAATTCAATCAAAAATTATTTCAGCAGCTATGTAAAGAAACGTACACGGTGCAGCCGCATTAAAGCAAGGGAGCAATCGCCTTGCTTTTTTTATGCGCTCAGTTGCAAAATGATTGAAATGTGATACAATGAAATAAAATATCTCGAATTAAAGATAAAAGGAGGGGTGATGCATGGAGGAGTTACAGTTAAAGGCGATGATGACGATGCTGCGTGCGTCTCAGCACATCGGTGAGTTTTCGCGCCAGCAAGTCAAAACGTACGGCTTAAACATTACGGAGTTCGCAGTGCTAGAGCTGCTATTTCATAAAGGCGACCAGCCAATTCAAATGATTGGGAAGAAAATACTTATCGCCAGCAGCAGTATTACGTATGTTGTTGATAAGCTTGAGAAAAAAGGGTATGTAAAACGTACGCATTGCCCGAGCGATCGCCGCGTTATTTATGCGTCGTTAACAGATGAGGGCCGTGCGTTTATTGAAAGCATTTTCCCACAGCACGCCGCTGCGATGACGCAATTATTTGACGGATTAGATGAAGCGCAATTACAGCAGCTGATCGACATTTCAAAGCAAGTCGGCAAAACAGCAGAAGCGTCGTATTAACGATAGAAAGAAGGAACAACTATGCAATTTCAAGGGCATCATCACGTATCAATGGTCGTAAAAAATGCGAAGGCGACCGACGATTTTTATCGCCGCGTGTTAGGGTTGCGCCGCGTGAAAAAGACGGTCAATCAAGACTCGCCGTCGATGTATCATTTATTTTACGGCGATACGACCGGCACACCCGGAACGGAACTCACATTTTTTGAAATTCCGATGGTCGGGCGCACGCATAAAGGAACAGATGCAATTACGAAAATTGCGCTCGTCGTGCCAAACGTTGAAGCACTTGCGTATTGGCAGCAGCGCTTTGAACAGTTTGACGTGCGTCACGATGCACAAACGACGTATGCAGACAAACCAGCGTTACCGTTTTATGACCCAGACGGACTCGGGCTCGTGCTTGTAGCAGATGAAGCGTTCACACCGCCGAGTGCATGGAGCTATTGGGCGAAGTCGCCAGTGCCACAAAGTTTTGGCATTCAAGGGTTTGTGACGACGGAGCTAACGGTGGCAGATTTAGCCGAAATGGAGCGCATCTTAACGGAGCTGTTTGGTTATAACGTCATTGCGCGTGATGACAACAGCATGCGCGTACGTGGTGCAGGTGGCTTAGAGAGTGAGCTGCTCGTCGTGAAGCAAGACGGCGCGGTGGAACGACCTGGTCGCGGCAGCATTCATCATATCGCCCTACGCGTAGCCGATGAGGACGAGCTGCAAGCGTGGCATGACAAAATTGTGCAGTTTGGACTTGTATCAAGTGGCGTTGTGGATCGTTATTACTTTAAAAGTTTATATGTGAAGCTTGTCGGGCATATTATTTTTGAGCTTGCGACGGACGGACCGGGCTTCCTGCGTGACGGCAATATTGAAACACTCGGGCAGGCGCTTGATTTACCGGCATTTTTAGAGCCACACCGAGCAGACATTGAAGCGGATTTACACCCAATTGATGAGGAGGAAGTATGATGAACCCAAATGAGTTAACGGAGCGCGAAAATTATAAATTGCTTATTAGTACGATTATTCCGCGACCGATTGCGTTTGTGACGACGGTTAATGAGGACGGGATTGTGAACGCCGCACCGTTTTCATTTTTCAACATTGTGTCGTCCAACCCACCGATGATTAGCGTATCGGTGCAGCGAAAAGCAGGCGAGCCAAAAGATACAGCGCGTAATATCGTCACGAAGCAGCAATTCGTCGTACATATTGTCGACGAAAGCATCGTGGCAGAAGTGAACAAAACAGCGGCAAACTTAGCGCCAGACGAAAGTGAAATCGCGCTGACGAACTTTACACTTGTGGACAGTACGGTTGTCGATGTGCCAGCAGTTGCCGAGGCAAAGGTGCGCTTTGAATGTGAGCTTGTGCAGCACGTACCACTTGGTGGAGAAGACGGGCAATCGGGCTGTGATTTACTGATCGGTCGCATCGTGCAGTATTACGTGCAAGACGGACTGCGCGATGAGGCAGGGCATATTGATCCGCATGAATTAAATGCGATGAGCCGCCTAGCAGGAAATGATTACGCGAAAATTGGCGAGCTATTAACAATCGAGCGCCCACAATAAAGGAGGAATACGATGCAGCACATTTATAAACAAGGAACGAATGACTACACGATTTTATTGTTACACGGCACAGGTGGCGACGAAAATTCGCTCTTACAATTAGCGAGCCTTGTCGATGAGCAGGCGAACGTGCTAAGCGTGCGCGGCAATATTCTTGAAAACGGCATGCCGCGATTTTTCAAGCGTTTAGCAGAAGGGGTATTTGATTTTGAAGATTTAGCGCTGCGTACCGAGGAGCTGTATACGTTTATCGGTGAAGCGAGCGAACGTTACCAATTTGACCGCTCAAAAGTCATTGCACTTGGCTATTCAAACGGGGCAAACATTGCGGCGAACTTATTGTTTACGTACGCCGATGCATTAGCGGGCGCTGTGCTGCATCATCCGATGGTACCGCGCCGTGATGCGGATATGCCGAATTTACAAAACGTGCCGGTATTTATCGGTGCAGGTACGAACGATCCGATGTGCACGAAGGAAGAATCGGAAGAGCTAGCGGAACGTTTAACCGCAGCAGGCGCACAAGTCGATACGAGCTGGTTCCATTTCGGGCATCAGCTGACGATGGATGAGGTGCAAGCGGCAACTACGTGGTATAAGGAAACCTATTAAAAAAATCGGCTTCGCAATACGCGAAAGCCGATTTTTTTATAATACCCCGCGTGCTGTGACGTACGCATGCAGCTGTTGAAACAGTGCGTCGTCGTAATCCTTTTGCCCGCGAATGTATTTTTCGTATAAATTGTAATAGCAAATGCGCAAATAGTCGTCATCATGATGCTTCGCGTACGGCTTGCCACTTGCCGCTTCTATTCCGTCAAAGTATCGCTCCATTTTATCGAACGTGCGAATCGTGAAGCCGCGGCCGCGCATTTCGGCAAGCACGCAGTCTGTATATGTTTTTAGCTCGCATTTATCGTATTCATAAATATAGTTAATGAGTACATGCTTGTCTTCTTTAGCGAAAATGCTGTTGAGTTCGCGCCACTGAGCGAGCAGCTGCGAGCGTGGTAGAAACGGTAATACATCAATATGCCATAAACGCATTAGGCAAGCTCCTTTGTCATCACGACATGCGGAATGTTTTCCTCCATGAACTCCTCGGATGTCGCCACGTAGCCAAGCTTTTCGTAAAATGGTTTCGCGTGTGTTTGGGCATGAAGCGTTAACGTATCGTACTGTTTGCCGCGTGCGAGCTGCTCGATTTTTTCCATAATGATGTTCCCGACACCTTGCCCACGCGCAGATTTTGCGACGCAGACACGCTCGACTTTGCCCACGCCGTTTTTTAAGCGGAATCGTCCTGTGCCAATTGCTTCGTCTCCGTTTAATACGAGAATATGTGTCGTGCCTTCGTGTAGCGTATCAAATGCATCAAGCTCGGCCTCAGCTGGCACACCTTGCTCTTCTACAAACACGTCTTGTCGTAGCGAAAAAGCTTGCTGTAGCTCTTTCATCGTTGTAATTTCAATTGCTTTCATGTCATCGCTCCTCTTTTCTTCTTATTGTAAAGCATTCGTCATTCGTTTAAAAGAAATGTGCCGCGTGACGATAATACGTATAAAGGGGGCGTTCGTATCGTTTACACAGAGCAATTAATCGAAGCAATACAAGCTTGGAGTGAGCAGGTGAATCATGACGTCGTGAAAGTCAATGCGGTCGTTGGTTATTTGGCGATGACGATTGGTGGCGATATTTTTGCGCCAAATCCGTATGATGAGCTCATGAACCGCGTCGAGCGTCTCGTCGTATATGAGCGCGTGCGTGAGGAATTTTTAGTGGAGAGCTTGCTCATCGCCTTTACGCATCGCATCGAGCAGTTAATTGACGGGCATGCGGCACATCAAGCGCGGCTACAAGCACAGCTCGACGATGATACGCAGCAGCCGTTTCATGCACATGCACGCACAGAGCTTGCCCGCTTAACGAGTGAGCAGCCAGCGATGCAAGCACAACAAACGATTTGGGCAGCGGTATGCCAAGATTACTTTGACGACGTTGCCCGCGTGGAACTGCGATTTAAACAGCTCGCGATGCTCCAACCAGAAAACGAGGCGTATTACGAACGCGCCATCGAGCAGCTAAAAAGCGGTAGTAACATGCGACAGAAATAAGCTATACTAAATAGGTGTTGATTCGCCATTTTATACGACTAAATCGATTTTAAACATCAACTAAATACAGCATCGTCATGGTAGTGAACATGTGGCGAGGCTCCTTGGGGAAAAGCGCGAGACTTGAGACCCCGCAGCTGTGAGGTACGAAACAGCGACGGCCCCCATCAGTTTACTGTCCATCTATAGGCTAATCAACACGCTGGATAGTATAATGAAGAAAGTAGGTGAACAAGATGAAATGCAAATGGTTTATCGGCGCAATCGTCATCGCAGCGCTCGGCTTGCTTGACTTAAAATGTAAAGGCACAGTGTACAAGTTATTACCAGAAGATGTGCAACAGCAAGTCGATCACTATTTACAGTAACGTCTCATGCATTTGAGGCATTTTTTTTCTGTGCAAAACACGCTATAATGAACAGCGTATGACACGGGAAAAGGAGAGGGCGCATACATGATTACAGTTGCGCACGTATCGAAGCAATTTGCATCATTTGCGGCGTTACGTGATGTATCGTTACATATTGAAAAAGGCGCGATTCACGGTATTGTCGGTGCAAGCGGTGCAGGGAAGTCGACGCTGTTGCGCATGATGAACTTGCTGGAGCGTCCGACGAGCGGTGACGTGCACGTAAACGGCGTCTGCTTAAGCGCTGCATCACCAAAAGCGTTGCGCGAAGCACGAAAATCAATCGGCATGATTTTTCAACACTTTCATTTAGTAAGCAACAAAACGGTGTATGACAACATCGCCGTTGCACTACAGCTTGCGCGCATTCCGAAAAGGGAACATGCTGCACGCGTGCAAGAGGTGTTGCAATACGTCGGGCTTGAAGCATACAAGGAGCAATACCCTGCGACGTTAAGCGGTGGGCAAAAGCAGCGCGTCGCCATTGCGCGTGCGCTTGTGACGAAGCCGAGCGTATTACTATGCGATGAGCCGACGTCTGCGCTTGACCCGAACACGACGCTCGACATATTGCGCGTCCTTCAGCAAATTCATGCGGACTTTGGCGTTACGATCGTCATCGTTAGTCACGAGCTGTCGGTCATTCAGCAAATTTGCACGAGCGCGACCGTGTTACAAGCAGGAGAAATTTACGACACGCTTACACTTGTGCCAACAGGTGTCCGAAGTGGCGAGCAATCAGCCGAAAGCTTCGTGCGTGCGTTAACAGGTGGTGATGCACATGCCTGATGTACTTGTACAATACGAAGCGGAAATACTTCGCGCCATTTTTGAGACGCTGTACATGGTCGGTGCATCGATTGCCGCAGCGGTCATCGTCGGTTTACCGATTGGCACGCTGCTGTTTATGACGCAAAAGCATAAGCCGCTTGAGCAGCCGCTTGTGTATCACGCGCTAAACTTTGTCGTCAACGTCGTGCGCTCGTTTCCGTTTTTATTGCTCGTCGTCTTTTGCATTCCGTTAACGCGGCTCATCGTCGGCACTGCGATTGGTACGACAGCCGCGATTGTGCCGCTTGCCATTATTGCAATTGCTCATTACGCACGGCTCGTCGAACAATCGCTACTCGACGTGCCACCAGGAATTATTGAAGCGGCGCAAGCGATGGGCGCATCTACGTACGAGCTCATGACGAAATTTTTATTTGTCGAAGCGCGTTCGACACTCATTCTTAGCTTAACGACGTCGATTGTTAGCTTCATTTCGTATTCAACGATTATGGGCGTCGTCGGTGGTGGGGGAATTGGAGACTTTGCGATTCGCTACGGCTACCAACAGTTTAAAACCGATTTAATGCTTTACATGATCATCATTATGATTGTGCTCGTGCAAGCGATTCAACTGCTTGGCACATTCATCGCACGTTCACTCGACAAACGATAAAGGGGATATTACATATGAAAAAACGATTTTTAGCAGTAGGGCTTGCGACGTTATTGCTTGCGGCATGCAGCGACGAAGAAACGACAACGAACGAAACGCCAGAAGCGACGACGTTAAAGGTCGCGTCACTCATTCCACCAATGACTGAAATTTTAGAGCTTGTGGAGCCGACGCTTGAAGCGGAAGGCATTGATTTAGAAATCGTCGTGCTTGGCGATAACGTACAGCCAAACGCGGCGCTTGCAGCAAACGAAGTGGACGCAAACTTTTTCCAACATAAGCCGTACATGGAAGAATACAATCGCAACAACGACGCGAACTTAGTGCCGATTGAGGAAATTTATTTTGCAAACTACGGCGTGTACGCAAAAAATGTTGACACGATTGATGCATTACCAGACGGCGCGACAGTAGCGATTGCAAACGACGTATCAAACATCGACCGTTCGCTTGCACTACTTGCACAGCATAACGTCATTACACTTGGTGACAAAAAGGACGTCTACTACACAGAAGCAGATATTACCGCTAATCCGAAAAATCTTCAGTTTGAAGCGGTCGATTTATTAATGCTTGCGCGTATGTACGACGATGCGGACGCCGTTGTCATGACGCCAGCATACGCAGCACCACTTGGCTTAACACCAAAAAGCGATGCGTTGTTAACAGAAGGCATCGATAACGACTTTGGCATTACGCTTGTCGCACGCGAGGATAATCAGGATGACGAGGCAATTCAAGCGCTAAGAGAGGCGATGACGAGCGATGCAGTGCGCGAATTTTTAGAAACGAATTACGATGAAACGGCAATCCCGGCGTTTTAGCAATTAAAAAATGGCGCGAACGATTAACCGTCGTTCGTGCCATTTTTATGTATACGCGGCGCAGCAAACGGTATATCCATATCATTGGAATGAATGTAAGGCTACGTCCTACCAATTTTACATTACGTGAAAAGTAGAAAAACGACTGTATTTTTATTCACGAAAGCAAGAAAAATCGAGATGAAAATTATTTCGGAATAAAAAGAGCAAAACGAGGCAATATTTTTATAGAAAAATAAAAAAGAGGCATAAGTATCGTTCGTTGGCGAGTTGAGAATGTTTTGCAATCGATGTAGTGGAGAGCCTCATTCGCAAACGCAATATCTTTTTAAAAAGGTGATAAGTAAAACTTATCAAGAAAGATAATATTAAAGTAATTTACTTATGTATAAAAGTAAGCTATCATTGGTGGTGGAGAAAAGCAGTACTAACTTGCCTTTCAGTTAATTATATATTAGGGGGATTACGAACATGGCTAACTTACACAACAGTCGCGCACAATTCGAAGTTAACGGCAAATCATACAACTATTACCGTTTAGCTGCAATCGAAGAAGCGGGCATCGCAAAAGTATCAAACTTACCATATTCAATCAAAGTATTATTAGAATCAGTATTACGTCAATATGACAACTACGTGATCAAAGAAGAACACGTAAACGAATTAGCTAAATTCGGTTCTCACAACCCAGAAGCTGAAGTACCATTCAAGCCTTCACGCGTTGTATTACAAGACTTCACTGGTGTACCAGTAGTAGTAGACTTAGCTTCTTTACGTTCTGCAATGAAAGAAATGGGCGGTAACCCAGACAAAATCAACCCAGCTATCCCAGTTGATTTAGTAATCGACCACTCTGTAGTAGTAGACAAATACGGTAACGCAGCAGCATTAGACGCTAACATGGATCTTGAATTCGAGCGTAACGCTGAACGTTATAACTTCTTAAAATGGGCTCAAACTGCTTATGATAACTTCCGCGCTGTACCACCAGCAACTGGTATCGTACACCAAGTTAACTTAGAGTACTTAGCTCCAATCGTTCACGTTAACGAAACAGCTGACGGTTTAGTAGCATTCCCAGACTCAGTAGTAGGTACTGACTCTCACACAACTATGATCAACGGTATCGGTGTTCTAGGTTGGGGTGTTGGTGGTATCGAAGCTGAAGCTGGTATGTTAGGTCAACCATCTTACTTCCCAATTCCTGATGTAATCGGTGTTAAATTAGTTGGCGAATTACCAAACGGTACAACTGCAACTGACTTAGCATTAAAAGTTACTCAAGTATTACGTGCTCGTGGCGTAGTAAACAAATTCGTAGAGTTCTTCGGTCCTGGTGTACAACAATTACCATTAGCTGACCGTGCTACAATTTCTAACATGGCTCCAGAATACGGTGCTACTTGTGGTTTCTTCGCAATCGACGAAGAATCAGTTAACTACATGCGTTTAACTGGTCGTGACGAAGAGCACATCGCTGTTGTAGAAGCTTACTTAAAAGCTAACGGTATGTGGTTCGACCCAACTTTAGAGCCAGTTTACACTGAAGAATTAGAAATCAACCTTTCAGATATCGAAGCAAACCTTTCTGGTCCTAAGCGTCCACAAGATTTAATTCCTTTAACTGAAATGAAAAAAGTTTACCGTGATTCTGTAGTAGCTCCTCAAGGTACTCAAGGTTTCGGTTTAACTGAAGCTGAATTCGACAAAACTTCTACAGCTAAATTCGCTGACGAGCCAGTTGAAATTCCAGCAGGTGCTGTAGCAATCGCTGCAATCACTTCTTGTACAAACACATCTAACCCATACGTATTATTAGCTGCTGGTCTAGTTGCTAAAAAAGCGGTTGAGTTAGGTATTAAACCAGCGAAATGGGTTAAAACTTCTTTAGCTCCAGGTTCTAAAGTAGTAACAGGTTACTTAGAAGCTGCTGGCTTAGACAAATACTTCGATGCAATCGGCTTCAACACAGTTGGTTACGGTTGTACAACATGTATCGGTAACTCTGGTCCATTATTACCAGAAATCGAAGACGCTATTAAAGACAACGACTTATTCGTAACATCTGTATTATCAGGTAACCGTAACTTCGAAGGTCGTGTACACCCATTAGTAAAAGCTAACTTCTTAGCTTCACCACCATTAGTTGTTGCTTACGCATTAGCTGGTACTGTTGATATCGACCTTAAAACAGACGCTATCGCTAAAACTCCAGACGGTAAAGATGTATTCTTCGCTGACATCTGGCCAACAACTGAAGAAGTTAACGAAGTATTAAACTCAGTAGTTACTCGTGAATTATTCCAAAAAGAATATGAAACAGTATTCACTGCTAACGAAAAATGGAATGCTATCGAGACTTCAACTGAATCTCTTTACACATTCGATGAGAAATCAACTTACATCCAAAATCCACCATTCTTCACTGGTCTTTCTAAAGATCCAGAAGCAATCAAAACTCTTGCTGGAATGCGCGTAATGGCTAAGTTCGGTGACTCAATCACAACTGACCACATTTCTCCAGCAGGTTCAATCGGTAAAGATACACCAGCTGCGAAATATTTAATCGAAAATGGCGTTGCAATTCGCGACTTCAACTCTTACGGATCTCGTCGTGGTAACCACGAAGTAATGATGCGCGGTACATTCGCTAACATCCGTATCCGTAACCAAATCGCTCCAGGTACAGAAGGTGGTTTCACTACTTACTGGCCAACAGGTGAAGTTGAATACATTTATGATGCATGCATGAAGTACCAAGAAGCAGGCACTGGCTTAGTAGTATTAGCTGGTAACGACTACGGTATGGGTTCATCTCGTGACTGGGCAGCTAAAGGTACATTCTTACTAGGCGTTAAAACTGTAATCGCACAATCTTACGAGCGTATCCACCGTTCTAACTTAGTGATGATGGGTGTATTACCATTACAATATGTAGATGGTCAATCAGCTGAATCATTAGGCTTAAAAGGTGACGAAATCATCGACGTTAACTTAACTGACGATGTAAAACCACGCGATATCTTAACTGTTACTGCAACTTCTCCAGAAGGTAAAGTAACTGAATTCAAAGCGTTAGCTCGTTTCGATTCAGAAGTAGAAGTAGATTACTACCGTCACGGTGGTATCTTACAAATGGTATTACGTGCGAAAGCTTTAGAAGCTTAATTCGTAATCATGAACAAGCTATAGGCAGATGCCTATAGCTTGTTTTTTTGATTTTCCATATAGGACAATACTCATTTTGAACATTGTTTGAATTTTTTTCAATATCGCGTTCTTTTTCCTAGTAATCGCTTAATTGTTGTTTACATATAGGGCTAAATTCGTGATAATAGAGAACGTAAACATTTAATAGGTTATACAATTACAAATTTATGTCATACAAATTTATTTGTATGGTAGGAGGAAATAGATTAATGAATCGTTCAACTTTCTTAAAAGCAACAGCAGCAACAGCTGTATTAGCAACAGTCGTATCACCAGTACAAGCAGCAGATCAAGTAACATTTACAGACGTAAAAGAATCATATACACATGCAGCAGCTGTTTATGAATTAGCAGAAGCAGGCATCATTTCAGGCTTTGGCGACGGTACATTCGGCCCTGGCCAAGACGTAACACGCGGACAAGTAGCAAAAATTATTGCGAACGCATTAGATTTAGATACAACAAACGTAGTAGACCCAGCGTTTATAGACGTGCCAGCAACGAACCAATATTACGGTGCAGTAGCGGCATTAAAAGAAGCTCAAATTATTTCAGGTTACGGTGACAATACATACGGTGTTGGCGATGCGGTAACACGCGGACAAATGGCGAAAATTATTGAGCGAGCGTTTGGCTTACGTGATGTAACAGAAGCACCGAAATTCACAGACGTACCAGATACACACCAATACTTTGACGCAGTAGCAGCACTTTCAAGTAACGGTGTAGCACTTGGTTTTGGTGATGGCACGTACGGCGTAGATAAAAACATTACACGCGGTCAGCTTGCATCATTTATTACACGTGCGATGGAAGCAAGTGCAGAGGAAGAAGTACCAACAATTGAAGAACCAACGACACCAGAAGTTCCAGTAACACCGGAAACACCTGAAGTACCAGAAGAAACACCAGGTACAGAAGGGGAAGAAACACCTGAAACACCAGAAGAAGCAGCTGCATTTAACTTAACGGTTATGCACCAAAATGATATTCACGCAAACTTGAAGAATATGCCAAAAACTGTAACAGCGGTAGAATCAGTGCGTGCTGAAAATGAAAACGCATTATACTTAAACGCAGGTGACTCATTCAGCGGTACGTTATACTTCAACGAGTTTGAAGGGCAAGCAGACATCGCGATGTTAAACTTACTTGGCGTTGATGCGTTCACATTAGGTAACCATGAGTTTGACTTAGGTGCATCTGAAAACGGTCACCAAGCGTTAGTGGACTTCATTAAAGCAGCAAACTTCCCAGTCGTTACATCAAACGTGGATGTATCAAAAGATGCGAAATTTGACGGTTTATTCACAGACGGCGTAACAGAAACACCAGAAGCAGGTAACATGTACAGCGCAATCGTGAAAGAAGTAGACGGTGAAAAGGTTGGTATTTTCGGTTTAACGACTGGTGAAACAGCAGACATTTCAAGTCCAGGCTCAATCGTGTTTGAAAACTACATCGAAGAAGCACAAAAAGCAGTAGATGCATTAGAAGAGCAAGGCATTAATAAAATTATTGCGTTAACGCACTTAGGCTATGACGACAACGCCACAGTAGATAACGACTTAGAGCTTGCAAAACATGTAGACGGCATTGACTTAATCGTTGGTGGTCACTCACATACACAATTAGATGAAGCGACAGTTATCGACACGAATACAGAAGGCGAAGCAAAAGAGGCAACGATCATTACGCAAGCTTACCAATACAATGAATTTTTAGGCACAGTGAACGTAGCATTTGACGAAAACGGTGTTGTCATTGTTGAAGAAACAGCATCGGAACTATTAAAAATTGCAGATTTTGAAGCGAACGAAGAAGCAGCGGCGATTTTAGCACCGTTTGCAGCGAAAATTGAAGAAATGAGTACGACATCAATCGGTGTAGAAACGACAGAAGTATTAACGAACCCACGTTCATCAGATGAAGGCAACGAAGCAGGCATCTCAGTACGTAATAGCGAAACGGCTTTAGGTAACTACATTACAGAAGGGATGCTACAACGCGCTCAACAATTAAATCAAAACGTTGTGATGGCATTCCAAAACGGTGGTGGTATCCGTGCTTCAATCGACGCGGGTGAAGTAACAGTTGGCGAAGTGTTAAGCGTATTACCATACGGCAACACGTTAGCGACGATGGACGTAACAGGTGAAGAGTTAAAGCTTGCATTCGAGCATAGCTTCAAGGAATACCCGAAAGAGTCAGGTGGCTTCTTACATGTAGCAGGTGTACGCGTAACAGCGGACTCAGCACAGCCAGCTGGTGAGCGCATCGTATCAATCGAGTACAAAAATGAAGCAGGTGAATACGTAGCGATTACTGCTGAAGAAACGTACACAGTGGCAACGAACGCATTTACAGCTAAAGGTGGAGACGGCTTCGATATGTTCGCAACAGCATACGAAGAAGGTCGCGTAACGGATTTAGGTTTATCAGATTGGGAAAACTTCCGTGACTACTTACAGCAACAAACAGAAATTACAAACACACCAAAAGGCACGATTATTGTAAAGTAATACACAACCCCGTTTGAGGCATATTCGCTTCGAACGGGTTTTTTTTATGCATGGATAATATTAGAGAATAATATTGTATATTACTTCACAGTTCGTAATAATAAGAGTAACGGGTGAAAACTTTTATAGAGCCTTTAAAGCACCTTTAAATTCGTTTGTTATGGTGAGAAAAGGCATAGATCACTCCATTATGAATATGTAGGGGGTAGACAAGTGAAAAAACAAAATCAATTGTTAACAGCGACATTTGCAGCAGCGATTTTAGCGACAGTACCGATGCAAGCAACGACTGAGGCAGCGGTCGTCTTTCCAGATGTAAAAGCAGATAGCACACACTTTGGTCCCATTCACGCACTTGCACAAGTGGGGGTTGTATCAGGCTTTCCAGACGGCACATATCGACCGAGTGTGGCGGTAACGCGTGGGCAAGCGGCGAAAATTTTAGCGGGTGTGCTACAGCTAAATACGCAAAATGTACAAAACCCACAATATACAGACGTCGCAACAACGAATGAATATTACGGTGCGATTGCGGCGTTAACACAAGCCGGTATTATTTCAGGCTTTGAAGACGGCACGTACCGCCCGAATGCGACGATTACGCGTGGGCATATGGCAAAAATGATTGTCGAAGGGCTACGTTTACAATCAGCAGGCGGCGAATCGAGCTTTACGGACGTGCCGGCGACGCATCAATATAAGGCGTACGTCGATGCGTTGTTTACGTACGGTATTACGAAAGGACAGCCAGATGGTTCGGCGACGTTTGGTGTGAACAATATGGTAACGCGCGGGCAGCTGGCGACGTTTATTGCGCGGGCAAAAGAGGCGATGCAGCAACCACAACCGCAGCCTGAGCCGGAATCGTTTAGCTTAACGGTGCTGCATCAAAACGATCTTCATGCAAACTTAAATAATATTGCGCGTACGGTGACGGCTGTCAATGAGCAGCGTGCAGAAAATGATAATACGCTACTGTTACATGCAGGCGATGTGTTTAGCGGCACGCTGTATTTTACGGAATATCGCGGGCAAGCAGATGTGACGTTTTTAAATATGATGGGCGTGGATGCGTTTACGTTCGGGAACCACGAGTTTGATTTAGGCTCGTCGTCGGATGGGCATCAAGCGTTAGCTGAGTTGATCGACAGTGCGCAGTTTCCGATTGTAAGCAGCAATGTTGATTTTTCAAAGGACGAGGCGCTTGCGGATTTCCAAACGCGCACGATTTCTGATAATCCACAGGACGGGCGTGTTTACGATGCGATTATTAAAACGATTGACGGTGAAAAAGTCGGAATTTTCGGATTAACGACGGCGGAAACGGTTGATATTTCAAGTCCGGGCCCTGTTGCGTTTGAAAATTATTTGCAAAAAGCAGAGGCGACGGTGAAGGCACTACAAGCACAAGGGATTAATAAAATTATTGCGCTGACGCATATTGGCTACGACGACAATCCAGCAGTAGATAACGATCAACAGTTGGCGATGCGCGTTGATGGCATCGATGTGATCGTCGGTGGGCATACGCATACGCAGCTTGATGAACCGGTAGTGATTGATGAGGACGAAGCGGGCGACGAAAAAGAGCCGACTGTGATTGTGCAGGCATATCAATATAACGAATATTTAGGGAAGCTTGACGTGACGTTTGATGAAGACGGCATTGTCGATACAGTGGCGGGCGAGCTGTTAGCGATTGCGGAATACGATGAGGATGAAGAAGCGAAAGAGGCGCTTGCTGTATTTAGAGAGCGCATCGAGGAGCTTCAGCAGCAGCAAATTGGCGCAACGGCAACAGCGGCGTTTGTTAATCCGCGTACGTCCAATAGCGGTAATACAGCAGGAACGTCGGTGCGAAATAGCGAAACAGCGCTTGGCAACTTAATTTCAGCTGGGATGCTTCAAAAGGCGAAGCAGTTTGCGCCGAACGTAGTCATGGCGCTGCAAAACGGCGGTGGTATTCGTCAACCGATTGATGCGGGACCAATTACAGTCGGCGAAATCATTAATGTGCTGCCGTTTGGGAATACGCTTGCGACGATGCAAGTAACGGGAGCCGAGCTAAAGCAGGCGTTTGAACATAGCTTGAAGGAATATCCGAAAGAATCAGGTGGCTTCTTGCACGTCGCAGGTGGACGTATTACCGTTGATTTGGAAAAGCCCGTCGGAAGTCGCGTGCAAAAAATCGAGTATAACAATAACGGCACATGGGTAATGGTGCAGCCGAGCTCGACGTATACGATTGCGACGAATGCGTTTACCGCAAAAGGTGGCGACGGCTTTCCGATGTTTGCAAAAGCGTATGAGGAAGGTCGCGTCACCGATTTAGGATTATCGGACTGGGAGACGTTTGCGGAATATATAGCGGCGCAAAAGACCGTAACACCGACACTGCGTAATTATTATGTGAAGCCACAGACGCAGCCAACGCCAGTGCCTGTTCCACCCGTTTCAGGTGGCGGAGGGAATACGACACCACCAACGCCGACTGCAAAAGCACTTGATATGACAATTATGCATCAAAACGACACGCACGCACGACTGGACGCAGTAGCAAGAACGGTGACGGCCGTGAAGGAAGTACGCGCGGCGAAGAAAAATACGTTGCTATTACATGCAGGGGACGTCTTTAGCGGCACGTTATACTTTACTGAATTCTACGGGCAGGCAGATGTGGAGTTTATGAACATGATGGGTGTGGACGCATTTACGCTCGGTAACCATGAGTTTGATTTAGGCGCGTTGCCAACAAAAAATAAAAGCCTTGCCGATTTCTTAAAGGCGATGGAGTTCCCGATTGTTTCAGCGAATGTCGATGCGTCAAAGGACGAGCATTTATCGCCGCTTCAATCGCGTACAGTCACCGCTTCACCAACAGACGGGCGTATTTACGATGCAATCATTAAATCGGTGGACGGTGAGAAGGTCGGGATTTTTGGTTTAACGACATCTGAAACAGTAGACATTTCAAGCCCAGGCACTGTTGCATTTGAAAACTATATCGAAGCGGCAAAAGCGACTGTGACAAAGCTGCAAGCACAAGGTGTGAACAAAATTATTGCGCTGACGCATATTGGCTATGATGACAATGCGAACGTTGATAATGACCAGCAGCTCGCAAAGCTTGTCGCGGGCATCGATGTCATCGTCGGTGGGCATACGCATACGAAACTTGAGATGCCTGTCGTTGTTGCAACGGCAAATGATGCGGACGATGAGCCAACGATTATCGTGCAGGCGTATCAGCATAACGATTTTTTAGGCACGCTCGATGTGTCGTTTGATGCAAAAGGTGTCATTACGAAGCATAGCGGAACGTTAATCGCTCTTACCGGTACGGAAACGGCTACATTACCTAAAGAAGACGAAGCGGCAAAAGCAGCACTTCAAAAATATAAGGCGCAAGTCGATGAAATTTCGCAAGACCGAATTGGCGTGACACTGGCGAATGCGTTAGCGAACCCGCGTTTATCGGACCCATCGTCTGAATCGGTACGCGCGAATGAAACGATTTTAGGTAACTTAATTACAGAAGGCATGCTTGAAAAGGCGCAATCACTGAATCCAAATGTCGTGCTTGCCTTCCAAAACGGTGGTGGCATTCGTGCGCCAATTGATGTAGGTGACGTAACGGTCGGTGAAGTCATTAGCGTGCTACCGTTTGGCAATACGCTCGCGTTCGCACAAGTAACAGGCACGGAGCTATATAAAACGTTTGAGCATGCATTAAAAGAATTGCCGAAAGAGTCAGGTGGCTTCTTACACGTCGCAGGTGGACGCGTGACGTACGATGCATCCAAGCCAGTCGGAAGCCGCGTCGTATCGATTGAGGTGCTCGTAGACGGCGAGTATGAGCTGCTGCCAAATAGCGACGCCACATACATGGTAGCGACGAACGCATTTACGGCAAAAGGTGGCGATGGCTTTACGGATTTAGGTAATGCGTATGCGGACGGGCGCGTGCAAGACCTCGGCTTATCGGATTGGGAAAACTTCCGCGATTATTTAGTGCGCGAGAAGGACCGCATTCCGACTGAAGTACGTGGCACATTAGTTCCGGTAAAAGTAGTGACAGCAGAAGAACTTGCACAGCTTGGCGACTATAGCGGAGATGTCATCATTGAAGATACAGCCGCGGCTCTTGCACAAATTGACGGGCTAACGGTTGATGGCAATGTGACAATTCGTTCGACGACAGCAGGCAACGTGACGATCAATAACGCAACGATTAGCGGCGATTTGAATATTACAGCAGTTGACGGTGAAGTGACGTTAAACAACGTGGAAGTAGCAGGCGACACAATTCGATAATACGCTGTGCAATCCGTGCTTTGTCGCGGATTGCATACAATAAAGGAGCTTGATCGGCATGAAGAAAAAAGGATGGCGCGTTGCAACAGCGGGCGCACTCGTATTGACGACCGTAACACCAGCAATGATTGCACAAGGTGCGACTGTGTATATGGACGACTTAGTCATTTCGGAATATGTAGAAGGTTCAAGCAACAATAAAGCGATTGAAATTTATAACGGCACAGGTGCAGCAATTGATTTAAGCGCGTATACGATGGAGCTGTATACGAATGCAGGGACGACGCCGAACAATACGTTGTCGTTAAGCGGTACATTAGCGCACGGTGAGACAAAAGTGTTTGTTAACTCGCAAGCAAACGATGTGTTAAAGCCACTCGGTGAAATTGCATCGATTACAGGTTTTAACGGCGACGATACGATTGTATTAAAAAAAGGTGATGCGATAATCGATTCGCTCGGTGAAATTGCCGCGCAAGTCAATTACGCAGTGGACTTCACGTACGTGCGCAACGCCGACAATTACAAGCGCGATACGAATCCGAACGATGCGGTTGATTTATCAGGTTGGACGAAGCATCCAAAAGATACATTTTCGTATTTAGGCAGTCACGAGGCAAATCATGGGCGCGATTTAGCGGAAGGCTCCGTATCAATTGCTGATGCGCTTGCGGCTGAAACAGATGCGCCGGTGCAAACGGAAGGGACGCTCATTGGCTTTACGAAAAATAGTGCGTACATTTACGACGGGGACAAAGCGATTGCAATTTACCCGAGAGATGCGCTTGCTGACGTCGCAATTGGCTCGCATGTCATTGTAGCAGGAAAGCGCGCTACGTTTAACGGCTTGCCACAGCTCTCAAATGCGGCATTGATTCAATCAGAAGCGGGCGTAGCGGTGAAGCCAAAAATCGTTGAGCCAACTGCGATCGGTGCGGACGTACTTGGGCAGCTCGTAACGATTGAAAACGTGACGATTGCCCAAAATGCGACCGACATAAATAAGGCAATTGACGGTGTGGACAATGTCATCGTGCGTGATGAGGTGCTAGCAGGTGTCACAGCAGGCACGACGTATGACAGCATGACAGGTATTGTTGTTGTCTATAACGGTACGTATCAGCTCGTGCCACGCAGCAGTGATGATATTGTCGCAACACAAGTGCTTGAGACGATAAGCATTGCAGAAGCACGCGCACAAAAAATAGGCCCGGCGCAAATTAAAGGGGTGATTACGGCGGTCATCGGGCAGACGGTGCACATTCAAGACGACACAGCAGGCATCGTGTTATACGGCACGCTACCGTTTACGCCGACTATCGGGCAACAAGTTGAAGTGAGCGGCAATCTACTCGAATATCGCAATTTGCTAGAGATGGATAGCATTAAGCTTATGAACGACGGTGGTATGACGACTGTGCCAGCACCGAAAGTTGTCGAAGCGGTGGACGAATCGCTAGAAGGGCAGCTCGTTGAAATTCAAAACGTCGTCGTCGGTGAAGGAAGCAGTGGAAACTTTAATGCAACAATGGGTGACAATGCCGTTGTCGTGCGTGACGCTACAGCAGCAGGTATTACAGCGAACACAACGTACGACCGTATTATCGGTGTCGTCCAGCAATATAACGACACGTATCAAGTGCTACCACGCAGTCGTGCTGACGTCATTGAAGATGCATCGGTCGTACAGCAAGTTGCGGCGTCTGCAAGCGGCTTAGTCACAAAAGGAACGGCTGTCACGCTTTCGACAACGACAGACGGGGCAACGATTTATTACACAATCGATGGATCGGAGCCGACGACCGCGAGCACGCCATTTACAGAGCCAATCGTCGTAAATGACAACATGACGATTCGTGCCATTGCGGTGAAGGAAGGCTTGAGTGCATCGTCGGTGAGCGACTTTACGTACGATGTGTTTGACGGGGCGCTCCAAATTCACCACATTCAAGGGCAGTCGCATACGTCACCGATGAAAGGGCAGCAAGTGACGAACATCGAAGGAATCGTGACGTATACGTTTAAAATTGGAAGCAGCCATTATGCCGTCATGCAAACGCCTGACGAGCAAGCGGACGACAACCCGAATACAGCAGAAGGAATTTTCGCTTATTTAGGCAACAATGTGCGCGGTGTTAAAGTAGGCGACCATTTACGCGTGTCCGGTAATGTGGACGAATACAAAATCGAAGGCAATGAAGGCGATTTACTATCGACGCAAATTAACGCAAGTAACGGTACAGTTGAAGTAGTCGCGAGCGGTGTCACATTGCCAGCGCCTGTTGCGGTAACGGAAGACAGCTTGCCACGCGACGTCATTGATAACGATAACTTTGCGAACTTTGACCCAAAGGAAGATGCGATTGATTATTGGGAAAGCTTAGAAGGGATGCGCGTGTCGTTTAGCGGCGTGAAGGCGACAGCACCGCAAGCGTACGGCGATATTTCAGGCGTGCTCGATACGCGTGTAACCGATACAGCAAACGGCGGCGTACTCATTACAGCGAGCGACTACAACGCAGACCGCATTCATATAAAGGCGTTTAAAGTAAATGGCAACGCGGCGACCGATTTTGACGTTGCAACAGGTGATACGTTTAAAGGCGAGCTACCGTTAATTGGCGTTGTCGGCTACGGCTTCTCGAACTACAAAGTGTATATGGACGAAGCGGATTTACGTGCGGTGTACAAATCAGGCGGCATCGCACCGGAGAAGACGACGATTGTAAAGAACGACAGCAAGCTGACGATCGCGAACTACAACATCGAGAACTTCTCGGCAAACGTGTCTAAAACGTCCGATGCGAAAGTGAAGCTCATTGCGGAAAGCTTCGTGAACAATATGGAATCACCAGACATTATCGGCATCGTCGAAATGCAAGATAACGACGGGGAGACGGCGAGCAATTCATCTGCGGCAAACGAAAGCTACGAGCGTCTCATTGCGGCGATTGAAGCGGCGGGTGGCCCGACATATGAATACGTCAACATCGACCCTGTATACAATCAAGACGGCGGCGCACCAGGAGCGAACATTCGACCAGGCTTCCTATACAATCCTGAGCGCGTAACGTTGAAGGAAGGAACAGCAGGCGATGCGACGACTGCCGTTACGTACAAAGACGGCGAGCTATCGCATAATCCAGGGCTTGTGAATCCGACTGACCCGGCATTTACCGCAAGCCGAAAGCCCATTGCGGCACAGTTTACGTTTAACGGAGAAGACGTGTTCGTGATCGGCAACCATTTCAATTCAAAGAGCGGTGATACGGCGTTGTTTGCGGGGACGCAGCCGCCAAACTTAGTGAGCGAGGCGCAGCGCATTGAAATTGCCAAGCAGCTTGCCGCGTTTGTGCAATCGGTGCAGGCGGACAATCCAAAAGCAAATATCGTCGCACTCGGTGATTTTAACGACTTTGAGTTTTCCGCGCCGCTTCAAGTGTTAGAAGAAACGGGGCTTGCGAATATGATCAATGAGCTGCCACGCGCGGATCGTTACACGTATACGTATCAAGGGAACTCGCAAGTGCTTGACCACATTTTCGTGTCGGAGCATTTACGCACGACAGCAAGCGTTGATGCACTGCACATTAATGCGGATTACTCAAGCGTGTCAGGCAAGCGTGCGAGCGACCACGACCCAGTGATTGTACAGCTGGATTTACACAACACAATCGATATGCCCAAGCTGATACCATTCACGCTGAACGGCAAGCAAACAGGCAAGCTCATCATTACGAAGCCGAATCAGCATGTGCATGTGAGCGACGGCTTTACGATTAAACATGGCATCGTCGTCAAAGGCAATAAAGACGGCATGCACGTACGATTGACGGGAGCATTGTCTACACAAACGGTCACGCTTGAGGCGAAGTTCGATGCGTCATTCGTTGTCGATTTTGCGGAAGCGGTCGTGAAGGAAGTCATTATTACAGGAGCGCATGCAGATAAAGTACAAGTTTTGCGCGACAACAACGTAGGAACGATAACGAAGTAAGCATAGTAGGAAGCAGCATTCGAGATGAAACGATTTCGAGTGCTGTTGTTCTTTGTCGGGAAATGTGCGTATAGGGACAATGGTTTACAGTTGTACATACCTTGATTTTAAATTGCATCTTTTGGGTGATGTACGAAGTTCTTTTTATATCATATGAATCATTTTTGTAAATGGGTCGTTTTGTTCCTCAATTTTTTGCCATATTTGTGCGAAAATGAACGTAACGAGTTTAGAGGTGATAATGATGGTGGATTACACGTCAGCATATGACGCAGAAATGAATACGTTTAATCAAAAAGAAGAAGCCTATCCGTTTCCAGTGCAATTCCCGAAAATTATGACGTATTCTAAAAGACAGCGTGAGCAAATTTTACATGCCATTTTATCGGAAAATCCGATGCGACAACAGGAATTAACAGGATTGTTTAATGGATTGCGCTGGCTGAGCTACCGCGATCAATTGCTAGAGCAGTTTCAACTAGAAGAGCGTGAGTTAACGATGCCATTGTCAATGATTGTGCAGGAGGATAGCGTCTCGTATGATTCCTTAACGACGCTATTATCGTACCGCACGAATTTAGAATGCCCGCCAGAAGTGTACGAAACGGAGCTGTATGAGGAGCTGTCGCCGCGTGCGTACATGTTCTTTTTGCCATCGATGATTGTCGCATGCTTGCAGCAAACAGAGCAATTGCCATCATCCCTTTTTGATAAAACATTTGAGCGTCTTTGTACGTTAGATTCATTTCATGTAGAGCGCTATGGTTATTGCTTTGACCGAACGTATATTAATGAATTTTTAAAGCTATATAATCAAAACCCCTATTTCGAGCGCTATCATCACTTCATTAGCTATAGCTTGACGAAATATTGGGATTAATCAAGGCTGCACGATGCGTGAACAAGCGCGTCTGTGCAGCCTTTTTTCGTTACGGCGGTGCGGCACGGCAAATCAAAGATGTTCATTGCGAGCGACTTTCGTTATAATAAAGAATATTACAGAGGAAGAAGCAGGTGCGCAGTATGAGACATACATATATTTTCGTGGACTTAGAGGCGACGAGCTTACGTAGTCGACATCACATTATCGAAATTGGAGCGGTGAAACTTTATCCAGATGGTCGCACGGAAAAGTTTACACAGCTCGTAAAACCATATTATTTTAAAAAGTTAAGCTATGGCATCGAGGCGCTAACAGGCATTACATCAGAGGACGTGCACGGCGCACCATTAATTTCGCATGGCTTACAGCGATTTTTTGCGTGGTGTGGACGCGATTATCATTTAGTGACGTATGGTAATTTAGACCGCAAAATGCTAGAGGAAGAATGCGAGGATAACAACATCGACCCCGCGTGCATTTATCCGCTCGTGGATTATCAGCAAAAATACATGATTGCACACAACTTAAAAGAGCAGCCAAGTTTGGCAAAGCTTGTGGAGGCGCATGATTTAGAGGCGAACATGGCACACCGAGCGCTAGCAGATGCCGATTCGCTACGTCAAATTTTCGTTGCAAGTAATGGCGAGCAGCTGATCGATGCACAGCGCGCGCGTTCATTCATTGGTATTTTCTCGGTGTACACGAAGCGCGAGCACGATTTTTATGCGGAAGTGACGTTTGTCGAAGGGCATATTGCAGACGATGGTGTGGAGTTACAGACGATCAAAACGATGAAAAAAAGTTTAGCGTTTCATGTGAAGGAAATTGAGCGCACGAAAAAAGACGGCGAGAAGTATATTGAAAACGTCTATACGGTGCAGCAAGATGAGGAAATGCGTCAATTTTTAACGATGATTGCGGCAAAAATGAACGGAGCGGTCGTGATTACACGCATGAATTTACGCAATTTTATGCGCTTATGTCGCCTGCACAACGTCGTGACATGCAAGGCAGAGACGATGAGCGTTGGGCAACTGTATTCGGTCGAGCCAGCTGATTTATGGTATAGCTTAGAAGAGGAAACAGAGGAGGCGTATCACGTACGTCTTGAGCAGTTGTTACAGGAGGCAGGTCATCCAATCACACGCGAGTTTTACCGACGCGGCGTGCTAGATGAGACATGTATATTTGAATAAACGGGTATAGAACGTCAAGGTGATTGTTTGCACATCTCGCTACGATATATTAGGATAAAGTATATATTTGGCGAAGTAACATGTGACGCAAGCTTCATATATGAATCGAGAAATTGATGAAAGGGCGTGAGGGAGTATGCAATTTCCAATTGTAAAAATTGATGAGCTGGAAGTATTTGAAACAGTGATTGGTCCTGGTGAGACGATCGGCGCGTATAAAACGGAAGTCCACGTCGTATTTCAAAATTATTTAATTGTGAAAGGCACACATGACTTTGTACCATCGCGTTACGAGCCTGTTCTCGTAACAGAAAAGTTTTCCACTGAAATTGATTTAATTGCATTAGAGCAACTCACGAAAAAGCTCGCGAATTATGTCGGCTTAAGCTTCCAATTTCGACTAGAAGAAGATTTACCATATGAGGATTATTTGCTAGAGGCGATTTTAGACGTCGCGTATTTTTATTATGCATTTACGGGGCTGTTACCGTACATGGAAGAGCAGCTGGAGCATGAAGAAGCGGAGCAAGAAAAAATTTATACGATTATGAATAGCGACGTGCCGCTCATTTGCTTTATGCGTGACGGGGACAACATGCTCGTGCGCTGTAGCAGCAGTGGCAGCAACGGACTATCGGGGCAAATTTACTCGTTTGTCGAGCAATACATTTCGCAGTTTTCGCAGTTTTTAGCAGGCGAGGAACTCATGCTGCTTGTATTTGAGGCAAAGCGAGGATTCCAAAAAAACTATTCAATTGATGAGCTACAGCATGAGATGGTACGGCTTGTGTCGATTCCGATTACATCGACTGGGGAAGGGCCACCTGCACAATGTCATTAAATATGCCATGCTTGTCCGAAATTTTTCGGGCAAGTTTTTTCAGTCAAATCGTGCTATGCTTAAACGCAACATGCAGTTTTTGGAGGGGAGACAGCATATGGTTCGAGGAAGAAAAAATAGATGGACGCAGTTTCGCTTTCGTTTTTTGCAAAAGCAGCACGTACAAAAAGCGTTTCAAGCGTTGTATGTGAAGTCCGGCTACATGCCAAACGAAGCGATTTTTATTGCGACGCATAGCAGCTGGTGGGACCCGCTCATTTTGTTTGAGCTAGAGCAAAAAAAGCAAACGCCGTCGATTTATACGATGATTAACGAAGCGTTATTTAAAAAGCACAAAATCTTTTCCAATAACGGCGCATTTCCGGTGCAGCTTGCAAGCGACGAAGCGGCCATTAAAGCGTTTCAATACGCCGACCTGTTATTAACGGAAGGGCAATCGGTCGCGCTCTTTCCACAAGGGCATATTCAGCACCAAGATGCACGACCGATTACATTGCAGCCGTCGCTACTGCGTTTATTGACGCTATGCCGAGACGTGCCAATCATTCCGATAACAATGTATTATACATATCGTGACACACAAAAAGCAGAAGTATGGGTATCGTTTGGCGACCCGATTTACCAAGAGCACACGCCCGTTCATAAAACGAGCATGCTGGAAAAAATTTTGACAGCACAGCTTGATGAACTACGCTTAGACGCTATTCACAACACCACGCACGCATACAAAAATGTGCTGCACGTTTAATAAGCAAAAGCCTTTAGCGAAACCATTTCGTTAAAGGCTTTTTACGTTGGAGAATGTTTGTAAATTGTGTAAAGAAATGATTGTTTAATAACATAAAAATTCTGAAATTGTAATGCATTTGAAACGAAAATGTAAAAATCCGCTCTACAACTTAATGATAACTTAATAAAAGTAAACGTATTTTTCTTTATAATATGGTAAAATTAAGTATATTTTCTTTTTCGCATGAACAAGCGTAAAAGATCTAGGAGGTGGAAAGGATGTTCAACGTATACGTATTCAGTGCATTTATGTTACTTGTATTATTTACAGTGTGGCTTTTATTCGTTCGTTACCCGGAGCGTTACAACAAGCACGTCGAAGCGCCAGAGCGACGATATGAGCATAACGTACAGCTAGTTGAAGAGCATGTATTATTGCAGCAAACAAAACGAAGCGTATGAAAGGATCGTAACTGTACATGACTGAAGATGCCGTACACAAATAAGCTACGTAAAACACTCAGAGGAGTATTTTACGTAGCTTATTTTTTGATGAATTTGTTCATGAACACGCACAACAAAATATGATACACTAGTGCAGTAAAGGAGGGAGTGCATGATTTTCATTACCGGCGGGGTGCGCAGTGGTAAAAGTGCGTTTGCTGAAAAAATCGCAATTGCGCGCGCGGAGCATATGCAATTGCCGCGGTTATATGCCGCGACATCTGTAGCGTTTGATGCGGAAATGCAGACGCGGATTACGCATCACCAGCAAGACCGTGCAAACGACTGCTGGGAAACGCTTGAAGTGCCGTACGATGTGACGCGGCTATGTCATACGCAGCACGTCGTTTTATTCGAATGTGTGACGACGTGGCTAAGTAATGTATTGTACAAGGAGCCACAGCGCGTCGATGCGTACATTGCTGCATTTAAGCAAATGGTGGTATCATTACGTGGGCGCATCGTCATCGTATCGAATGAGGTGCTGTTTGAGTTGGTGTCACCATATGCGGAGACGGAGCGATACAAGCGGCTTTTAGGGGAGCTACACCAATGGCTCGTTGCGGAAAGTGAAGCGGCGTATGAATGTACGTTTTCACATGTGACGCAGTGGAAAGGAGCTTCAACGTGCAAGGATTTTTATTAGCGTTACAGTTTTTTACGATTGTGCCGATTACACGGCAGTTTGATTTACATACGAAAAATGCGACAATGATGTATAGCTGCTTGCCGATTATTGGCTTACTTATCGGGCTGATGGATGTGGCGTTTTTACAGCTCATGACGTATACGGAGTTTAGCGCGTTGTTTGTTGCGATTTTCTTTATTTTGCTGCATGCGACATATACGGGCGGCTTACATATGGACGGCTTTGTTGATATGGGCGATGCGTTTTTCTCGTATCGCGATATGGAAAAGCGTGTAGCTATTTTAGATGATCCGCGTGTTGGGGCGTTCGGGGCGATGAGCTTAGTGGCCATTGTGCTTATGCAGCTTGCGATTATACATGAACTGGTGATTGGTGGGCAATGGCTTGCAATCATTATCGTACCTATGCTTGTCCGAATCGGGGCGCTTTATTGTTTTGCAGCGATACCACTTGCGAAAGAAACTGGCATTGCGGCGTTTTTCCGTAAAGTCGTCGATGTGCGAAAGCTTGCGATCCATGTGGGTATTTTGACGCTGATTACCGTTGTGCTACTTACGCTATGGCAGCCGATATTGCTCGTCGTGCCAGCTGTATTATTAGTTGCGACGTGGGTGTATCGCTTATTTTGCGTGCGAAATTTCGGCGGGGTGTCCGGTGATTTAATCGGCGCGTACATTACGAGTATGGAGGTGCTTTTATGGTTCGTCGTGTTGTTGTGCAATTAATGCGTCACGAAAAAACAGCGGGCAATGTCGCGCGAAAATACGTCGGGCAAACGGATGATCCGATTGTCCCGATTGATAGAGAACCGGTTACAGAAGCGGCGTTTACCGTATATGGCAGCACGCTACAGCGCTGTCGTCAAACGGCAAAGCTTTATTTTCCGAATGCGGTGTACGTAGCGGACGCGCGTTTATGTGAGCTGCATTTTGGCGATTTTGAAATGAAGACGTATGATGAATTACAAGATGATGCGTGCTACCGCGCGTGGATTGATGACCCGATGAACGTGACGCCGCCAAACGGAGAGGCATTTTCGCAGTTTACAGCACGCGTTCGTCACGCAATAGATGACATCGTGTCACAAAATGGGCAATACGTATTCGTCGTACATGGTGGTGTCATTCGGTACATGCAGGAGCTTTGCGGCGTGGCGACGTTTCAGCAAGCAACGGCGACGCATGACACGCTTTATACATTCACGTGGGATACAATCGAACAGTTGAAGGAGGGAGCGCCATGCACTTCATTTTCGGAGGGGCGTATAACGGCAAAACAGCTTATGCTAAACAGCTAGCACCAGAAGCGGCAATATTTACAGCGCATATTCCAGTCGCTGAGGAAGTACGCGGGCAAACGATCATCATTCGTCATATTGAGCAATGCGTGACGCTACAAGCAGATGAGCGACTAGAGGCGATGCGCATCGTTGAACAGCTTGAGCAATTAGCGAGTGTTGCAACGGTGATCGTCATTGGCAACGACATATCAAGAGGCGTCGTGCCGCTACAACAGGAGACGCGTTTTCAGCGAGACTGCGCAGGGAGACTGTATCAACTATTCGTGCAACGTGCAAAAAACGTCACACAAATTTGGTACGGCTTGCCACAAACAATCAAAGGGGTGTAATACATGAAACATACAAAAACGTTAACATTAACGGCAATGGTCATGGCGCTTTGTGCAATTGGGGCGCTCATTAAAATTCCCGTATTTTCGACAACCGCTGCACTAGACGCAGCACCAGCCTTTATTAGTGCGGTGTTTTTACCGCCGCTTTACGCAGGGCTTGCAGGGGGCATCGGGCATATGTTAACGGCGCTAACGTCGGGCATGCCACTTGGGCCATTCCACTTCATTATTGCCGGTACGATGTTTATCGTCGTGTGGGTATTTGCGATGCTGCACCGCCGTGGACAGCATACATTAAAATGGGTGTGGGCGCTCATTAGTAACGGGATTTTATCGCCGCTTCCGTTTTATTTCCTTATTTCGCCGGCATTTTATGTGGCAACTGTGCCAGGGATTGTGCTAGCGACTGTACTAAACTTAGTACTTGCGGCGATCATGATGCCGATTTTACAAAAAGTATTTGCGCGTAAAGGTGTGCATGCGGCGTGAGAAATGCATACATTCAAAATGAACTTGTCGTAACGGTCGATAACTCGGTCGCCATTGGGGAAAAGCCGCTTGATGCGGTGCATGCACCAAACACGTTAGTCGCGGCGTATACGATGCGCGTGCTGTTGCTTGAGCAAATGTGTGCGAATGCGCGTATTCACTGCATGACGGTTGGAAATGGCTCAGGTGAGGATGCGTTTACGCCGTATATGGAAGGCATTCGCAGTATTTTTGCGGAAATTGATGAAGCGATGCCACCGTATATAGCAAGCACCGAAACGAATATGGAGACGCAGCAATCCGCGCTGACGATTACGGCGATTGGTACGCTGCAAGCACCGCGCACTCGTGGGAAGTACCGATACGTTATTGGGCATCCCCACGTCGGACAAGGCGTACTTGATTATTCACACGAAATTGCACCGCTTGCCGTTATGTATGAGCTTTGGCAGCGCGGCATCATTACGCATGTGTGGCCGACTGGTTCAAAAGGGCTTGCGCATGAGTGTCACCAATTCTTTCATGAAGTGCCAGCGCTTCCGATTACGATGGATGTGACGTGTGGGCCGTCGTCGGTCGTATTAGTCTATGCGAACGAACGGTTACAGCTAGACGTGCCGTATTACGAAGTATAAAAGGAGTTGCTCGAAAAATTTTCGGGCAACTCCTTTTTTTAATGGAATACGAGCTGATAAAGCCGCGATTCTGTTAAATGATACATTTCTAAAAAGCTATTCGAGCGGCTTGTTAATGTGCTTGTGTACGACGAATAGAGTGGGTAGTCATACGTTTTGCCAAGCAGCTCAATCGTCAATGTTTTTGGCAAATGCAAATGTGTTGCATCGGCCGCGTCATATTCCAACAGCACGGCGAATTTGTGCGGCGTTAAATGGCAGCTAATGTAGGCGCTTGTATTAAACGTCTGCATAAATTGGTCAAGTGCTTGCTGAAGCATATGAAACTGGAAGTACGAGCGCGTTTGCTCTTGGCAATCAGACGTATTCATTTGGCAAATTAAGAGCAGCAGCGGCTTATTAGTCGATTCAAACAGTGCCTGCCCACGGTCGAAAAATTGCGATTTTGGCAGCAATGTTTGCTCTTCGTACGCATCGGATAACAGCGTTTGTTGCTGTGATGAGAATGCCTGTAAAATCGAGCGTGTTTCATTTGTGACGGCTAATTGTAGCGTTTGCTCGTAGTCTTCCCAAAACGCCAGCTCCTGTGGTAACTGTAAGCTTTCGACGGTTGCTTTAATCGTCGGCATAAGCAGTTTCGCAACGATGTGATCATTCGCCGATGTAATTGTGTCGATAAGTGTTTCGCGAAATGTTTGTGCAACGTCGAGCTGATTCGTCGCGTATAAATAACGCATCTTCACGAATGAAAATTGCAAATAAATCGTTTGGTGCTTGTCGAGCGTTTGCAGCGTATCAATCGCATTAATAATTTCGGCTGCTTGCTCAAAGGCACGAGCAGACGTCGCAATTTGCGCTAAACAAATTTCACACTGCATCGTATAAAACGTTAAGTTCGGGGCGAATGTGCGAATGTATGCTACACCTAGCGTGGCATAATTGAGCGCTTCGTGATGCTGTTTTTTGCGCGTGTACAGTGCGCCGATAAAGCAGTTCGCTAAACCGACGATGTGATGCGCTTCAATGGACGTCGCAATCGCAATCGCTTTTTTCAGTGCGTCAATGCCAGCGTCGTATTGCTTCGTGATGTCATATAGCATATACGACATGACGTGATGATACATGATATCGGCGCGGTCGTTTGTCGTCATAAATAGCTTTTTATGTGCTTCGTATACTTGCAGTGCCTCCTCAAACAACAGCTCGTTGAAGTAACAATAATACAAATCCACATACGCATCGAGCATATCGCGCACGTTCATGTTTACCTTCGCTTGGATGAGCTGTGCTTGCGCGTGCTGAATGGCCTCTAAATATTTGCCGTCTTGCTGCAATAAAAAGGCATCGGTTAACTTATTGTTTTTGTGAACAATCATCATACGTGCCACCTACTTTCGTAATGATGCATAATACTGTGTAAATGATGCAATGCTTTGTAGTCGCTTTTGGAATCGCTGCGGGTTTTCACGCATGACCGAGCGAAATAAATTAGCTGTGATGGCCTGTGCTTTGGCGAGCTGCTTTGGATATGTATTTTGCAAGTCACGCTGCTCGTCGTATAAAAATAAAATGTCGAGTGACGGGAATTGATTAATGAACGCAAAGCTTTCTTGAAAACGTTCATCGGATTGCTCGGTAATTAATGACGTAAGTTCCTCGTGCGCGGCTGTCGCAATCATAATGGCCGTGAGCAGCGTTAACGGAGGGTTGCGCTCGCAAATCGTATGCAGCATTTGAAACCGCGGCAGATGAGAAAGCTCCGTGACTAACGTGTAACGCAGCACGTAAATCATGCTTAAATTCGGATCAGAAATGAAGTGCGGCTCCATATGCAAGACGAAATACAAATCACGCATTAAGTTGAGATGATGAATGCTATCACGCAATGTTTCAGGTATTAAGTCTAAGTAATGTGGATATTGCTTACAGTCGTTAATAAAGCGTTCATAATAATTATCTTCAACTAATAAAATACTTGTTTTTACGTTTTGAATATAATGAAGTTGTTGAATCATATCAATCATCCTTTATTTTGTTTAAAATAAGTGGAATGTTGCCATACATGTGTATATAGTATACTACAGTGTACGTAGGAGCGATGCGAAAATTTTTCACTATCGACGAACGTACAATAAATTATAAAAAAGGTGTGGTGAACATGGATTCACGGTTTAAAATTGCGCATAAAGAAGCATGGATTGGCGTCGCACTCGTCATCGTGAACTTTGCGCTTTGGTACGGCTTTGCGTATGGCTTAGGAAGCGGCGACCCGACACAGTATACATATGTATTCGGCTTTCCTGCATGGTTTTTTTATAGCTGTATTGTCACAACGATCATCATGATTGTATTAATTTGGCTTGTGATGAAGCTATTCTTCACAGAAGTACCGCTAGATGGGGAGGATGAACAATAATGCATTGGCAAGTCATTTTACCACTCGTTGTATTTTTAGTGCTAATCTTCGGCATTGGCATTTGGGCGAATATGCGCGTGCGCCAATCGGACTCGTTTTTATCGGAATATTTTTTAGGCGGGCGTGAGATGGGTGGCTTCCTGCTTGCGATGACGATGATGGCGACGTACGGCAGTGCCTCAAGCTTCATCGGTGGACCAGGCGTGGCGTATAATACGGGGCTCGGTTGGGTGCTGCTTGCGATGGCGCAGCTACCAGCAGGTTATTTCGTCCTCATGATTTTAGGGAAGAAGTTTGCGATCATTTCGCGTAAATACGAAGCGATTACGCTAATTGACTTTTTAAAGGCACGCTACAACTCGAATGCAATCGTGCTATTATCTGCGCTTGCTATCATGGTATTTTTATTCGCGGCGATGACAGCACAGTGGGTCGGTGGTGCGCGTTTAATTGAATCGTTAACTGGCTTAAACTATCGTGCTGCGCTTATTATTTTCGCGGTGGCGGTGCTGTTATACGTTATTATTGGAGGCTTCGCGGCAGTTGCGCTAACGGATGCGCTGCAAGGCTCGGTCATGGTGATCGGTACAGTTATTTTACTTGTGGCGGTTGTCATTGAAGGTGGCGGTGTGTCAGCCATTATGACGACGCTTGTGGCGGAAAACCCGGAGTTTGTGTCACCGTTTGGGGCAGAGGGGAATTTAACGCCGCTGTACGTATCGACGTTTTGGATTTTAATTGGGATCGGGGTTATCGGGCTACCACAAATTGCGGTACGTGCGATGAGCTATAAAGATTCAAAAGGGATGCACCGTGCGATTATTATCGGCACAATCGGCATTGCGACGGTGATGTTTGGTATGCACTTAATCGGTGTGTTCGGTCGTGCCGTGATGCCAGGCATTGAAATTGGCGATAAAGTAATGCCGACGTTGACGCTTGAAATTTTACCGCCGCTTCTAGCCGGGGTTGTGCTAGCTGCTCCAATGGCGGCCATTATGTCAACGGTGAACGCGCTGCTGATTTTAGTCAGCTCGACGGTCATTAAAGATGTGTATTTAAACTTCATTAAACCGACTGCACAAGATGCGGAAATTAAACGTTTAAGCTTCATCGTGACGACGGTCGTTGGGGTGTCTGTTGTGTTATTTGCATTAAATCCACCAGAGTTTTTAATTTGGATTAACTTATTTGCGTTTGGCGGCTTAGAGGCATCGTTTTTATGGGCTGTTGTGCTAGGGCTTTACTGGAAGAAGGCAAATAAATACGGCGCGTTTGCTTCGATGGCGACGGGCTTAGTGCTATACATTTATATCGACCGCTTCCATCAGCACGTCTTTGGTATGCATACGGTGACAATTCCGGTCGTGGCATCATTCGTCGTATTTATCATCGTGAGTTTACTGACGCAAAAATATACGAAAAATCAGCAAGTGTTTTAAAGCAGGGCGTGGTGTAGCACATACACCACGTCTTTTTTTCGTGAAGGCAATCGCTTTTAAAGTCGGGCGCTTTTGCCTATAATAAGCTACAGAACTAATGAGTAAAGGCTGTGATTTTTTGAAACGAATGCTGTTATGCTTTGCGATGTTCGGTGGATTGATGGCGCCGCACGCACAGGCAGAGGACATACAAGACCGCGACGGCAATGCATACACGGTCATCGGTGGGCACGGGGAGCTGACGAATTTAATCACGCATCACTACAAGCAAGGTATTTTTGAAACGCCGTACGCAGTGACGCTACATGTCGATAACGCCGCACAGTTAACCGAGCGCCAAATTAACGAGGCGTTCCAAGGATGGATTGACGGCTTTTACATGTCATTTCAAACGAGCGGTGATTTAATCGGGGGCTACCCAGCGGAATACACGACGTATTACATCGACCAAGACGAAAACGGTGAGTTTATTACGTACATGAACTTATTTGAACTAAACGTCGATGTACCGTATGAAGACGTGGAAAAAGTGTGGGCGCTAGAGGACGATGTGGCGGCACAAATTGCGAAAGTGGCGTATACCGACTTAGATAAAGTGCTGTACGTGACCGATTATGTGCAGCGTCATTACGGCTACTCATACGACACGATGACGACGCCACACTCGCACGTTGCGTTTATGACGGACGGCTTCGGAGTGTGTCAGGCGTACGCGCTCATGACTGGTGAGCTGCTAGAGCGCCTTGGCATGCAGGTGCATTACGTCCTCGGCTATATTACGCATGACGACGGTACGACCGAACAGCACGCATGGAATTTAGTGTACATGGATGGTGCGTGGGTCAACGTTGATACGACGTGGTCAGACCCGATTGAGCCGGTAAAAGGTGCGGCTTCCTACAACTACATGATGTCAGATGAACTCATTCACCACGACCATGAGCGCGAAGCATATACGTTACCAACAGCGTACGGAGTAAAATACGAGGTGCTGACAAGCTACAAAACGATGGCGCATGATGAACGCTACATCTATGCGGAATCACCAATTGGTACGATTCATCGCTTTTTAAAACGCACGATGGAGCAAGTCGATATGCCAGTCGAACTTGCGGGGACGAATTTATATATGAGCGACGTTTATTTGTATTACATCGATGCGGAAACGGACGCCGTCAAGCGATGGAACGTGACGACGAATGATGTCGAATATGTATTGCCAAACGTCACGAATTTTTACGAGCAAAACGGACGCTTACTATACGAGCGCGATTTTGAGACGATGGCGACGACGCATCCGCTACAGCACACACTCGCTCCGTCGTATAAGCGCATTTCCTTTTATTGGGACGCGCAACGAACAGAGCTTGGGCAGCTACCTGTAACGATGCAAAATGTGCTGATGAGCAATTTGGCGAAGCGGTAAAAAAACGCTAGAGGAAATAAACTCCTCTAGCGCTTTTCACGATTATTCGGCTTCGAAAAATACTTTTTCTGTGTTGTATTTCGCACGGAATTTGTTGATCGCATACGTCTCGTAAATTTCGCGCTCCATTGGGTCTTCGATTTCATACACTTCGATTTTGTGTACTTCATTTTTGTGGTTGTTTAGCGGTGCTACGTTACCATCGAAGTATTTTTTAATGCGCTGACGAACTTTGCGTGCTTTCCCTACGAATAATAATTCATTCGCTGCGTTGTATAGGAAAAATAAGCCGCCTTTTTCGCGCGTAATTTTATGGAAGTCGATAAATCCGTAATACGGTGGAATTTCTACATCGCCTGGTTTAATAACTTGCTCGCGTTGACGAATAACTACGTCTGGTTTTGGCATATCAATTTTAATCAAAACATTCACGTCCTCTTTTATAATCAACGTCCATCATACCATAGCTTTGAGCAAAAAAGAAGTAGCACGCCTGCGATATTTTTGCGCACGCTTTCGTTCAGTTATGCAAACGGTACTGCACACACCGACAATTCGCGGTATGATACAACAGAGGTGAGGGAAATGGTAATAAACGAAACAACAATCGATGTGCGCTACGCTGAAACCGATCAAATGGGCGTCGTGTATCATGCGAATTATGTCATTTGGATGGAAGTTGGGCGCACGAAGTTTATCGAGCAGCTCGGCTACAAATACGCAGATTTAGAAAAAGAAGGCTATTTATCGCCCGTACTGAACATTCACGTCGATTACAAAACGCCGGTGCGCTACGGACAAACGGTAACGGTTCGCACATGGGTGCAGGCGCATTCACGCGTGCGCACGACGTATGGCTACGAAATTGTACACGAAGACGGCACAGTCGCAGTGACTGGGCAATCGACGCACACAATCGTCAAAAAGGACACGTTCCGCCCCGTTGCATTCTCAAAAATCGCACCGGAATGGGACGCACTGTATCACGAGATTAAGGCGGAGAAATAAGTTTTATAAGCAGTAAATAATGGATTCGTGTTATTTCTTTTATTTTCGAAAAGAGGTGCAGCAATGCTTGGTTTTATGGGCATGTTAGTAGCAGCATTTGGAGGTTCAATCACTTTTTACGCAGCTATCCGAAAAAAGCATTTGAAACCTATGAAATCTAAGATAGGTTCATTTGGAGCTTTAAAAGAAATGGAAGAACAAGTTCGAAGTGTTAATGAAGATGCGAAATTAGAAAGGCAAATTGCTTACGTAGGGCTAGGATTTACACTTATTGGAGTTTTAATGCAGATGATTTATTTTGTAAGTACTTATGTTAACGGCTAATTATTTGAGCATTATGAGATAGATGTAGTGATTCGTGATTGATTAGTGGCTGGACGCGCGCGGCGAGACTCCTAGGGGAACAGCTCGTGCCTCAAGACCCCGTAAGACGCGACGTAGGAGCGGCGCGGAGGCTTGAGCCGAGCCCCAGGAACGCGAGCCGCAATGCGCGGAAAGCCAATTACTACTGGACGACCTCCCCAAAGTGCTTATTTATTAGCTATTAGACTAATTTATTAGATAATTTTAAATGTTGTCAAATTTGCATAAACATGATAGTATAAATGCATCATTATGAATATGAACTTATCCAGAGAAGTTGAGGGACTCGGCCCGTTGACGCTTCAGCAACCTCTACGCGTGTAGAAAGGTGCTAATTCCAGACAGATAAGAAAGAAGAAACGACCGCGTTCTTATCTTTCTTAGATAAGAGCTTTTTTTTATTGTCATTTATGGGGGGAATTGTGATGCCAATTAATATTCCAAAGTCTTTGCCAGCAGGGGCTTTACTAAAAAAAGAGAAAATTTTCGTGATGGAAGAGGACCGTGCGAAAACACAACAAATTCGTCCTTTAAATATTTTAGTCGTGAACTTAATGCCCGAAAAAGAAAAAACGGAGCTACAGTTACTGCGACTGCTCGGCAACACGCCGCTACAAGTGAACGTGACGTTTTTGAACACCGCAACGTACCAATCAAAAAACGTCTCAAAAAACCATTTAGATGCGTTTTATAAAACATTTGCGGACGTTCGCACACGACGATTTGACGGCATGATCGTAACCGGCGCACCAGTGGAGAAGCTTGAGTTCGAAGCGGTGAGCTATTGGCAAGAAATGACCGAAATTTTAGACTGGGCAAAGGAAAACGTCACATCGACGCTCTACATTTGTTGGGGTGCACAAGCAGCACTGCATTATCATTACGGCATCGGTAAGTACGAGCTGCCGACGAAATGCTCAGGCGTGTATTCGCATGTCATCACGGATTTAACGGTCGATTTAGTGCGCGGCTTTAGCGATATTTATGTGGCACCGCATTCACGTCATACGTCGGTATCAATCGACGAAGTGCGCAGCCACCCGTATTTAAATTTATTATCGTACTCAGACGATGCAGGTGTGTTTATCGTCATGTCGAAGGATACGCGCGACATTATGGTGACGGGGCATTTAGAATACGATGCGACGACGTTATCAGACGAGTATTTCCGCGACATTGAAAAGGACCCGGACGTGGATGTGCCGAAAAATTATTTCCCACAAAACGATCCGACGCAAGTGCCACTGAACACATGGCGCGCGCACTCTCACTTGCTGTTTTCAAACTGGCTCAACTACTATGTTTACCAAGAAACGCCGTACGAGTGGGATTATGTTGACGAGCATGTGGAGTATCATATTTAGTTACAAGCATATATAATGCCAAGCCACGCCTGCAGAAAGCCTGCCTCGATGTGGAGAGCTAACTATAACATACGTAATATTAAATAACAGGCCTTTTGATTATCCATTTTTATACAGCTGAATCGATTGTTTTCAGCAGCATAACTGAAATGAATGCAGTATTGTAGTGGCATGGAGCGTGCGGCGAGACTCCTAGGGGAATAGCTCGTGCCTCAAGACCCCGTAAAGCGCGACGTAGGAGCGATGCGGAGGCTTGAGCCGAGCCCCAGGAAAGCGAGCCGTCCTACGTGAAATGCCAATTGACTGGCTAATCAACACACTTGATTAAATAAAAAAAGCGTACGAAACGTCATGAACATGGCATTTCGTACGCTTTTTCTATTTTCACGAAAGAAATTGAAACCGATTTCTCCTGACGTCCGTATACAGTAGTACTTAGGAAAAAGGGGAGTTTTACATGAAAGCAAAGACGATTATGGCATATTCCGAACGAGGCTTTGATAAAAAAATGAATGAATTTTTAACGAATACATCGATTGAAGTAATCGAAATTCAATATAGTGCGACGTTGTTTGGCTTTACTGCACTCATTTTGTATAAATAAGGGGCTGAATAGATGGAGGAACGACAAAAAAGCATCGTGCGCCGCGTCATGTTACATTCGCGGTCATGTGGGCGTTAACAGCAGTCGGCTTATGGCTTGGCTCGATTTTACCTGAGAGTGTGCGGCTGCCCGTATCTGTTGCGACGATTGTGCTATTGATCGTCATGATTTTTGTACGTAAGGTGAAGCTGCTCAATACGATTGCGTACGCTATTCCTGTACTCATCGGCATTACGCTCTTTTGGACGACGCGCTTTTACATTGATGAGCTTGGTGCGCAGCTTGTCATGACCGTATTTGCGGGGACGATTGGATTATTTATTGTGCTGGGTATCGTCGGTTGGTTTGCGCCAGACATCAACGGCATCGGCAATTATTTATGAGTACGGGCGAGAAAACTCGTGATTTTAGTCATGAGATGAATCGCTCGTGAGTGTTTAGCGTTTTTCTTTTTCTTCAAATTTTTCAAGCGCATACTGAATTAACTAAATAATGGTTTGTGTGCGTGTTGTGAATCCTTTTTTTGCTTTAAAATCATCCATCCTTT
>JAXJTE010000242.1:0-14120 GCA_036309765.1 Caryophanon sp. | reverse complement strand
CTGTTTCGTGGAACATTGTGCCTGAACAAACATTTAATACAGACGCACGCTTAAACGCTTGCTCATCTAATTGATCTGCCGTTACTTGTAAGTCTGGCGTTTCATCAATATAGTCTTTAAAAATACGCTCGCAGTTTTCCGTTAAATGCACATACACACCGCTCACACGCTTTACTGGATCAAAAATCGAATATTGTAAATTAACGCCTTCCTTTTCGATTTCATTACGTACAAACTCCGACGTCTCATCGTCACCTGTAATTGTAATTAACGCAGAAGGTGCGCCAATGCGGCTAATGCCTGCTGCAACGTTGATTGTCGCCCCGCCTAAATATGTGACAAACTCCGTGTTCGTGTAGTCCTTCGCAATAAAATCAACAAATGCATCTCCGTATACGAGAATGAAATCTCTATCCGACTGAGTCATAACTGGTTGTGTCCCTCCGAAAATATAGTTATTTTCTAGGTTACCATGAAATGACTGCAAATATAAAAATTTAGACTTATTGAACAAATCAATTTCACGCAAGCTGTTCACAAGTTTGATATACTTACTTTTCACTTACATCGACTACTATTAAAGCGAGGGATTCATATGATTTCGATTACACAAGCAACGAAGGACGATGCGCCGTTCATCGCCCCATTGATTGTTTCCGCAATTGGTGACATTGCGAACCGTTTAACAGCACAAAACGAGCAAGCAGAAGTCATTCAAACGCTTTGTACGCTCATTACGAACACGAACAACCGTCATTCCTTTGAGCATACATTTGTCGCGCGTAACGGCGAAACAATCGTCGGCATTGCGGTGCTATACGACGGCAAAACAGGGCGACTGCTCGACCGTCAGCTAGAACAATGGCTGCACGCGCAAGGACGCGACGTAACAATCGACGTCGAAGCGCATGACGACGAATTTTACATTGATACAGTTAGCGTTGACGAAGCGGCACAAGGGCAAGGTGTCGGCACACAGCTATTACAGTTTGCCGAACGCGAGGCACAGCGCCGAGGCTTCTCGAAACTTTCGCTCAACGTCGAAGCTGAAAAAATACGCGCACGCCAGCTATACGAGCGTCTTGGCTACGTAACAACTGAGGATTGGCGCATTATTGACGAGCCGTTTCATCATATGGTGAAAAACTTATAGAAATTGAGGGATTGTATTGAAAGGTACGTTGTTTTATCCATTACTAATTATTATCGCATCGAGCAGCTACGGTATTTTATCAACAATTGTAAAAGTGGCGATGAACGAAGGCTTCACATCGGCAGAAGCAATTACAAGCCAATACGTCATCGGCTTCTTGCTCGCCGTCATATTATTCATTTGTACACAGCGCACATTGCCGAAGCTTAACGCACGCGGCTGGCGCATTTTAGTGCTCGGTGGTATGCTTACTGGCTTCACTGGCATCGTGTATGGGCACGCGCTCAACTATTTACCTGCATCGCTCGCAGTCGTTATGCTGTTTCAATTTACATGGATCGGTACGCTGCTTGACTGTATTATGAAACGCCGATTTATTACACGCATCGAGGCCATCGCTTTAATCGTGCTATTTGCCGGAACGATTTTAGCAGCAGGCGTCATTGATACCGATTTAAGCCGCATCGCTTGGCAAGGTTGGGTGTTTGGCTTACTGTCTGCCCTGTCATTTGCAGTATTCATTCAAGTAAACTCTCGACAAGTAGACGGGGTAACGACGATTTCACGCATGACGATTATGTCGTTCGTTGCGCTCGTCATGACAAGCTTCTTCCTTGCACCTGAAATTGTATGGAATGGCACGCTATTTAACGAAGGGCTATGGAAGTTCGGGCTTATTTTAGGTATGTTCGGCATTATCGTGCCTATTTTATTATTTGGCATTGCCGCACCAAAAGTTGGCGGCGCACTGACATCGATTTTAAGCGCGATGGAGCTACCTGTTGCCATTACCGTATCCGTCATCGTGCTGAACGAGACGTTAACGGTGTTGCAAATTGCTGGCATTGCGCTCGTACTTTGTGGCATGGTGCTACCGACGTATTTGACGTCGAAGAAGCAGAAGTTACTGTAATAAATAGTACGTTCATCTTTATGGTGAGCGTGCTATTTTTTTGAATATATATGCGGCATAATAAACATATACTTCAGCACAAAGGAGAAATGTACGATGGATTTAAACGAAGAATTAGCGAAGTTTAATGAGGAAGAATTTGCTCTGCTCATTAACGATGCAATCAACTCTTTAAACAGTAAAATTAAAAATTTATACATATGTAAAGGGACACGAGACGACATCGTTTCGATTGCGCATATTTGTATGTCATTCGGTATTATTAACAGCTTAAAAAGTTCGAAAACAATTGATTGTGAATTGGATCAAAGAAAACGCGTCATGCTTTATACGGCAAATTGGTTAAAAAAACTAGTTGCTGCGCACATTCAACCTACTCTTTTAAAAGAAGCCACTCCATTACGCGAACGAGATACTGTACGAGACCTTGCGCTTGCTCATGTCTTAAATCGTTACTATATCGAAAATGACATGAATGTTAGTACAGATGATATTTCACTCGCTATTGATAGCCACGATTTATTAATGTCGCTTGAAAATATTCAAGGTCATTTGCTAGAAGCATACATTGCGAAAAATCTTTGTCAGCCACCATTCAACTTTATTTGGCTCGAAGGTGAAATTGTTCGCGCTGCAGATTTTGCACATTATGACGCTTCTACTAATACGCTAAAGCTGCTACAAATTAAAAATAAATACAACACAGAAAACAGCTCGAGTGTTACAGTACGTGATGGTAAACATGTCGAAATCGAAAAATGGTATCGACTTGGTAAGAAAAAGGTTAACCGTCTAAACGTGCCTGATTACAAATGGCATGAATTAAATGCTAAAGTAGAAATAGTAACAGGGCATTCATCTGAGCTAAGTGAGGAAGACTATTTACAATTTTTAAGCGATACATTACATACAAATCCTAAATTAATTAGCTTAAAAAAAAACAAAGGGTGCGCCAACATCATTCGGCACACCCTTTATTGCTATTGCATTGCGTCACGAATTGACTTCGCCACCGCATACGCCAAGCCAACCGGAACAGCATTGCCAATTTGTTTGTACTGGTCCATTAACTTCCCTGCTACTTTATAATTTCGTGGGAATTGCTGAATCGCTAAGTATTCCTCAATCGATAATGGTCTGTCCTCAAATGGATGCCCTAAGTTCGTACTGTTTTGCGCAGGTGACGTAAGAAGCGTCGGTGCAGGCTCATTCGCTTTAATGCGTCGGAAAAATCCTACTTTTCCACCACCAGAATTGTATGCGCCACCCATCGCTTGACGTACAACATCGTCGCCAAACTTCTTTAAATCGTTCCAGTTGCCACCACCAGTCGGAATCATCTTCATATAATGCAGTCGCTTTTCTGAATACGATTGATAGTGCATCGGCTCGCCTTGTAAATGTGCTGTCGCTTCCGAAAAACTCACCCACGGCTCTAGCTCTTCTGTCCCAATTTCAAAATCAAATAACGTTTCCTTCACTTTCGCCGATTTACTATGTGTTTGTTTCGGGAATTGATAATTAAATATCGGCTCACCGTTTTCATTTTTTAAAACGCCGATTAAAAATACGCGCTCTCGCTTTTGCGGCACACCGTAATTTGCTGAATTGAACACTTGATAATGCACATCATATCCGTCAATGCGATTTAAAATAAACGAAAACGCACTGCCTGGCTGTTGCTCTAGGCGTAACGAAACACCGTCTAGCTTCTGCTGTTTGCGGTCCTCAATGCTCACATGCTCAAGTGCCGCCGATAATAGACCTTTTACATTTTCTAGCACGAAAAATTTCGGACGAATTTCGTTAATTAAGTCGATGTACTTTACCATCGCCTGTCCGCGGTCGTCTGAGAAAGCACCACGATTACCAGCTGTGGAAAATGACTGGCACGGACTACCACCAATGATACCCGTCACTTCATGTTTACTAAGTTTTGCCTGCTGTAGCACTTCCTCAGCAGTTGCTTCTAATATATTTTTCTCATAAATCGTCAACGTGTCATCTTTTCGATTTAGCTGTAACGTTTCGCACATAATCGACTCGATTTCAACCGCAAGCTTAATCGTAAAACCTGCCTGCTCAAAACCTAAATCCATACCACCTGCGCCAGAGAAAAATGAAATAATATTGTTCATCGTAACACCTCTTACAGAATACTAACATATTATGAAAAATCGGTCCACTATAATGTTTTTCACGTAAAAAAACCTAGAAGCCGAATGTATGATCATTCGACTTCTAGGTTATTTCGCTTGCGGATAGTCTGCACGTAGCCATGTATGAGTTTTGCGCATTTCCTCGTCTGTTAGCAATGCATAGTCGCGCGATACTTTGTCACCGCGGTCTGGAATCGGATCGTTCCACGTCGTATCTAAATGGCGCCACACACCGTTAATATTGACTAAATTCCACGCATGCCCAACACCGTCCGCTTCTCCTGTTACATACTTCACGTCGATGCCAAGTAAATCAATCATCTTGTACGCCACAAGCGCATAGCCTTGGCATACCGCTTGCCCTTCCATTAGCAACGCAAACGCACTATGCGGGCTTGCCGTCGTTTTCGTGCCGTACACCGAATTGCGCACGATGTAATCATTAACGGCTAATACTTTTTCCTCTTCCGTCATCGTGTCCGTTATAATTGTGCGTATAATGTGACGCACTTGCTTATCGACGAACTCTTCTTGATGCGGATCAGTTAAATATTTTTGCAGCACGGTAATCGTCGCTTTTTTCGTCGTGTACTCATACGTTAAATCCATGCGATCTAAATGCCCGAGTACGTAGCCATCATGATTCTTAGCAATCGCGTACGCCTCATCTAGCATTTCACCTAAATACGTCGTGTCACCAACGTATTCAATCGTAAATTTTGTTTCCCAGTTGCGCATATGACTATAAAACGCTTCGGCTAGCTCTTTTACATTCGTCGTTGCGCCTTGTAGTGCCGCTTCTTCCTCAGGTGGCATTACTTCGATTGGATTGCCGCTTAGCACCGCGTTTTTCGCTTCATGCATTTCACTTTTCGCACTTTCATATAGCGACAACGCATCTTCTTTATAATCTTCAACTAGCCCGTAAATAACCCAGCTGAACGTTGCGACGATGACGACAGAAAATAGTGTTCGAATCACGTCTTCATCTCCATTACTTATTCATTTGTTCGTCCGATTGCTCCTCCACAATTTGTTGGAGGTTTCCTTCATAATTGTATCGGTCACCAAACCACTTTTTCAATAAATCATGAGCCTCTTGCTCCATATCCTCATCGACTTGCTTATACACCGACATAACCGCTTTAATGATAACAAATGCATCGTCCGCTAAACCAACGACCGGTAAAAAATCGGCCACAACGTCAATTGGTAAAATTAAATAGCCGAGCGCTCCGACAATAATGAGCTTTTGTGTATTTGGCATATTTGGGCTTTTTAATGCGACAAATAACGTCGTCGCTGCATGCAACGCCTTAAAGCCTAAATCCATGCCGACGCGCTGAATTTTCGCGATGAATTTTTCATCTGAATAATGCTTTTGTGCCTCGTTTGCAACTTGCTGTGGATGTTGTTGTGTCATAGAAAATCCCTCCAGTTTGTATGATTGAAAACGTCATTGCAAATACTTGTACTGCCATATTTTTTTCCCTACGTTATGAAAGCGAAACGTTTCGTCATACTGAATAAACGTATTTTTCTTTATATTCGCCTTGCCGATATACACCTCATACAACGGAATGCGACGTTTCACCGCTTCCATAAGCATATACACATCTAAATCAAATTGCTCCCCACTAATACGCTGCAGCATCGACACATGTGGCATCGCGATGTAACGCAGCGCTGTTTGAACGTCGGCAATGCGTCTTTTACAGCGCAGCTCAAAGCACAGCGTCACAAAAAAATTACCGATGCGACTAGATACCGGCAGCTCCCTCGACTGAAAACTGCGCACACCGAGTACAACACCATCATTATAAATGCGCGACACATGTAACACTTGCTCAATATCACGCAGCTTGTGCTGACCATACGCACCGATTAATAAAATCCCTTTACAGCGTTGCAAATGTCGCTGCACGTATGACACGGCCGTTTTCACTGCTGCACTTTTGCCGCGCTTGTTCTCATGGGACAGCAACGTAATGTTCGGCATTTGTCGCAGTCGTTCAAACAAGGCATCATGTCGCGCATTACTGCCGTCGTTCACTACAATGATTTGAGCAAACTGTAACGATAAAATTTCCTCAATATCCTCTTCAAATTCATCGGTTGGATTATACACCGGTAAAACTGCTACTACTTGATGCATGCTCTCACTCCCCACTACTTAACTTCATACGACATGGCGCACAAAAATTCCTCTATCTTTTATCGACTTGAATCGCAATATGCTCAAATAAATCCACATCAAACAAGCCCGTATCGGTAATTTTCAGCTGTGGAATAACTGGCAATGCGATAAACGATAGCGTTAAAAATAAATGGAAATCAATCGTCGGATGAATGACATGCAGTGCATCGTGTAATGCATGTAGCTGCTCGCACGCCTCGTTCGCGTCAAGCATCGTCATTAAGCCACTTACCGGCAACGCAAGCTCACCAATTACTTTCCCTTCATTTACAATAACGAAGCCACCTTGCATGTGCTGCAATGCTTCTAGTGCGACAATCATATCATCATCGTTCGTCCCAAGCACAAGCGCGTTATGTGAATCGTGCGCAACCGTCGTCGCCACCGCACCGCTTCGTAAGCCAAAGCCTTTAACAATCGCCGCTTGAATGTTTCCTAAATTATGATGACGCTCAACAATCGCAAGCTTCAGTAAATCTTCCTCAACAGACGGCACGAAATACCCGTTTTCGACCGGCACTTCCGTCACAAGCTTTTTCGTCATAATTTGATTTGGAATAATTTCAATAACGTTCGCACGGTTACTCACTGGAAACGCAATTTGTAAATCGTCGTTTGTCACAGTCGGAATACGCACCGATTGCGTAATCGCTGTTGACGGCTCAACACGTTCATTACGCGCCACTAATAGCTCCCCGTTTTGTGCCACGAGCTGTCCGTTTTTAAATACAGCTGTCGGGGCAATCGTCGTTAAGCTTGGCAATACGACGATATCAGCATCGTACCCTGGTGCAACTGCGCCCTTTTCATATAGACGGTAGCACTGCGCAGCGTTAAACGTCCCAAGCGTAATCGCAAGCAGTGGATCCATGCCTTCTTCAATCGCAAGCTGCACCGCGTAGTTAATGCTTCCTTCTTCGATTAATTCATCTAAATGCTTATCATCTGTACAAAATGCAAAGCGATGAGCGTTTGCATCCGTCACAGCCGGTAGCACGTCGCGTAAATTTTTCGCCGCCGAGCCTTCACGAATAAGCACATACATCCCTTGTGTTACACGATCACGCGCCTCGTCTGCTGTAACGCACTCGTGATCTGTATGAATGCCCGCTGTACGATAGCCGCGAATTTGCATATGCTGCAAACCTGCTCCGTGCCCATCAATGATTAAATTATGCGCTCGTGCAAGCAATAATTTTTCTAACATCGTCTCGTCACCGTTTAACACAGCAGGATAATCCATTACTTCTGCTAAGCCAAGCACCGATTCATGCGTCATAAACGGCGCTAAATCTTTCGCATGTAACACCGCCCCTGCATTTTCAAGCGCTGTTCCTGGCACGCTCGACGGCAGCATGACGAAAATGTCCATATCCGCTTTTGCCGCATCGTCTAGCATAAATTGAATGCCTTCTGCGCCGTTTACGTTCGCAATTTCGTGTGGGTCTGTCACGACGCTCGTAATTCCATGTGGTAATAAAATGCGGCTAAATTCAGACGGCGTTAACATCGACGACTCAATGTGAATATGCCCATCAATAAAGCCTGGCACGACGTATTGCCCCGCTACATCTTGCTCTGTTTGCCCTACTAAACTTTTCGTATAATCCACAGCGACAATTTTCCCCGCTGTAATGCCGACGTCCGCATCGAGCCACGTACGTGAAAACACGTCTGCTACTTTCGCATTGCGTAGTACAAGCTCGACCTTCCCTGTTTGTGATGCATGCATTTGCTGTTGTAAGTTTTTCATCATGTTGTTTCCTCCACTACATCTAAATTCCTCGAATATTATCAGATTTACGACCTGTATGACAAGTATTTACCCTTATTCGGTAAAATTTTATACACGTTCCCTTTACAACATATCGAATAATTCGATATATACACTATTACATACAATTTATAAGAAGGTGGTGGAAGCCATGCATGAGGCGATTTTACGCCAAACGAATGAACCGCTTCGTAGTCAAGGCTATGAACAAATTGCCAATACGCTTGAAGCTGCAGTAACATTGAAGCTTCCAACAGCGATGCGCCTACAACGATGTGCAGAGGTGCTAGAGCAAATTGTTCGCTCTGTATACGAAGACGAAATGGGGACCGTACCAAAACAGCGCTCATTGCTGGCGTTCCTCAAAACGACGTCATTCACAGACAAAATTCAACCTCGACGCATTTTTTTATTAATGGATTTAATTCGTAAACAAAGCGTCGTGCGCAACATCGAGTTACTCGATCAAAAATCACTTCAGCTGACATTTGATTATTTAACGGATTTAATTGAATGGTTCATCCAGCGCAAAGACCCAGATTTCGAAATCGACCATAATAGCTACAAGCAGCAAAACGCCAAACTCTCTATTCCGATGCCAATTTTACACCCAGAGCAAGAATACTCCGACGAAGATTACAAAGAGGCAGCGAAATGGTTTTTATATGCCGCTCAGTCGGGTAACGCAAGCGCTCAATACAATCTCGGAGCGCTCTATCAGCACGGGCACGGCGTCGAAAAAAGCATAAAGGAAGCGATGTACTGGTACGAGCTTGCCGCAGCACAAAATGACCCACAAGCATTGACGACACTCGCTCTTTTGCATCATACCGGGCAAGCTGGTGCGCAAAACTATGAAAAAGCTGCGTCACTTTACAAGCAAGCTGCTAAAGCAGGCAATGCCGAAGCACAATACCATCTCGGCGTACTCTACACAAATGGTTACGGTGTTGACAAAGACTACAAAGAAGCAGCCGCCTGGTATCGACGTTCAGCCGCTCAAGGCAACACAAGCGCTCAAAACAATTTAGGCTTCCTTTATCACGATGGCACAGGCGTTCCGCAAAGCTACGAGCAGGCGCTTTATTGGTTTGAAGAAGCAGCGAAAATGGGGGACGCAAGCGCTCAGTACAACTTAGGCTACATGCTGAGTAAAGGGCGCGGTGGAAAACCAAATATAGAAAAGGCAAATGAATGGTTCCATGCAGCCGCACTACAACAACATACGAACGCTCAATTCCAGCTCGCAATGAACTACTATAGCGGCACAGGCATCGCCAAAAACGAGGCCGAAGCACTGAAATGGTTCAAGCTTGCCGCAAACGCAGGTCACACGAACGCTCAGTACTCGCTTGGCTTCTTATACAAAGGGCAAGACCAAATCAAGCTATCATTACACTGGTTCCAGCTTGCCGCAGCACAAGGGCATTTAAGCGCATCAAACGAGCTTGGCAAGTACTACAAAGAAAATAAGCTATACGAGCAAGCATTCAAAGCATTTTCACGCGCCGCAAAAAGAGGGCACGCACAAGCACAATATGAAATTGGTTTATTGTATTTACATGGGCTTGGTGTCGAACAAAGCTACACAACAGCTCGTCACTGGCTACGTGCTGCAACGGATCAAACGCACGTAGAAGCAGAATATGAGCTTGGGCTTATGTATGAGGAAGGGCTTGGCATGAAGGTTGATTACGAGGAAGCTCGTCGTTGCTACCGACTAGCTGCTACAGCCGGTCACGTCGGCGCACAGTACCAGCTCGGCAACTTATACGATAAAGGGCTTGGCGTTGAACAAGACTTTACAGAAGCAGCGAAATGGATTGTCCAAGCGGCTGAAAAAGGGCATACAAAAGCACAATACCAACTTGCACAAATGCACGCAAAAGGTGAAGGCGTACCGAAAAACTTTGAAGCGGCCGCTCGCTATTATCGCCGTGCTGCAATCGCAGGGCATAAAAAATCACAGCATCAGCTTGGCATGCTATATACAAAAGGCAACGGTGTACCTCAAGATTACAAGGAAGCACAGCGCTGGCTCAACTTATCACTGAAATAATGACAAAGTGGCACATGGAGATCGTGCCGCTTTTTATTTTCAACACAAAAAGAAAAAAGCGCTCCGAATCGGCATTTCGGAGCGCCTTTTTTATGGAAAATATTATCAATTTAGCTTTATTTTCCGCCTATCAACGTTCGTTATTATGGAGGAACAGAACTCTTGTAAGCGATTGACGGAAGCTGAACGTATAGCTACGGCATTCGTATACGCCCTTGTACAACAAAATATATTTATGACGTCTGTGCAAATTCGGCACAAGTGCACAGACGCTTATTGAAGAGAGTTCGCGTGTCTCTTATCTCTTATACGAATTGCTCAGTCTCAGTAGAACCAGACATTGCAGTTGTTGAAGATGTACCACCAGATACGATTTGTGATACTTCGTCAAAGTAACCAGTACCTACTTCGCGTTGGTGACGAGTTGCAGTGTAGCCTTTAGACTCTGCACCGAACTCAGCTTGTTGTAATTTAGAGTATGCAGCCATACCGTTATCTTTGTAGTCATGCGCAAGCTCGAACATAGAGTAGTTTAAGCTGTGGAAACCAGCAAGTGTGATGAATTGGAACTTGTAACCAAGCTTACCTAATTCACGTTGGTACTCTGCGATCTCTTCATCAGAAAGTTTAGCTTTCCAGTTGAATGAAGGTGAGCAGTTGTATGCTAACATTTTGCCTGGGAATTCAGCATGGATTGCAGCTGCGAATTCACGAGCTTCGTCTAATGATGGGTGAGAAGTTTCACACCAGATTAAGTCAGCGTATGGCGCGTATGCTAAACCACGAGCGATTGCTTGTTTTAAGCCTGGAGTTGTACGGTAGAAACCTTCTGGCGTACGTTCACCAGTTAAGAATTCTGCATCGCGTGGGTCGATATCAGAAGTAACCATGTCAGCTGCATCTGCATCAGTACGAGCGATGATGATTGTGTCAACACCCATTACGTCTGCTGCTAAACGAGCTGCTGTTAAGTTACGTACTGCATTTTGAGTTGGTAATAATACTTTACCACCTAAGTGACCGCATTTTTTCTCAGAAGCTAATTGGTCTTCTAAGTGGATACCTGCTGTACCAGCTTCAACCATACCTTTTACTAATTCGAATACGTTTAATGGACCACCGAAACCAGCTTCAGCGTCAGCTACGATTGGTGCGAACCAGTCAAAGCCTTCAGTACCTTCAGCTTGATCGATTTCATCAGCGCGTTTGAATGTTTGGTTAATGCGTTTGATTACTTGTGGTACAGAGTTTGCTGGGTATAAAGATTGGTCAGGGTACATTTGACCTGCTAAATTAGCGTCAGCCGCTACTTGCCAACCTGATAAGTAAATTGCTTGTAAACCAGCTTTTACTTGTTGCATTGCTTGGTTACCTGTTAAAGCACCTAATGCGTTGATGAATGGCTCTGTGTGTAATGAGTTCCATAAACGTTTAGCTCCGCGAGTTGCTAAAGTTTGCTCGATTACGAATGAACCTTGTAATTTTACAACGTCCTCAGCTGAATACGTACGTTCAATACCAGCCCAACGTGAATTTTCTTTCCAATCTTTCTCAATTGCTTCAATGCGTTCTTGACGTGTTACCATGAACAATTCCTCCCAATGTATATGTATTTAAAACAAACTTGAAACTATTCACCCCTAAACTGTTCCATAACAGTTTGTTTTGTTGTAAATTAATATATAACAGGGAGTGAATTTACGCTATATTTCTCGATAAATATACTTTTAAAGACGACGAGTCGGAAATATGGCGGATAGATGGGGGAACTTTGCTGTTATATAAAACATTAGGGGGATAAAACATGAATACAACAGCTGAAACAGTACTAAAAGCAGAAATTGAGCAATATACGCAAATGCTTGGCGACTGGATGCCAAAGAACGCAACGATTGTAGTCGCACAGGACGGTCAGTACATTTACTGCGCGTCAAACGCAATGCCAATCCATTTAGAGGTCGGCGCACTCATTCATCCAAACAGCATCGCAGCACGCGTACTATCTACACATAAAAAAACAGAAGCCTTAATGGATGAAACCATTTTCGGCACACCTTATTACTGTCTCGGCTATCCAATTTGCCTAAACGGACGCACAGCCGCATTAATGATTGTACTCGACGCAGCATTTATTCCAACAACACAAAAAAGCTTAGCCTTCATTACAGGCAAACACGACGACGATTGGATTCCAGTACCAATCGATACCATTTCACATATCGAAAGCTTACAAAAGCACACGTGGTTTTACGTAGCACGCGAAGCATACAAAACAAATATTACATTGAAGGAACTCCAAACACGACTGCCACATTCCTTCATGCGCATTCATCGTTCATACATCGTCAACATCACGTTCATACAGCGCATTAAACGCGATTTCACATCCAACTTAATCGTCGTACTCAAAAATGGTTTAGAGCTACCTGTAAGCCAGTCATACGTACCAAACGTTCGAAAAGTTTTAGAGTTCTAAAATCTCTTGCTATGTATTCCATTATTCGATACGCTAAGTATGGATCGAATTGGAAAAGGAGAATGAATTTGAAACGTTTACTTACATCACTTACATTATCAATGCTTTTACTTGCTGGCTGTAGCGACGACAAAGAACTAAGCAATAACGATACAACTACGCCTGACACGACCGATGAAGCACCGCCACCAACCGTTACAACAGACATCGCAATGATTGGTGATATCCTGCTTCACCGTGGCATCGCGCTTTATGATGACTACACACCATCATTCGAACCAGTGAAAGATATGCTGACACAATACGACTATTTAATCGCCAATCAAGAATCAGCACCAATTGCGAACAAATTCGGCGTCGTTGGCTATCCACGCTTCTCTAGTCCACCACGTATTTTAGATACACTACATTACGTCGGGGTCGATATTGTCAACTTAGCGAATAATCACACTGTCGACTGGGGCGAAGAAGGCGTTCAAACATTATTCGAAAACTTAGAGAAACACAAAATGCCATATTTCGGTGCGTACAAGTCTGACGAAGATCGCTACACACCACGCATTATTGATTTAAATGGCATTACAGTCGGGCTTCTCGGCTACACATACGGTACAAATGGCTTTTATTTACCTGAAAAATCTCCATACAACGTCAACTATATCGTCGAAAACAAAATGCTCACAGATATCGAAAATTTAGAACCACTTGTTGACGTCATAGCTGTCAGCATGCACTGGGGACCAGAATATGTTACGACGGAAAACGAAGAACAACGTCGTCTCGCAAAAGTGCTAAACGATGCCGGTGTTGAAATCGTTTTCGGTAGCCATCCACATATTTTACAGCCATATACTTTACTGACGAACGATAGCGGCGAAGAGACACACGTCTTTTACTCAATTGGTAACTTCTTCGCCACGATTACGTCAGCTCCCGATACATTTATCGGAGGCGCCGCAAGCTTACAAATCACAAAAACTGGTGATGATATCGACGTTCACTCACCACATTTCAAGGCAACATCCATGATTCTAGAAAACGGACGCTACAACATTTATCCATTAGCAGACGTACAACAATACGCACCTCGTAATTTAGACTGGGTACGCAGCGTTCTAGGAGCAGATGTCACAGTAGAATAAACAAAAAACTGCGCCGAAGTCTATTTAGACTATTGGCACAGTTTTTCTTTATTTACGAATTAATAATGTAAAAAACCAATTAAGCATAAAGCTTAATCGGTTATGTGTGCGAAGCAACGTCCTACTCTCACAGGGGGAAACCCCCAACTACCATCGGCGCTAAAGAGCTTAACTGCTGTGTTCGGTATGGGAACAGGTGTGACCTCTTTGCCATCGTCACTTCACATAGTTACTTGAAAGAATTGTT
>JAXJTE010000241.1:0-4064 GCA_036309765.1 Caryophanon sp. | reverse complement strand
TGCATACGTGATTCCTTTATGATGGATTTGGATGGTTACCTACCGTCCAACCATTATAAAGGATTTTTTTGTATTTAGATTATATTACAGAAAATTCAGTTTAATTAAATGCGTTGGATTATTTTAATGCGACGCTAGTGGATAAAATTGTATATAGATAAAAGGGGGAATTTTATCATGAAAAAACAATATCAATTTATGGCAACAGCAACTGCTGCTGTATTAACAGCTTCGGTTGTGGCAGTGCCAACGACAGAAGCTGCACAAGTGTTTCCAGACGTACCGACGACACACGGACATTTTGACACGATTAATGAATTAGCAGAGCGCAACATCGTTCAAGGATTTCCAGATGGTACATTCAAGCCAGGTCAAGCAGTAACGCGTGGACAAGCGGCGAAAATGATCGCGGGTATTTTAGGATTAGATACAGTGAATGTTGAAAATCCGAATTTCAAAGACATTAAAACAAGCTTCCAGTATTACGGTGCAATTGCTGCATTAGTAGACGAAGGCATTATTAATGGCTATGAAGATGGCACATACCGCCCAGATGCGACGTTAACACGCGGTCATATGGCGAAAATTTTAACGCGTGCATTTAAGCTGGAGCAAGATGAAAATGTAGCACCATTTACGGATATCGCATTATCTGAGTACAGAAACGATATCGAAGCGTTATACGATCACGGCGTAACAGTTGGTACAACAGCGACGACGTATAGTCCACGTGAAAACGTAACGCGCGCGCAATTAGCATCATTTATCATTCGTGCTGAAGATGCAGTGGAGTTTGAGCTTGTTGAAGTGACAGGTACCATTACGAAAATCGAAAATGGCGTCGTAACAATTGCTGGTGTAGAATATGCATCAGATAGCCAATGGGCAGCCTTTTTCGGTGAAGCAAATGAAGCGGCATTACTTGGTGCAGACATTGTATTAACAGTCCAAAAATCAAAAACAGGCAATGTCATTAAAAATGTAAAATCGCTGAAGTTAAAAGCAGCGAACACAACGTTTGATGCACAAGGCTTAGCCATTGAAGCAATTGAAATTGCAGCAAACGGCGTGACATTAAAAAATGCCGACGCAAAAGATGTGAAAATTGCTGATAAGGTAAAAGCAACAATTACAGACAGCGACATCGACAAGATTACGCTTGGTGTAGATGCAAACGCAGCATTTAGTGGCACAAATAGCGTTGGTGGCATTACGGTACCAAAAGGCGTGAAGCCAGCAGATGTGATTACAGGCTTACCGAATGTATCAGATATTCCAGTAACGGAATACGAACCAACGACACCACCAGTAGTGAATCCACCAGTTGTAAACCCACCATCAACAGGCGGTGGCGGTAACTCAGGCGGTGGTGGTGGAACGACACCTCCAACGAACTATGAGCCAGGCTTTGAGTCGTTATTAACAAAAGTAGAAGGTACGGAGCAGTTCCAAGCGTATAAAGCACAATTACAAGCACATGTGGACGACATTTTGTATGACTATGCAACAACAGGTGGCGGTACGATTACAATTGACGTGGCAGATGATGCGACATTACAGCAATTACGTGCAGCACTTGCAACAGAAGCGCAAGAAGGATTAGGCTTAGTGGCATTTGCACAAGAAGCGTTAGTAGGTATGACTTCACCACAAAGTTTAGCACTAGATGCACTGTCAACGATTACGGTAACAGTAGACGACGTAACAAAAATAATTACAATACCAACAAACAAGCTATCGAATGAGGCATTAGCGACATTAGCAAATAACGTGAAAGTAGCGGCAGTAGAAGCGTACAATGAGCTAGGTGGCGACACGCTTGTGAAAGATTTACAACCAGCAAGCATTAAAGTTGTATTCTCTAATGACACAACATTAACGTATAACGTAAACGTACAATAATAGGATCAAAGAGCGCGAGACGATATCTGTCGTTTCGCGCTTTTTTTTCTGTCGTGACACGCATTTTTTACAACCCTTAAAAAAAACGCTATAATACGTATATCTATTGGAGAAAGAGTGATTACATGAAAGTTTTATTTATCGGCGATATCGTCGGCTCAATCGGTCGAGACGCTGTGGAGAAATATTTACCGCGCTTAAAGCGTAAGTACGCAGTTGATGTTGTTATTGCGAACGGCGAAAACGCAGCAGCAGGTCGCGGCATTACGCATAGCATTTATAATGATTTATTACAAATGGGTGTTGATGTGATTACGATGGGCAATCATACGTGGGACAACCGCGATATTTTTGAGTTTATTGACGATGCAGATTATTTAATTCGCCCAGCAAACTTCTCACCAGAAGCACCAGGTAAGGGCATGGTACAAATTTCGAAAAACGGCGTAACGATGTCTGTTATTAACTTACATGGGCGCACGTTTTTACCGCCGCATGACGACCCGTTCGCAAAAGCAGACGAATTAATCGAAGAAGCGAAGAAGATTTCACCGCTTGTGTTTGTGGACTTCCACGCTGAAGCGACGAGTGAAAAAATCGCGCTTGGCTGGCATTTAGATGGTCGTGCATCAGTTGTCGTTGGCACACATACGCATGTGCAAACAGCAGACTCACGCATTTACCCAGGCGGCACGGCGTACATTACAGATGTTGGGATGACAGGTCCATATGATGAAATTTTAGGTATGTCTAAAGAAAACGTCATTTATCGTTTCCAAACGCAAATGCCACAGCGCTTTGAAGTACCGAAAAAAGGACGCGACGTACTGAGCGGCTTCTTCGTTGAGATTGACGATAAAACAGGCAAAGCAATTCGACAAGAGCGCATTTACATTAACGCAGACTATCCATTTGAAGCGTAATGATTGAAAGCTATACAACAATAGGGACAGCCTTATTGTTGTGTAGCTTTTTTCTGTTGCGTATGCTTCGTATTATTTTACAGAGAGTTATAAAAAATAACCCGCTCCCAAAAGTAAAGTGACAAAATTCTGACTTTTTTGTACAAATCCATTTCGGCCTATTGACTGAAATTTAGAAAAAAGCATGAGAAACGATAGTGCAACACGAATGTTCATGTTAAACTTATGAAGGAATTTTATATATATATTTAAGGAGATGTTTACATGTTACATCAGCTTTCGTGGAAAGTCGGTGGGCAACAAGGTGAAGGGATCGAGTCAACAGGTGAGATTTTCTCAACGGCAATGAACCGTTTAGGCTATCACTTATACGGCTATCGTCATTTCTCTTCTCGCATTAAAGGTGGCCACACGAACAACAAAATTACAGTACGTCCAACACCAGTACAGGTGATTGCAGACGATTTAGATATATTAGTCGCGTTTGATCAAGAAACAATCGATGTGAACTACAAGGAGTTAACGGAATCAAGCATCATTTTAGCGGATGCGAAATTTAATCCAGTGAACCCAGAAGATAGTAAAGCACCGATGTATGCGATTGGCTTTACAGAAATCGCATCGGAGCTTGGAACATCTCTTATGAAGAACATGGTCGCAATCGGTTCGACAGCAGCTTTATTAAACTTAGATGAATCAGTGTTCCAAAGCGTAGTAGACGAAATTTTCGGTCGTAAAGGCGAAGAAGTCGTAGCGAAAAACTTAGAAGCAATCAAGCGTGGTCGTGAAGAAGTGGTCGCACAAATCGGCGAGCGCGTTGGTGCATGGGAGCTACAGCCAGCAGACGGCAAGCGACGCATGTTCATGATTGGAAACGACGCGGTAGCATTCGGTGCATTAGCAGCAGGCTCTCGCTTCATGGCAGCATACCCAATTACACCAGCTTCTGAAATTATGGAATTCATGATTAAAAAGCTTCCACTTGTTGGCGGTGCGGTGATTCAAACAGAGGATGAAATCGCAGCTGCAACGATGGCAATCGGGGCAAACTTCGGTGGCGTGCGCTCGTTTACAGCGTCAGCAGGCCCTGGTCTTTCGTTAATGATGGAAGCAATCGGTTTATCAGGGATGACGGAGCAACCGCTTGTCATTGTTGATACACAGCGCGGTGGCCCATCAACAGGTCTTCCAACGAAGCAAGAGCAATCAGATTTAATGGCAATGGTATACGGTACACAC
>JAXJTE010000240.1:0-68674 GCA_036309765.1 Caryophanon sp. | reverse complement strand
TGCATACGTGATTCCTTTATGATGGATTTGGATGGTTACCTACCGTCCAACCATTATAAAGGATTTTTTTGTATTTAGATTATATTACAGAAAATTCAGTTTAATTAAATGCGTTGGATTATTTTAATGCGACGCTAGTGGTAATAATTGTAAAAAAAAATAACAAGAACTCGATGAACACGTCATCAAGTTCCTGCTGTTATTATTGAAGCACGCTTGAAATGATTGCGACTGCTTCGTCAATTTCTTCGTTCGTTACGTTTAACGGTGGTAATACGCGCAGTACATGTGGTCCTGCTTGTACCATTAGCACGCCCGCTTCTTCAAGCTTTGCAACGTACGGTGATACGTCCTCGCCGCCTAAATGAATGCCTACCATTAACCCTTGCCCTAAAATGCTGAACTTGTCGCCTGTTAATGCGTTCGCTAGCTGTTGCTGTAAGTATGCACCGCGCTCTTTTACTTGCGCTAAGAAGCTTTCGTTAAATACGTTGTCTAACACTGTTTGAGCTACCGCAACGCCAAGTGGATTGCCACCGAATGTCGTACCGTGTGAGCCTGCACTAAACGTGTCGTAAATTTCAGCGACACCGAGTAAGCCACCGATTGGGAAACCGCCGCCTAATCCTTTTGCAAGCGATACTAAATGCGGCTTTAACACCGTTTGCTCGAATGCGTAGCGCGTTCCTGTACGACCGATGCCTGTTTGCACTTCGTCAACGATTAATAAAATGCCTTTTTCGTTACAAATGTCCATAATTGCTTGTGCGAACTCTGGTGTTACTTGCGCTAAGCCGCCTTCACCTTGAATGACTTCAAGCATAATTGCTGCTACTGAATCGTCCGCGGCTGCTTGTAATGCTGCAACGTCGTTAAACGGTAAGTGCGTAAACTGTGATACAAGCGGACCGAAGCCTGCTTGTACTTTTTCTTGTCCTGTTGCTGACATTGCCCCGAACGTGCGCCCGTGGAATGATTTTTCAAACGTAATGATATGGTGCTTGCCTGTATGCTTACGCGCCATTTTAATCGCCGCTTCGTTCGCCTCTGCACCTGAGTTACAGAAGAAAGCGTGCGCTAAATGCGTGCCTTCTACAAGCGTTTGTGCAAGCTTTTCTTGTGAAGGGCTTGCAAATAAGTTTGACGTATGCCAAATTTCGTTCGCCTGCTTCGTAATTGCGTCCACGATTGCTGGATGTGCGTGCCCTAAGCTAAGCACTGCAATGCCTGATGTGAAATCGATATATTTTTTTCCTTCTTCGTCCCATGCATATGTACCTTGCCCTTTGACAAGTGCGATTGGTCGTCTTGCGTAGTTGCCAAATAATGCGCCCATGCTGTTACCCTCCTATAATTGTCGTGCCTGTTAGTTGGTCATTTACGATTTGCACAGTTGGAATGCCCGCTGCTAAACAGTCAAGCGCACCTTGTACTTTCGGAATCATACCGCCGTAAATATGCCCCTCTTCAATCCACGTATCAATTTGTGATTTTGTCGCTTCTGTTTGCCACGTATCTTCAATGCGAATGCCCGATACGTCCGTTACAAGCAGTAAACTCTCTGCTTGAATCGAAAGCGCTACTTCACTTGCCACTGTATCGCCGTTAATGTTAAGCGCCTGTCCATTTTCTGTCGCGCCGATGCATGCAATCACTGGTACGAATCCTGCTTGTAGCAGCTGCTCAATCGCCTCATGTGCAATGTTCGTCACTTCGCCAACATGCCCGTATACCGCTTCGTCTAAATGCGTACACGTCAGTAGCTTCGCGTCAAAGCCGTTTAAGCCAATTGCTTGAATGCCTGCGCGCGTTAGCTGGCTTACTAAGTACGGGTTTACTTCACCGATTAACGTCGTTTGCACGATGTCGATCATTTCGTCCGTCGTCACACGTAAGCCGTTTACTGTCGTCGATTCGATGTTTGCCTTCTTTAGCGCACGGTTAATCGCTGGGCCACCGCCATGTGTAATGACTAAATCATAGTCTTCTTGTAGTGCTTTAAAGTTTTTGAAAAATTGCTCGTTTAACTGCTCTAACGTTGAACCGCCTAGCTTAATGACGATTCGCTTACGAGCGGTAACTTGCGTTGATTTGTACGTAGTCATAAGTTAAATCGCACCCCCATGCATGCCCGTGCCCTTCGCCGACACCAACTGATACATCAATTTTCACTTCATGCTGCTTTAAAATTTGAATTAATTTTTCTTCAGAGAACGCGATTGGCTCGCCGTTTTCAACCATCGTCGTGCCGCCAATTTGAATTGTAATCGCTTCTACGTTTACTTTCGCACCTGAATAACCAACTGCTGCGATGATGCGTCCCCAGTTAGCGTCACAGCCAAATACTGCTGTTTTCACAAGTGGTGAACCGACTACTGTTTTCGCAATTTTACGAGCTTCTGCGTCGTTTTCTGCCCCTTTTACTTCCACTTCGATTAGCTTTGTTGCGCCCTCGCCGTCTTTAGCGATTGCTTTTGCTAAATCTTGTGCGACTAAGTGAAGTGCTTCCGTGAATTTTGACCATTCTGGATGCGCTGGCGTTAACGATTCGTTACCTGCTAAGCCGTTTGCCATCACAAGCACTGTATCGTTCGTAGACGTATCACCATCTACTGTAATTGAGTTAAATGTAATGTCTGTAATGTGTGAAAGTGCTGCTTGTAAATGCTCTGATTCGATGTTTGCATCCGTCGTAATGAAGCCAAGCATCGTTGCCATGTTCGGCTCAATCATGCCTGAGCCTTTCGCTGTACCCGCGATGATGACTTCTTTGCCGTCAATTTCCGTGCTGTACTGCGTGTTTTTCATTACTGTATCTGTCGTTAAAATCGCCTGTGCAAAGTCGATTGCTGATTCTAAATCTTGCTTTGGCTCCATTTTCGGTAAGCCCTGAACGATTGGCGCAAGCTTCATAATTTCACCGATGACACCAGTTGATGCCACACCAACTAATGATGGGTCGATGTTTAAACGTTCTGCTGCTAGCTGCTGCATCGCTTGAGCGTCTAGTAATCCTTGTTTCCCTGTGCAAGCGTTCGCGTTACCTGAGTTTACGATGACTGCTTGCATTTTTTTTGTGCTGTATACAACTTCCTTCGTTACTTTTAGTGGTGCTGCTTGTACCGCGTTCGTCGTGAATACACCTGCAACTGAAGCTGGCACGTCACTTACAAGTAATGCTAAATCTTTTTTCTTATGCTTAATGCCACAATGCATCCCTGCTGCTTTAAAGCCTTTTGGTGAAGTGATGTTTGTGCCTACGATTTTTTTAACTGTCATGATGTTTCCTCCTTAAATAAATAGTGGCACAACATGTAATCCTGTTGTTTGTGCAAAGCCACATTGTACGTTCATATTTTGAATTGCTTGTCCTGCTGCGCCTTTTACTAAGTTGTCGATGACGCCGACAATTGTTGCGCGTCCTGTACGCTCGTCTAACTGCACGAACACGTCACAGAAGTTTGAGCCTTTTACGCGGTTTGTACCGATTGCGCCTGCTTCTGTTACGACGCGCACGAACGGATCATTCGCATACGTTTCTTGTAAGCATGCAACGAGCTGCTCTTGCGTGACACCTGGCATTACTTGTGCATAGCTCGTCGCTAAAATTCCGCGCGTCATTGGCACTAAATGCGTGTTGAACGTAATCGCCACGTCCGCCCCAGCAAACATTGAAATCGCCTGTTCAATTTCTGGAATGTGCTGATGCTTGTTTACTTTATAAATGGAGAAGTTTTCGTTTGTTTCGCTAAAGTGCGTGCCTTGCGATGGCTTGTTGCCCGCTCCTGATACACCACTTTTTGCGTCGATTACTAAAAAGCTTGGGTCAATTAAGCGATGTTTAATAAGCGGTAATAATGAAAGAAGTACAGCAGTCGGATAGCAACCTGGGTTTGCGACAAGTGCTGCGTCTTTTACTGCGTCTGCGTTCCATTCTGTTAAACCGTATACACTTTGCGCAAGTGTGTCAGCTGGTGCTGCTTCTTTGCCGTACCACTGCTCGTAAAGTGCGCGGTCTTGCAAGCGGAAGTCACCTGATAAGTCGATTAGCTTCGTCCCTTTATTCACAAGTGATGGTAATAGCTTGCTCGTCACTCCAGCTGGCGTTGATGCAAATACGACGTCTAGTTCCGTGATTGCCGCCTCATCGATTGCTTCCATTGGTGCATCGTATAAGCCTTCTAAATGAGGATATTTTGCTGAGAAGGATTCGCCCGCTTCAGATGAAGAAAACAGCTGTAACGACTCCACTTCTTTATGCTGATGTAAAAAGCGAATTAGCTCTAAACCGCCATAGCCTGTTGCCCCGATAATACCTACTTTCATCTATAAAACCTCCATTAAAATCGCTCTATTTATATATTTTAAACCGTCTAATTATTTCGATAATAGAGAAATTATATACATGTATATTTATTAAGTCAATTGAATTTTTATTTGTTCGTTAAATTTTTAGAAAAAACATTCAATTTCACGGAGAATCGTGTCGTTATGACGTAAAGTTGTCCATAACTTCTTCACAATTGCTAAAAAACGAAAATATTCATACAATAAATTGCTCTTTCATACAATAATATACTGTATAATGTTACCTATAATCTAAGTGATGGAGGTAAAAATGGAGCACATTAAAACGTTTCACTCAAAAACATTGCAAACATCCATCGGCGAAGTCATCGTCGAAGGACCGGTCACCGGCGAACAACTCGCTCGTTATACGTTTCACGAAGGGTTAAAAGCATTTCGCCAGCCACCTCAGCAGCACAAAGCATTGATCGGCATTGCCGACTTGCCAGAAGGTCGCATTATCGTTGCAAGACATGACCTATTAGTGCTCGGCTACGTTACATACTTATATCCAGACCCGATGGAACGCTGGGCACAAGACCGCATTGAAAACATGATTGAATTAGGGGCAATCGAAGTTGTCAATGAAACGCGTGGTATGGGGCTTGGACGTGCATTACTCGACATTTCGTTCCAAGACGAAGCGATGGAGCAATACTTAGTTATTACAAATGAATATTATTGGCATTGGGATTTAAAAGGAACGAACCGCACTGTGTGGGAATACCGCAAAATGATGGATCGCATGATGAAAACCGCTAATTTCGAGGAATTCGCAACCGACGACCCTGAAATTAGCAGCCATCCAGCAAACTGTTTAATGGCGCGTATTGGCAAGCACGTCAAGCCAGAGACGATGGAGCGCTTCGATCGCCTACGCTTTAGAAGCCGCTTTAACGTCTAGCGCAACAATCGGGATTGGAAGAAGATTCGTTACTGACATACAAGCAACGAACATTCATATTTTTCAAAGGGGTGTCATACGATGATTGTAGAACAAATTATGAAAACGGATTTAGTAACCGTCGCACCAACATTAACGATTACAGAAGCACGCGAAGTCATGCGCCATAAAGGGGTACGTCATTTAAACGTCGTCGATCAACAAGGGGAATTTTTAGGCATCGTGACCGAGCGCGACATTAAGGAAGCGCTTCCTTCGTATTTATCAAACGTACCGAATTCACCGGTATATCATGAGCCGCTCACGACGGTATTAATTTCAGAGCCGATTACTGCTCACCCGCTTGATTTCGTCGAGGAAATTGCGCTTATTTTTTACGAGGCACGCATCGGCTACTTGCCAATTTTATCAGGTGGCAAGCTTGTCGGTACGGTAACGACAAACGAATTGCTTGACGTTTATATTGAAATGACTGGTGCCAATGAACCTGGCTCTAAGCTTGAAATTCGCGTAAAGGATGTACCTGGTGTGTTAAACGACGTGACAACGATTATTGCGGCGCATAAAGCGAACGTGTTAAGCGTACTCGTTTATCCTGACCAAACGGACGATACTGCGAAAATTTTGTCTATCCGAGTGCAAATGATCAACCCATTACCGATTATTACGGAACTGCGCGAAAGTAACTTCGACGTACTTTGGCCAAACGTTCCAGGTATTGTGTAATGCGTAACGCGTACTTCGTGTATTCACCAGAACAACTCGGATATAAGTTTTCAGACGATCATCCGTTTAACCATAAGCGTTTAACATTGACGATGGATTTACTGAAATCAATTGGTGCATTACACGAGGACGATATTATTCCAGCACGCATGGCGACAGACGAGGAATTGTTGCTTGCCCACGACGCTGCGTATATCGATATCGTCAAAAAAGCAGGGCACGGCCAGCTGTCCCCTGCACAATGCGAGAACTACGGCATTGGCACAGAGGATACACCTGTGTTTCAAAACATGCACGAGGCGAGCGCACTGCTTGTCGGTGGCACATTAACGGCCGTCGAGTGTGTCATGGAAGGCAAGTCAAAGCACGCCCTTAACTTAGCGGGCGGCTTACATCATGGCTTCCGCGGCCGCGCATCTGGCTTTTGCATCTACAACGATAGCAACGTCGCCATTAAATATTTACAAAAAAAATATAATGCGCGCGTGCTATACGTCGATACAGACGCACATCATGGGGACGGCGTACAATGGGGCTTTTACGACGACCCGAATGTCTGCACATTATCGATTCATGAAACAGGTCGCTACTTATTCCCTGGTACGGGCGCAGTGACCGAGCGCGGCAACGGTGAAGGCTACGGCACGTCGTTTAACTTCCCGATCGATGCGTTCACCGAGGACGAGTCATTCCTTGAAATTTACGAGCAATCGATGCGCGACATTTTTGAGTACTTCAAGCCAGATGTTGTCATTACACAAAACGGCGCCGATGCTCATTACTTCGACCCACTTACACATTTATACGGCACGATGAATATGTATCAATACATTCCAAAACTTGCGCGTGAGCTAGCGAATGAATATTGTGGCGGTAAATGGATCGGTGTTGGCGGCGGTGGCTACGATATTTGGCGCGTCGTACCGCGTGCTTGGAGCTACGTATGGCTTGCGATGAGCGACATCTCGTATCCGACTGGCAATATTTCAGATGAATGGCTGAACAAATACCAACAAGAAGCACCTGTGCAGCTCGTGCCGACGTGGGACGACCCACAGAACCTATACGAGCCGATTCCACGTACAGCTGAAATTCAAGAAAAAAATGCACAAATGATGAAAAAAGCATTGCATGTGATTCATAAAAACAACTCATAAACAAAAAAGGGTGTGCGACAGTCTAATTCGACTAATCGCACACCCTTTATTTGTATACTACTTCCCGACTTTCACCGATTCACGCTGTTCAATGCGGTGCGGTAAAATAACGCTCACATCGTCTACCTGCTCTTTGTTCATCAGCTTTGTCAATAAACGCATCGCTACAGCACCGATATCGTAAAGCGGCAGCACAACACTCGTTAGCTGTGGGCGTACCATACGTGCAAGCTTCGAGTTTTCAAAGCTCATCACTTCAACGTCCTCTGGCACGCGCACACCATTATCTTGCGCCCCGTGGATTAACCCAATTGCAATTTCATCGTTGCCCGCAAAAAACGCAGTCGGTGGATTATCGATGACGCTTAACTTCGACCATGCTTCTAAGCCGTCGTCGTATTGGTCATCCTCTGCGTAAATTAAATTTGAATCGGTCGATAGCCCCGCATCTGAAAGCGCTTGCTCATATGCGCGTAGCTTGTAATGCCCATTCACTGTATACGTTAAACAGCCTGACACGAACGCAATACGCTTATGCCCATTCGCGATCAATTGATTGACCGCCTCGTATGCCGCCTCGTAATAATCAATGTTCACCGATGGAATTTTATTTGTTTTTTCAATCGACCCAGCAAGCACGATTGGCACAGATGTATGATCAAGCGCAAACTTAATTTTATCCGTTACTTCATTTGACATCATGACAATGCCATCTACTTGCTTCCCTAGCATCGTATCGAGCAGCTGTAGCTCTTTATCCTCGCTTTGGTCCGAGTTCGCTAAAATAATGTTGTAATGATACATCGTTGCGATATCCTCTACACCGCGCGTTAGCTCCGCTGTTAAGTTGTTGGCGATGTCAGGAATAATCACCCCAACCGTCGTCGTTTTTTTACTTGCAAGTCCTCGCGCTACAGCATTTGGACGATATTCTAAACGTTCAATCACTTCTAATACTTTTTTGCGTGTGGCCGGTTTTACATTTTGGTTGCCGTTTACAACACGAGAAACCGTTGCCATCGAAACATTCGCTTCACGCGCAACATCATAAATTGTAACAGTCAAGGACGTTCAACTCCTTTGCTCTCTTTTCTCTGTATTCATCATACGACAAAAACTGTACTATTTTCAATGCTTTGCGGTGGAAAAGCACTGCATTTCTCTAACTATTTCTGTATGTTGTCACACATTTCCTGTTTTTTTGTAATGCAACAGGAGGAAAGAACGTTTATGCAGCTGTTTTACTGTTTTCTCTTCACATCTGTGGGGTCTTGAATCACGAGCAATTTAAACTACATTTAACGGCGGTTAAACAAAAAAAGAGCACAACATGTTTGACCATGTCGTGCCCGCTTTTCGTCGAATATTATTTTACTACGTCGTATTGCTTCATGAACTTTAATAGCTCATCGTGGAATGCGTCGAATGTTGGAATATCCATTTGTTGTTGTTGATCTGATAATGCTACTGATGGGTCTGGGTGAACCTCTGCCATTACGCCGTCTGCACCGATTGCGATTGCAGCTTTTGCACATGGTAATAATAAGTCACGACGACCTGTTGAGTGTGTTACGTCTACCATTACTGGTAAATGTGTTTCTTGCTTTAAAATTGGCACAGCTGAAATGTCTAACGTGTTACGTGTCGCTTTTTCGTACGTACGAATACCGCGCTCGCAAAGGATGATGTTTTCATTGCCTTTAGACATAATGTATTCTGCTGCGTGAATGAACTCGTCAATTGTTGCTGCTAAACCGCGTTTTAATAATACAGGCTTGTCAGTTGCACCTGCTGCTTTTAATAACTCGAAGTTTTGCATGTTACGCGCACCGATTTGGATTACGTCAATGTATTCTAAAGCTTCATCTAAGTCGCCTGGTGTTACGATTTCAGTTACAACACCTAAACCGCGCTTTTTCCCTACTTCGCTTAAGATTTTTAAGCCTTCTAAGCCTAAACCTTGGAAGTCGTATGGAGAAGTACGTGGCTTGTAAGCACCACCGCGAATTAATTTTAAGCCTTTTTCGCTAATTGATTGTGCTACTGCATCTACTTGCTCGTAAGATTCAACTGCACATGGACCGTATAAGAATGATGTACCATCTTTACCGATTAACTCACCATTGACATTAACGATTGTATCTTCTGCTTTTTTCTTACGTGATACAAGCAGCTCTTTTTTCTTTTCAGCTTCTAATTGCTTAAGCGCTGTTTTGAAAATTTGCTTGAAGATGAAATCTACTGTCATTTGGTTTAATGGGCCGTTGTTATGCTCTTTTAATAAATCAAGCATGTGACGCTCGCGAAGAGGATCATAACGGTTAACACCTTGTTTCTCTTTGATCTTACCAATTTGCTCTACCACTTCGGCACGCTCATTAATTAAACGTAAAATTTCTAAGTTTAAACCGTCAATTTTTGAACGTAACACTTCTAATTCTTGTTGATTCATATACCGTTTCCCTCTCTTCCACGTATCAAACCATTTCCTAACAAGCTAATGTATGATACATTTTTCTATATAACTTTATTATACATTATATTTTTTGAATTGTCACGCTTTTTAATTTAGCGCTTCAACTCACTAAAGTAATCTATTGTTATCTTATTATAGAAAGGAAGTGCCGGTATGTCAACTATTGACACACCAAATGCAAATAGTTCATCTGCGGAAAAGTTATTCGCACTCGATATTGGCACACGCTCTGTTGTCGGTATTATTTTAGAACAACGCGATGAGCAATTTCACGTCATTGATATATTAGCAAAAGAACATAAAGAACGCGCGATGGTCGATGGGCAAATCCATAACGTGCTATTCGTTGCGCAATTAATCGATGAAATTAAACAAGAGCTCGAAAAAAAGCACGGCTCACTAACACATGTAAGCGTCGCAGCAGCCGGTCGTGCATTAAAGACTGAGCAGGCCGTGGCGAAAATGTCGATCGCAAGCAGATCACTATTTACAGATGAGGATATTCACCGTTTAGAGCTACAAGCCGTTCAGCTCGCTCAGCAGCAGCTTGTTGCAAACCGCACGGACGCGAAGGCAAGTCACTATTACTGCGTCGGCTATTCGGTGCTGTATTACCGTTTAGACGATGATGAAATTGGCAGCCTGCTCGACCAACAAGGTGACGTCGCAGAAGTAGAAGTCATTGCGACGTTTTTACCGCGTGTCGTTGTCGAATCATTACTAGCGGCATTAAAGCGTGCAAACTTACAAATGGAAGCATTAACACTTGAACCAATAGCAGCCATTAACGTGCTCATTCCACCATCAATGCGTCGTTTAAACGTAGCGCTCGTCGATATCGGTGCGGGAACGTCCGACATTGCGATTACTGACAAAAATACTGTCATCGCATATGGCATGGTGCCAACTGCAGGCGATGAAATTACCGAAGCGCTTAGTGATCATTATTTACTCGACTTCCACGTAGCAGAGGAAGCGAAGCGAAAAATTACGCTCGGTGAGGATATCGTCATTCAAGATATTTTAGGCTTTGATGAAATTCATAGTGCTGACGATGTGTGTGAAGCAATTGCACCAGCGATTACGCATTTAGCTAAATCGATTAGCGAAGAAATTTTACGCTTAAATGGTATCGCACCGAAAGCAGTCATGCTCATTGGTGGTGGTAGCTTAACTCCGCGCATTACAGAGGCACTTTCAACTGAGCTAGACTTGCCGCTTAACCGCGTTGCTGTGCGTGATTTAAAAGCGCTACAGGACGTGACGTATGACGAATCCATTCCGATGACGCCAGAGCTTGTTACGCCAATTGGTATTGCGATTGCGGCAAAACGTGCGCCAATTCATTACATGTCGCTTACAGTCAACGGTCGCGTCGTGCGCCTGTTCGAAGTGAGCGATATGACGGTATCAGACGCGCTGCTTGCCGCAAACGTGCCTGCTGATACGCTATATGGTAAGGAAGGTACAGCGACGACGATTACGTTAAATGGGCAAGTGATGACGATTCCTGGTACGGTCGGTGAGCCTGCTACTATTTTAATTAACGACGAGCCTGCATCGCTTAAAACAATTATTAAGCATAACGATGTCGTGACGTTAAAAGAAGGCGTACAAGGTGAACGTGCGACCGTGTATATGCGCGACTTACTCGACGATACGTCAGCGAAAGTCATTACGTTCCAGCATCAATCATACACTGTTGAGCCAACGTTAACGATAAACGGGCAGCCTGCAACGGTTGATACGAAAATTGAAAACGGCGACGGGTTAAAAATTACGATGGTCGATACGATTGCACAGTTTTTAACGATGATTGGGCAAGAAAGTGTGTTGCAGCAGCTACAGGCATTTTACGTAGCGATTGACGGACGCCCTGTGACGATGCCGATGTTTTCTGGCGAGGTGCTGTTAAATGGGCATAAAGTGAAAACGAACTATCCACTACAGCACGGCGATGTGTTAGCGGTCACGATACCAAGCTTACCGACTGCGGCAATGGTTGCCCAGCAGCTCAATTTAACGCTCGTCGATTCGATTACGGTGACGTTCCAAAAAGAGACGTGCACGCTATCACGCACGCTTGCTGAAATGCTCGTTGATGGTGAAGCTGTTGCGCCCGATGCACCGATTCGCCCAGGCGCACGCATCGAAGTCGTGACGAAAGAAAGCGGTCCGTGGGTGTATCAAGATGTGTTCCGTGTGTCTGAATGGCAGCTTCCAACGACGTTTAAAGGGTCGTTTACGATTTTACGCAACAATACACCGTGCAGCTTCGACGATCCCATTTTTGGCGGCGATGTGCTCGAGATTCAGTTGCAGCCTGTGCTTGCTTAAATCGCATAAAAAAAGGGTGTACGACAAATCATTTTGACTTGTCGTACACCTTTTTTACTTATTTATATTTCTCTTTTGATTGCTCTACTTGCTTAAGTGCTTCTTCGACATCGACGTTTAATGCATCCGCAATTTCCTCTGTCGTCGTACCTGTTTCACCTCGTGGGTCTAAGCCTGATTCGAGCGCTGCTGCTTTTTCTTCAGCTGTTAGCGGCTCCTCTTCTGTTGAAGCAGTACCGTCATCTGTCGGTGGCTGCGGCGTTTTTGTTGGCACGGCAGCTTTTACTTTTTCAACGAGCGGCGTTACTTTATCCGTTAACGGCTGTGCTTTTGCGGCTAGCTCCTTCGTTTTATCAACAGCTGTTGATGAAAGCTCGGCTGTTTTTTCTTTTGCTTGTGCAGATAATTCAGCTGTTTTTTCCTTCGCCTGCGCAGATAACTCGGCGCCCTTATGACGAAGCTGCACTGCTTGCGCCGATACGTCATGGCGTAAATCGCGCCCTGCTTTCGGTGCAAGTAACAATGCCGCAGCCGCTCCGATAATCGCACCAGCAATAGCGCCGAGTACGAAATCATTTGAGCTTGTTTCCTTTGCATAAACTGGGTCTACTGTGTACTCATTTGGATTATTTGAATGTTTTGTCATGAACAAAGTCCCCCTTAAGCATGTTGTGTAGAAAATTATTTATTCGGTGTGTGTACTGGGTTTGCAGATGTTGTGAATTGTACATCTTGCCCGTCGATTACTTTGCGCTTTTTCCATTTGTCGGCTAAGCCCATCGCAACGCTACCCCATTGTACAACTTGCGCTACTTTTTCATCGTTTTTATTCACTTCAGATGAAATAGAAGATGTGACGCGAGAAATTGATTGGTTTAAGCCTGTTACTGACTCACCGATACCTTTCACAGCTGAAACGACTGTGTTCATTTCTGAAACTTTGTGTTGAACGTCCGCTGCTAAGTCATTTGTTTTCGCAAGTAACGTCGTCGTCTCACGCGTAATGCCTTCCATTTGGCTTTCAATGCCTGCAACTGTGCCAGCCATGTTGTCTAGCGTTTTCTTTACTGAGAATAAAGTTGCCGCTAGCCCGATGCAAAGTACTAAAAATCCGATTGCCGCAACAAGTGCCGCAACATATAAAATCCATTCCATACGAGTAACCTCCTAATTCATGTCTATTTTTTAGTTTTTCCACATATCATCCAAAATTTCCTGCAACATTTGAAAAATAACAGCTTACTCATTGCTGACTAAGCTGTTATTTGTTTCGTTTACATTAAACGTTCGTATTTTGCAGTAAAGCTTCAAATGCTTTTTGATATTTTGTCACATCACCAGCACCCATAAATAAGTACACAGCGCCTGCATGTTGCTGTAATACCGTTACGTCCTCTGTTAAATGTGTCGCATCGTTACAGCAAGCAATTAAATCGTGAATCGTTAAACCGCCTTGCTTTTCGCGTGCTGAACCAAAAATATCGCATAAGTACACTTTGTCTGCGCCGTTTAATGCATCGGCAAAGTCTTGTAAAAACGCTTCCGTACGCGAGAATGTGTGTGGCTGGAATACCGCGATCAGCTCACGTTCAGGGAATTTTTGACGCGCCGATTGAATCGTTGCACGAATTTCTGTTGGATGATGTGCGTAATCATCAATCAGTGTATTATTCCCAATGTCCGTTTGCGTAAAACGTCTTTTTACACCTTTGTACGTATTTAACTGCTGTTGAATAATATCTGCTGGAATTCCTTCATAATGACATAAAGAAATAACGGCTAACGTATTTAACACCGTATGATCTCCAAATAGCGGAATGTGGAAACGGTGGTAAAACTCATTGCGCACAACGACATCAAATGACGTGCCTGACGTCGTTTTCTCAATGTTCGTCGCTTGGAAATCGTTTTGTTCACCGAAGCCGTAATACACGACTGGTACGTTCGCTTGAATGCGCTGTAAATAGCGATCGTCGCCACATGCGATAATGCCCTTTTTCACTTGACGTGCAAGCTCTTGGAACGCGCTATATACGTCCTCAATATCCGAGAAGTAATCTGGGTGGTCAAAGTCGATGTTCGTCATCACCGCGTAATCTGGCTTGTACGCTAGGAAGTGACGGCGATATTCGCACGCCTCTAACACGAAGAACGACGCACCTTCTTGACCTGATCCTGTACCGTCACCGATTAAATACGACGTTGGCTCATAGCCGCGCACAACATGGCTCATTAAACCAGTTGTTGACGTTTTACCGTGCGCACCAGTAATCGCGATCGACGTGTAGTTGCTTAAATAATCGCCTAAAAACTTATGGTAGCGAATGACTTCAACACCTAACTCCTTCGCGCGTACAATTTCCTCATGCTCATCAGGGAACGCGTTACCAGCAATGATCGTCATGCCTTCACGAATGTTGTCTGCGTTAAACGGCAGTACCGTCATGCCGCGGTCAATTAATGGCTGCTCTGTAAAAAAATATTGCTCAATGTCAGAACCTTGTACGTCAAAGCCTGAATCGAATAAAACTTGGGCAAGTGAACTCATCCCTGAGCCTTTAATCCCTGTAAAATGAAATAATGTCATAACGCTAAACCCTCCGTGGGAATAAATCCCTTCTGTATACGTCACAGCTATGCTGATTTTCAGTATTTTCGATTAACCATTATACCACTAAATCCAAAAAGCGCGAGCCGTTCATACAATTCATGCGTTGTCTCTACTTTTTGAGCGGTATACAGCTTTTTATAGAAAATGTCGTACTTACGAAAATTTTCGATCGAGCTCGTCCTGCGTAATGAGTACGTCTCGTCGGTTACCCTTTTTCGGCTCAGAAATATAGCCATGTGCTTCTAGCTTCTCTACTATCGGTGCGGCTTCGCTCGAGTTCAAACGGAATTGACGCTTAATCGCTGTAATCGACGCAGATTGGCTCTCATAGACGAAGCGACAAACGGCTTCAAATAACGCGTCTGCATTTTCAGGCTGTTGCTCGTTTGGCGGTGACAAGACAGGCTGATCTAAACGCTCTTCTTCAATGATTTCACCTTCAAATGATGATTTATCAACAGTTTGCTGAACCACTTCATCTACTTCAGGTTGCTGTGTCGTCAATGGCTCTGTTGAAACTGGCTCGTCTGTTGATTCCGCTGCGACTGGCTGATTTTCTTTTAATTCGGCTACAGTTTCTTCTGATGGTATTTTCGTTTCATCTGTTGCTTCCTCGGATTCCGCTTTTGGCTCGACTGTTGCTTCAACCACTGCTGCTTCGGATTCAACTTTTGGCTCAACTGTTGCTTCAACCACTGCTGCTTCGGATTCAACTTTTGGCTCAACTGTTGCTTCAACCACTGCTTCTTCGGATTCCACTTTCGCTTCTGTCGATTCCACTACTGATTCTGCTTCATCCGACTTTGGCTTTTCCTCATCTTGCTGTTTCGGTGCTGCGTTATGTAAAGATGGCATGCGAATAATGTCTTGCTCCAGTACGTCTGGATGCATCATCAATTCTGGTGATGCCGGCTCTACATAGTCGTTTGCTTCAACAACTTCTGGCTGGTCCTTCGCTAAGCGTGCCTCACGTACATTCGGTAATTCCTCGTACGCATATTCAAGCGTTTGTAAAATACTTTTGTTCGTTAATACCGTTTGACGCACTGATGTTTGGCGTGGCTCATTTATAGGCGGCGCTGCTTGCTCTTGCTCCTGCTGCTTATGTTTGCCAAGTAATTCGTTAATTGTGCTCGGCTCTTTTGCAACAGGCTTTTGCACAGTAGCTGTTCGCTCGCCGTAACCGTAAATTGGTGATGGCACGACAGATGGCACGAAGCGACGATGCTCAAACGATGGGTCTTCCTTCATTGCTCGCAGCGCTGACACTGGCTCTTTTTTCTTTTTGCCAATCGGTGCAACGGCAAGTGGCTTCTCTTTTTTGCGATGAATGCCACGTTTACGCTCTTTTAACACACCGCGAATCCCTGGTGAATCTGGGTCTGGCTCTAACACAATGTTCAATAAATCCACTTCTGCCGCTTTTTGCTTTTGTTGTTGAACGCGTTCTTCACGTCGCTCTGGCATTGGTGGTGGCGGTACCGTAAACTCCTCATTGTCTGGAATTAAAGGAAAACGGAATGCACCTGTTGTTTCCGCTTGTTGCTGCGCCTTTTCTACAATGTCTTGTAATGGCTCAGACATTGTAAATCGTTGTTGTAAATTCGATGGTGGTAAAATCGCTTCTTCTTGCGGCTTCTTTACCACAGCTTCTTGTTCAACATTTTTAGGCTGCTCAGAATTATCGAGTAATTCTTTATGCGTAAACAATTGATTAATCTTTTTCAACCATTTCATATGCAGTCACTCATTTCTATCAGCTTACAATATTAGCAACGTCTCATGCGATTCGTTTGCCGCTTTTAGCATAACATAAACTAGGAAACGTTTTCATAAAACACTATAAAAAAGTGTCAAAAAATGACGAGTACGCTCACGGCGAAATCGCATTCGACGCTACACTATAAAATATACAACAAGTTCCTTCACCTTACTACTAACAAAATGACAGAAAAAAACCATCCGAAGCACCGAGCCTCGAATGGTCTTTAATTAAAAGCGTAAACGTGCAATCATGCCTTCTTCGTCGTCGATATAAAATTCGATACCTGCTGATGAAGCGTTGCGCTCTAATACTTCATCAATGTATAGACGAATCGCCGCGATAAACGTTGGCGTGTTAAAATAATCGGTTTGCCCTGCTACTTCCGCTTCTGCGCCGTAACCTGTCGCATCGTCATACATTAGCTCCACCGTCACGTCTGCTGGCTGCACGTTTTTGTAACGCGCGTGGAAGCGACATACTGCGTTCACTAAATCTTGCTCAAATAATGTTACTTGCTCCATTGGTCTGCCTCTTTTGGTTGTTGTTTTTTACGTCCGATTAGCTTCTTCACGATGAAAATGATTCCACCAATGACTGCTGCAATCGCAATCGCGTTAATCATGAAGCCTAAAATTGAACCGATGACACCTAAATCACCGAATAGACCACCAAATAGTAAACCGGCTAAACCACCGATCATCAGGCCTTTCATTAAGCCGCTTGACATGAAGCCACCTTTTTTCTCTTCCACTGGCTTTTGTGCTGACGATGAGTTTGTATTGTTCGTCGTTGCGTTGTTGTTTGGCGTGCTGTTGTTATTACTGTTTACAGCACCGTTTGGATTCGTGTCGTTGTTTTGTGAGTTGTCTTGTGAATTGTTATTTTGGTCATAATTTTTCTTTCCTGACTTGTATGACTTCGCCTCTACTTGAGACACGTCATCAAACGTTAAAAAGCTTCCCGCGCTTGAGAAGATTAACGTCATCGCAAATAATGCAGCGATTAATTTTTTCATATAATTCCCTCCAATAAAAAGCAATAGTTACTTTTTTAGTATATCATTGTCATCGTGAAAAATAAATATAGAACACAAAAACGAACGCGATCGTGCTGCGTTCGTTGTATTAGTTCATGAAGCGTTACACTTTGTTTGCTTCGGTCGTTTGCTGTTTCGCTTGTTCATATTTCGCTAAAATGTCTTGCTGTAACGCGGCGATTGAATTAAAGACGCCACCGAAGTTGCTCGACTGTGAGAACTTTGTGCTGTTCGTTAACGTGTTTTGCACGTAGTTTTCAAGCGTTGTTGCATTCGTGTTTAGCTTAGCAATGCGGTCTTGCACAGCGCTCGTTTGCTCACCTTGCTGAAGGCTTGCAATTTGCTCTTTATATTTGTTTTGCGCTGATTGTACCGTTTGCATTTGCTTTGACTCGTACGTTGCCATTAAAATGTTCGCGAGCGTATTCGATGATGAAGCGTTTGATTGCCCGCCGAACATGGATGTAATATCCGCTTTGTCGTTCATCTTGTCTGATTGCGCTAAGTACGTTTGCATCGCTTCTGTGCCCGTGCCGTTGCTGCCGCTTAGCATCGAGTTTAAATAGTACGAGTACGTCGAGTTTGTGCCAAGTAAATTCGCTACACCTGTTGATGATGTCGTATCAAGCCCTGCGATCAGTTCATCGACGTTGAGCGAAGAAGATGACGATTGCTGTAAATAGCCACTTAATATGTCGTTAAAGTTCATTGACGAAGATGTCGCCGTTTGTGATGTATTGCTGCCGCTTAGTAACGACATTAAATCCATCGAGTAATTTGTATTAATCATGTAGTCACGTCCTTTGTTAAAATGTCACGCTACTTACATTATCGGTAAGAAGCTTTCCACGTGAAATAAAAAAAGCATGCGCTAGAAAAATCTAACGCATGCTGCCGATTATACGCGTACTAAGTCAACGACAACGCCTGAGCGTGCGTCAGCTGTAAATTCAAATGCTTCTGTCTCGCCTTCAACAACGCGCGAAATACCACCACGATATACTGGTAATTCCCCTACTGTATGTTGAATTGTTTCTGGTTTAGAGTAAATCCACGTCGCATCAATCGGCGCTTCTTTACGGAACTCTTCTTTAATGCTTTGTAATACACGATCCGAAGACATGTATGGAGATACACGGTTCGTCGTTTCATTTACTAATACTGATACAGCAACACCTGTCGCTACGCCTAAAAGAAAATCACGTAAGTTCATTGTTTACGTCCCCCTTAACTCAATATACGTTCATTGTATCATATTAAAAATATTCTAAAAAGAACAAAGAATTTCGAATGGCGAAATGACTATGATATAATGAGGCATACTATTGTGAAAAAGAGAGGCGAGCTTCTTGAACGAGCAAACATTACAATTATTTAAAACATTAACGGAATTACCAGGCGCTCCTGGACAAGAGCATGCAGTTCGAGCGTTTATGCGCAGCGAACTTGAAAAATATTCAGATGAAATCGTGCAAGATAATTTAGGTGGCATTTTCGGCGTGCGTAAAGCAACAGATGCCGACGCCCCAAAAATTTTAGTTGCAGGTCATATGGACGAGGTCGGCTTTATGGTAACGTCGATCACAGCAAACGGCATGATTCGCTTCCAACCACTTGGCGGCTGGTGGAACCAAGTCATGCTAGCACAGCGCGTTACGGTTTATACGAAAAATGGTGAAATTCCTGGTGTCATCGCATCGATTCCGCCGCACTTATTATCAGATGCAGAACGCGCGAAACCGATGAATATGAAAAACATGCTCATCGACGTTGGTGCAGATTCAAAAGAGGACGCACAGCAAATGGGCATTCGTCCGGGTCAACAAATTATTCCGATTTGCCCATTCACACCAATGGCAAACCCGAACAAAATTATGGCAAAAGCGTGGGATAACCGCTACGGCTGTGGTTTAGCGATTGAATTACTACAAGAGCTACATGGCAAAGAAGTCGCGTCACATATTTACTCTGGTGCGAACGTCATGGAGGAAGTCGGCTTACGCGGTGCACAAACGTCCGCGAACATGATTCAACCAGACTTGTTCTTCGCGCTTGATGCTTCTCCCGCCAACGACACGTCAGGTGATGCGACACAGTTCGGTCAGCTTGGCAAAGGTCCGCTGCTGCGTATTTTCGACCGCACGATGGTAACACACCGCGGCATACGTGAGTTCATTTTAGATACGGCGGAATCAAACAACATTCCGTACCAATATTTCGTATCTCCTGGTGGTACAGATGCAGGGCGCGTGCATACAGCAAACGACGGCATTCCATCAGCAGTCATTGGCATTTGCTCACGCTACATTCACACAGCCGCGTCAATTATTCACGTAGACGATTACGCAGCCGCAAAAGAGCTACTCGTGAAACTTGTGACGTCTTGTGACAAAACAACGATTGATTCGATTAAAGCGAACGTGTAACATTGTTCTTCGCTAGTCAGGCTTTCTACAGGGTTCTGCCTAGCTGCTACAAGCAAGTTGACAGCTATATAGAGGTGAATTTGGTTAGTGGGCTCTCCACATCGAAGCAGGCTTTCCCCGGGCGTGGCTCGAGCCTGTATTCTCGCGCTCACGCTTTTCCCGCTGGAGTCCGCTTCTTGTTTCGAGCCTCGTTCGCCTTATCAATTTCAATCACCCTCTATATACGTAAAACATGGTAGAGCAACGAAAACTTGTCTCTACCATTTATTTTGTCTATTTTAAGGAGGAACTTATATGAATATCGCTATTGGCACGACGAACCGCGCGAAAGTTGGCGCAGTGATCGACGCCTTAACAACACTTTACCCAGACGCAAATTTCATTCCTGTACAAGTTGACTCAAACGTTGCCGAACAGCCGTTTTCAGACGAGGAAACACGCCTTGGCGCGATGAACCGTGCGAAGGCAGCGAAGGAGCAAACGGGCGCAGACATCGCATTCGGCTTAGAAGGTGGCGTACGCGAGCTTGACGGTATTTTGTATTGCTGCAACTGGGGCGCGGTCGCAACCGATACAACCGTTTACGCAAGCAGCGGCGCACAATTTATGTTGCCGACAGAAGTTGCTGACGCCGTTCGTGCTGGCACAGAGCTTGGCCCAGTGATGGATGCGTACACGAAGCAGCACGACACACGTCACCATTCGGGTGCAATCGGTGTGTTCACAGACGGCTTAATTGACCGAAAAGATATGTTCGTCCACATCGTTACGCTATTAATCGGGCAAGTGCGCTACTATAAAGGCAAGTAGTTTGCATACGCCGCCGTCGATTGCGTACAATACATATAGCAGATGAACGGAGGATTACAATGGATTCAAAACAAATGGTACAACAATTACACTCAAAACTTGGTGACAATTTCACCTATACATTTGATGAAAAATACGACAAGCTACGTCTTGAACATAAAACGTTACAAAAAGGGATGGACATTTTAATCGGGGATTTAGTCGCAAAATACGAGCAAAAAAAAGACGCGGCCATCAACGAAGTCATTTACACCGTTGAGCAAACGTTTTTAGCGATGGAAAAGGAAGCGGCAAGTGGCTTTGGCGGCTTAACGAACGTTTACCCAGTCGTGCGCTCGACATCGTTCCCGAAGGCATCAAAGGAAGGGCATGCATTTGTGACGACGAAGCATACCGCCGAAACGCGCATTTATTACGCGCTCGACCTTGGCACGACGTATCGCTTAATTGATGAGGATATGCTACAAAAATTAAACGTCACCGCTACACAAGTAACCGAAGCGGCAAAATTCCGAGCAAAAAGCTTATCGACGACGTACAAGCAAGACGAAGTAGCAGGCAACATGTTTTATTTCGTCAACGCAAACGACGGCTATGACGCGTCACGCATTTTAAATGAGCAATTTTTAGCGGACATGGAAGCGCGTGTAGAAGGCGAAATGACGGTGTCTGTGCCGCATCAGGACGTTTTAATTATTGGGGATATTCGCAATGAAGTTGGGTATGATATACTAGCACAGATGACGATGCACTTCTTCACAGTCGGTATGGTGCCGATTACATCTTTATCATTCGTGTATGAAGAAGGCAAACTAGAGCCAATTTTCATTTTGGCAAAAAACAAAGCAAAAGAGGAGCAATAAACATGATCGTATCATACAATAAAGCGCATGTTGGGGACGTATTACTTGTCAACTTCACGACAGAGCGTACAGAAACAGTTGAAATCGAGCGTAAAGGTGACGTTGTGTTACTTCGTGCAGCAGGCGAAACAGAAGTAAAAGGCTTTAACTTATTTAACGCAAGCAAGTACATTGAGCTAGACGTTGCTGGTAACGTGGAAGTAACGAAGGAAGTTGCTGAAAAATTAGACGCAGCACTTGCAGCAAACAATGCAGACGTGAAGCTTGCTGTTGATTTTTCACCAAAATTCGTAGTCGGCTACGTGGAGCAAAAAGAAAAGCATCCGAACGCTGATAAACTAAGCGTATGCCAAGTAAACGTAGGCAACGAAACGCTACAAATCGTTTGCGGCGCACCGAACGTGGACGCAGGTCAAAAAGTTGTTGTCGCAAAAATCGGCGCTGTGATGCCATCTGGTTTAGTGATCAAAGCAGGTAACTTACGCGGTGAAGATTCATTCGGTATGCTTTGTGCAGCGCGTGAGCTAGACATTCCAAACGCTCCACAGGAAAAAGGCATTTTAGTGTTAGAAGAAGATGCAGTAGTTGGTTCAGAGTTTGTTGTGCCGAAGAACTAAATGATATAAAACAAAAAAGGGTTGTGTCATCGTCAAATCGACGAAGCACAACTCTTTTTGTATAGCGGCGTACGACCACAAACGACGCTTTCGTATAGAGCAGAAAAATGAAAGCTACGGTCACGACGCGGAGAGCGGACTTCTAGGGGAATAGCATGAGCTTGAGACTACAGGCTCAAGCCATGCCCCCAGAAAAGCCTGCTCGAAGCAAAGTGACCATACACAAAAAGTAGTAACGAAAAAATGATTATTTTCCGCTACTACTTCCCACTCTATTTATCGTGCAACCGCAACTTCCTTCGAGCGTGGTAGCGAGTCGATTACTTCCTTACCTGTCGCATCCCACTGCATCATGCGGAAGTACGCGTCGTGATAGAAGATGAAACGATAGCCATTTTCGTACGCTTCCTTCATAAGACGCTCTTTCGTAAACACCGACGTCATCGGATAGTCATCATACGCCATCACCCATAACGGATTTTGGTGCGCGTGCGTTGGCATAATGTCTGCCATATGTAGTAGCACTTCGTCTTGCTGCGTAATTTTAATGACCGCATGCCCGTCACTATGTCCGCCTGTATGAATCATTTCGATGCCTGGTGCTACTTCCAGCGTTTCTTCAAACGTTACGACTTGTGCTTGAATTGGCTCCCAGTTTTCTTTCCAATACGTGTTTTTTGAGCGCATGTTTGGCTCGCGCATTTCGTCCCACTCTTTTTGTGATACGTAAATTTTCGCATTCGGGAATACTGAAATTAATTTGTCACCTTCATAGCGCGTTAAGCCACCTGCATGATCAAAGTGAAGATGCGTACAAAGCACACCGTCAATGTCCGCAGTCGATAAACCCAGTTCCTCTAAGCTACCTTCTACATTTCCTTCTTCTTTTACGCCGAAGTTACGCAGCTGCTTTTCTGTTAGCTTGCCATGCCCTACACCTGTGTCGATGATGTAGTTTTTGCCTTCAAATTGAATTAAAATCGGCTCTGTCGACAGCTCGATTTGATTCGATTCGTTTGCAGGATACTTACGTTGCCATAACGGTTTTGGTACTACACCAAACATCGCACCACCATCAAGTGATGTCACCCCTCCGTTTAGCCATGTAAGCGTCATGTCGTGAAATACATACTTGTCCATTCTACTTCTCCCCTTTTCGAATTGACTATTTTGTTACAAATTGTGATTCCAGACGGTAGATTGGTTGCCCTTTTGCCGAGAACTTCTCTTCATACTCCGTCATAATATTATTTTCCGGCATTTCTGCGTGTAAGTCCAGTGAAACATATTTTAATTTCATGCCGTATTCATTCATGCTCACTAAAGAGAACTCGAATAAGCCGCGGTTATCTGTTTTGAAGTGAATTTCACCGTTATCCGGTAAAAGACGCTCATAAATCGATAAAAATGCTGCGTGTGTTAGGCGACGTTTTGCGTGACGCTTCTTCGGCCATGGATCTGAGAAGTTTAAGTAGACGCGGTCAATTTCGCCCTTCTCAAAATAGTTTTCTAGCTCTGCACCGTCTACTTTTAATAAACGTAAATTTTTCGGTGTTTCTGCTGCTAATACTTTTTCCACTGCGCATACGATAACGCTTGGAAATAGCTCGATGCCGATGTAGTTAATGTCTGGATTTTGCAGTGCCATACCTGTAATGAACTGCCCTTTCCCTGTTCCTACCTCGATGTGTAACGGATTGTCGTTACCAAATAACGCAGCCCATTTTCCTTTTTGTTCTTCCGGGTTCGGTACAACGATGTGGGCGTTTTCTGTAATGAATTCCTCTGCCCAAGGTTTATGTCGTAATCTCAATTTCATATCCTCATTTCTATTAGTTGTGTGCATTTTGCCAGCTACGATGCTGCAAATTGACATGCACATGCGATGGTTCCATTATAAATGCTTCACCGTCAACGTGACAATGCATCGGCTCATGCGTCGTCACCGTAAACGCCTCGCCTTGTAGCTGCGTCACTTCACGAAAGCGTGTATGCCCACCCCAAAAAACAGTGACAAACAACGCTAATAGCTTCAAACGTGATAGCTGATGCACAATTGTACATTCTAACATACCATCATCGGTTTTGGAATGCGGCGAGATATTCATCCCACCACCAAAGTACGGCTGATTTGAAAGGGTTACAAACCAAACGTTTTCATACGTCGCATCATTGACGTTAACAGTCGTCGTTTTATACACCAGCAAGCTTTTCACTAAAAAATATACATAGCTTAGTTTGCCTAAGTGCACACGGTTCAACCATTTTTTCAGTTTAGAACAGTTCGCCAAATCGACGACGTACGCATCAAAGCCAAACCCTGCATTGTTCATAAATATGTTCGTGCCATTGATTACACCGACGTCATGTGTCGTCGTGCGCTTATGTATAAGCCACTGCTGTAAATGAGCCGCCGTTGTAAACGTTGAATACGCGCGTGCAAAGTCGTTTCCTGAGCCTGCACAAAACGCCGCAACGATTATATGTGGATGCCCGACCGCTCTTCGTGAATCGTTCCGTCACCACCGACTGCTACGATACAAATCGATTCGTTCGTTGCCGCAAGCTGTCGTACAATGTCTGTCGCATGATGACGATACTTCGTTTTAAACAGCTCGTACTCGCCGATATCGCTCGCTTCAATTTGTGCCCAGCACGCTTTCCCTTTACCAGATGCCTCATTGACAATGAAGACGACGCGCATTTATTGCTCCTTGTCGTCTTCGTCTTTTTGTTGTAGCGGCTGATCACTTAGCTCCTGCGCTGCCGCATGCTCTGCCGCTTCCTCCTCCGTCTTCCATAAATCACGCTGGAAGCTTGTCGTCTCCGTATGCTCAAGCAATACTGCCGCCGCTTTAATTTGCATATGCTTCATTGGCGATTTCGCGCGCTTTAGCTGTAAAAACCATTGCTCGAACTTGCGCTTGTCGATAAACTGCGTGTTAAATGACGTCCCTGGGTAATCGATGTAGCCATTACGTGACAGCACAACACGGCGCACTGGCAGCTCAATGTCATTGTAATGCATTAAGCTTGAAACGATTGTCTCCATGCGATTTAGCTGAATCATTGGGCTTAAAATTTTCTTGCTCGATTTGTCAATTTTTTGCGTCCAAAAGCGCTCACCATCTGCTACGTACACTGCTTGGTCTTGCACTTCTAACGGCGTAATGCATAGCACTTCTGTCGGCGTAATTAAAATGATATCTACTTCAATCGGCGCTTTTTTCACTTGAAACACCGGGAAGTACAGCAAAAAATAATTGTCGGGTAAGCCTTGCATGAACGTTCGTAGCAGCGTATCGCGCATATAACGCGGGTCCACATACGACTTATCTAACAGCGTCGAGCTTGCCCATTTAATTTGGAAATGGAAAAACTGATCTAAGTACATACGTTTTAATTCTTCGATTGTTTTTGGCTCAAATACAATTTTTGACTCAAAATGCAGCGTTGACGTCTCTTCTGGAATGACCTCTTCTTCGTCTAGCTCACTTTCCACCGATAATTCCTCTAAATCAATTTCCTCTTCCTCGTCTTTTTTGCGACCAAATAGACGACGAAGCAGCGTTGGTTTTGGTTTTTCCTCTTCTTCTGGCACTTGCATAACGGGCTCCCACGTTTGTGTCGGGCCGCCGTTTTCCCATTGCTCCTTCACACGCTCCCACTGTACACGTTTTAGTCGGACGTACTGCGTCGGATATCGATTTAAGTCGATTTGGTAGCGTGAAATATAATCTTGTAATTTTATTAGTTGCGCCATGCACTCATCACACTCCATATGTATAAAGTTCGTAATAGTTCATATTTTACATGACTGACTGCGAAAAAAGAAGTAGCTCGGCAGTTCGGTCATGCCCAGAAAAAGACCGTAATCAAAAAAAACGCACGATGCGAACATTCACATCGTACGTTTTCGTTGCAGTATTATCGCTTATGCTTTTACTGCTTTTGGAATTTTTGTTTCGAACTGCGCTTGTAGCTTGCGCGTCCACTCACCTGGTGTACCATTGCCAATTACTGTGCCGTCAATTTCGATACATGGCGTTACTTCAGATGTTGTAGAAGAAATGATTACTTCGTCCATCGCTAGTAATTGCTCCACTGTGAATGCTTCTTCCTTCACTGGTAAGCCGATTTCATTTGCACATTGTAAAATAACTGCGCGTGTAATGCCGTGTAAAATTAAGTTATCTGCTTGGTGTGTATATAAAACGCCATCTTTAATACCAAATACGTTTGAAGATGAGCATTCTGTTACTGTACCATCACGGTGTAAAATCGCTTCGTAGCATCCTTTTTCGTACGCTTCTTGTTTTGCAAGCACTGCGCCTAAAAGGTTTAATGATTTAATGTCGCACATTAACCAACGACGGTCTTCTAACACTGTTGCTTTTACGCCTTTTTCGAAGTTTTCTAGTGGGCGTGGGTTTTCTTTTACGTTACCTGTTAACACTGGTAATACATCATCGCCAGGGAAAACATGGTTACGTGGGCAAGCACCGCGCGTAATTTGGAAATATACGTGACCTGTGCCTAAGTTGTTTGCTTCTACTAATTTGTGTAAAAGCTCGTGTAATTTATCTTTTGTGTACGGAATTGTTAAGCGGATTTTTTCAGCACTTGCGTAAAAACGATCCACGTGCTCTTCAGCTGTGAATAGTTCACCATCATATACTTTTACAACTTCATAAATACCGTCACCAAACTGGTAGCCGCGGTCTTCTTTATCAATAATAATTTCTTCATTTTTTACGATTTGGTCATTGTATAAGCAGTAGCTCATGTCTCAACTCATCCTTTTCTCTTATAATTTTTCAAAATGTAAAAAATTACGCTCTACTACTCCATATCCTGCATTTGCGCTAGCCGCACGTTCTGCATGAGCCCGCAAAATGCACGCGGTCTCATTCTTCATGTTCATGCAGCATGCAAGGCGCAAATGCTTTGGATCTGTAGCGTAAACAATCCATTTATCAATCAGCTCGTCAATATGCGGCTCACCATCTAAAATTTCATACCGTAATTAAATCCATTTCATCATTCTCAATTTGTTGCTAAACGTTCAATGGCTGCGGCGTAAATCGCCACGGCTTTCATTAAATTCGCTATATCGACAAATTCATCTTGTTGGTGGGCAAGCTCCACTTCGCCAGGAAACAGCATGCCAAACGCCACACCTTTTTTCAATTCTCGCGCGTACGTACCGCCACCTGTTGATAACGGCTTTTGCGTGTCGCCTGTATACTGACGATAAACATCGAGCAATGTTGCGACAAGTGCATCATCTTCAGGCACGTAATGCGGTGGTGAATAATCAGCTACGTCTAGTGCGACCTGGAATGGCTGCACAGCTTCATGTGCTAATCGCAGCTTGTCGTCAAACAGATATGTCACACTATGGCGCATGCTCACCGCAATTTCTGCACGCTTCTCATCATACGTCATGACTCCTGCATTCAATGTAGTTGGACCCGATACGTCGTCTTCAAAATGTAAACAAAGTGCCGAACCGAATACGTCGCGCCCAAATACGTCGACAATAAACGTTAAAAAGGCTTGCTCGCGCGCACCGTGAAGCTCCTGCTGTAAAAACGTCGCAAGCAATACGCCCGCATTGACGCCTTTATGCGGCTCCATCGCATGTGCCGATTTGCCTTTCATGTCGATTATATACTGATTACCGTCGATTAATAAAGACCCTATATACTGATTTTTCTGCAAATATGCTTCAAATCGGTGACGAAATGCTTCATCTTGTCCGACAACGATCGCTGTCGCTCGCTCTGGCACCATATTTGTGCGCGTGCCGGCATGAAATGACACGAGCGATTCATTGCTTGATGCAGCAGTCATACTTGAAAAAATGAGCGTTGCAATACCCTTCTCTGCGTTAATGAGTGGAAAATCTGCATCAGGTGCAAAGCCAATCGTCGGCATTTCCTCACGCTCGAAATAACGCTTTACACAACGGAAGCCACTTTCCTCGTCCGTGCCGATAATCATACGCACGCGTTTGTTGAGCGGAATGCCTGCATCTTTCACAAGCTTCATCGCCATCCACGCAGCGATCGTCGGCCCTTTATCATCGATCGTGCCGCGTCCGTACATTTTGCCGTCAACGATTTGTCCTTCAAACGGCGGATACGTCCAGCCCTCTCCTGCTGGTACAACGTCTACGTGACATAAAATGCCGAGCGATTCGTCTCCTTCGCCCATTTCGATGTAGCCAGCCATGTTGTCGATATTTTTCGTGCGCATTCCTTGCTCGTCACCACGCGCAAGCAGCCACTGAAGCGCTTCTAATGGCTTCTCACCAAACGGCATGTCCTCGCTCGCCGCTTCCTCGTCTAGCACGCTTTCAATCTGGATAAGCTGCTGCAATTCACTTAACAATTCTTCCTGACGACTAAGCGCTAACTGCTCCCAATTCATCGATATATCACCTCGAAAATGTAATGTATTGCTATTGTACGCCTTTTTGAATGATTTACAATCTTTTCAGTCCATTCATGTTAGCTCTATCATAACGTGCGCAGCTCACATTGTGTAACAACTGTAAATGTATGTAGGTTATGTGAATTAATAATAAATTCAGCGAAAGTGCTAGAAAAAGCAATTATATTCCGCTATAATATAGGTGTCAGTATTTCACGACTGCTGATAAGTTGATAGATAAGGGAGATGTATGAGGCATAAACTTTTTAAGCGTAGCCCGCACATCATGTCGTCCGCTAGTCTTTGCCAAGAGAATTAAGATGAAGGAGTGGTTCATTTATGAAACCAACTACTGATCGAATGCTTAATCGTATTAAAGATGTGTACATGTTCATCCTAGATAGAGGAGAGGTTTCTACACAAGATTTAGTCGAAGAGTTCAATATCACTCCTCGCACCATTCAAAGAGATTTGAATGTGTTAGCCTTTAACGATTTGGTTGTAAGTCCAAGTCGAGGCAAATGGACAACGACGAAGAAAAAAGTAAAATTATCTTCTTAATGTCGTAACGAACGGAAAGAATGACCTGTCAAAAGGTCGTTTTTTTCCGAGCATATAAAAAAAAGAGACAATCACGCGGCATGTGATTGTCTCTTTTTGTGCGTTATTCGCCAAGCATTTTTCTAAACTGCTCAAGCGTCGTATTTTGCGTTACGCTATAGCGCGGCAACGTCATCGCATTGTAACCGATAATGACATGCTCAGGCTGCTGCGTAAACGCCATCGTAAAGCCGTATTCATCTAGCGCGTCAATGACCTCTTCCGAATATTGACCAAATGGATACGCAAATGATGTCACTGTGCCGAGCGCCTTTACGAGCTGACGTAGGTCATCTTTTACAACGCCTGCATCCGCTTGCACAAGAATGCTCTTTTTGCCGATTAATTGATGTAAATTAAACGTCTGTGCTTCGTGATCAAATACGTCCGATGTTTTGTTGATGTCTACCACTGTAATGTACTGCTCTTTCGTTTCATCAAACGTTTGCTCTCCGCTTTCACGCGTTACACGGCTCGCAATAACGTGTTGTACTGCTTTAAAGCTGTGCTCCTTTAAAATTGGGTAGGCAAATTTACGAGCTGACAATAAGCCGCCATCAAATGTGATAAGTACAGCTTTTTTTGGAACGACGAAGCTTCCCTTAATATAATCCGCTAAGTTTTCCTTCGTGATTGTCGTGTAGCCTTGTGACGCTAAATATTCCATTTGCTGCTTAAATTGCTCCTCTGTCACAATCGTATGGCTTGTTTTAAAGTTGCTCGCCGCTTCTTTTGGCATTACGTGTTCATAATGTAACACCGCAATACCTTTTTGTTGCTCATTTCGCTGCTGCTCAACAAAGCCAATACGTCCACCGATACGAACAATCGCCCAATCTTTCCAATGACCGATTGTCGTATAGCGCATGCTTGGCTCTAAAATTGCGAGTACGTCCGATTCGACATTTACGTCTACGTATACCGGTGTACTTGCCGTTAGCATGAAGCTGCCGACTACATCTTTTGCTAATGTAATGTCGCGTACTTCTACTTCGCCAATTTCCTCTGCATCCTCACGCGTTACGTACGCCTCGCCTTGCCCAAATGACACGATGTAGTAGTAACGTGTCGTGCCAACAAGTTCCACTGGCTCCTTCGCACGTAATGTACCGATTACATGTCGTCGTTGCGCACTGTCGAATTGATACAACGGCGTTTCTTTCACCGCTTCAATCGCCTCGTGCAGCACCGCCTTAGATTCCGTCAACGTATACGTTAACGGCACGTAGCCTTCACCGTTTGGCATAATAACTTTTGCCCATTTGCCATCCATTGAACGTGCCACGTAACGCTCGTTTGCTTTGAGTGTCGCGAGCTGCTTGCTTTTTTCATTCTTGTCCTGAAATACGGGTGCTTCTTTTGCAACGCGTAGTGGCTGTGCGCCGACATCCTGTACTGCTTCACGCTCACTTACTTTTTCAAGCGCTCCGATATTATCAGATGCTTGAAACTTCGCTGCGGTTTCTCCCCATGTGATATAACACCAGTCATCACATGCTTCGTCAAGCCAGATTGTTGTATCGTCTGCTAATGTACCAAGTACTCGTTCGCCCTCTGCCGCAACAACTGTAACCGATTGCGTGAGTGTTAAACGGTGCTCCTGCTCTTGTAGACTGATGCCCCACATGACAAATAACAGTACAACGACGATAAATACGCCGACTATGCGTAGTTTATTCATATGTACCCCACCTTTGATTCCATTCATCGATGCCAATAAAAACACGGCACTCCCCATAATTATATAGAAAGTCCCGTTTGAATACACTCACATTTATACTATTTTCCTTCATTATTTTGCAGCAACTCAAGTTCCTCGCGTGTCAACTCACGATATTCGCCGAGTTTTAGCGCTTTATCGAGCATAAGTGACCCCATTGATAAACGTTTCAAATACGTCACATTTTTTCCAACAGCCTCAAACATACGCTTTACTTGATGGAATTTCCCCTCTGAAATCGTCAATTCGATCTTTGATATGTCCCCTGCTTCTAAAATAACTAAATGCCCTGGCTTCGTTTCATAACCATCGTCTAATGTGACACCTTGCTTCATCGCCTCGACATCCGCTTCTGTGACGCAGCCGTTAATATGCGCGAAATACGTCTTTGGTACATGTTTTTTCGGCGACAATAAATTGTGTGTCAGCTGTCCGTCGTTTGTAATCAGCAGCAGCCCTTCTGTATCTTTATCTAAGCGCCCAACTGGAAACGGCTCAAAGTGCTGATGCATCGGGTCAAGTAAATCAATAACTGTTTGGTCGCACTTATCCTCAGTCGCTGAAATAACGCCTGGTGGTTTATGCATCATTAAATAAATGAACTCCGTATATTCGACGCGCTCGCCAAATACTGTGACGATTTGTGTGTCGACGTTAACTTTCATAGCCGCGTCCTTTACGACGATGTCATCAACGCGCACGGCCTTTTGTTTTAACAGTTGTTTTACTTCTTTTCGTGAACCGTAGCCCATGTTTGCTAATAATTTATCTAAGCGCATGTTGTCCTCCTGAATGATGAATTAGTTTTTTGCAAATCTACTATAATAGACGGTGAATGTATTTTCGTGTTCTGTTCATTGGCTCTCCACATCGAGGCAGGCTTTCCGCGGGCGTGGCTCGAGCCTGTAGTCTCGCGCTCACGCTTTTCCCGCTGGAGTCCGCCTCTTATTTCGAGCCTGTGCCCATTCTAAATTTCAATCACCCTGTACATATTAATTGCCTCACAACAAAACGAAATGCTAGAGGAAACAACATCGTTTTCTCTAGCATTTCCATTTGCTTATTTCTTTAAACGTAACTTACGTAGCACGCGGTCTAAGCGGTTGCCAAGTAATTGCTGTGCTAAGCCAAGTTTGTACGATAACACGCCGTATACGAGCAGCCCTGCGCCGACTGTTGCCGTTAAATGAATGATTGCTTGCAGCTTCGTATCGTGTGCAAGCCAGCTGTCCATAAGAAGACCCACGCCGTACACGCTTAGTGCCATCGCAGCCGTTAATGCCAAAATTGTTGCAATGCGCTTTAGTAGCTGTGCAGAACGATATTGTAGCACGCGGACGATGACAATAAAGTTAATCGTAATCGTCACCGCATAACCGATTGCCGTCGCTAAAATCGCCCCGTTTACTTCGAATAACTCAATTAAATACGTGTTCAGCGCAAGCTTCGTTAACACCCCGATAATGAGTGATGACACGATCCACTTTTGGTAATCGATGCCTTGTAACAACGCCGCCGTTACCGAGAACAGTGCAAATAAAATGGCAACAGGTGCGTAGTTGGCAAGCACTTGTGCCCCCATTTCGCTTTTTGAGTATAGCAGGTGATAAATATCGTCTGCTAGTAGCGAAATACCGATGACAGCTGGTATTGTAATGAATAATAAAATCGATAATGTTTGGTCCATCGATTGACGAACCTCATCAAATTTACGCTGCGTATACAGCTTCGTAATTGCTGGCACGAGCGCCATTGAAAAACCTGTCGCAAGCATAACCGGAATGACAACAATTTTATGCGTTAAAAACGTAAACATCCCAAAATACGTATCCGTCACTGCCGCTAAGCCGATTGACGACATCGCTTTGTTGAACGTAAACATATCGACAAGCTGGAACAATGAAATCGCTAAGCCAACGAAGACGATTGGAACTGAGTACGTAATGACTTCCTTGTAAATGCTGCTGTACGACAATTCACCAGACGACACACTCGTTGCACGTAACGCGTCGAACTCTGGCTGATACTTTCGCCAGTAGAAATACAGCACGACTAAGCCACCAATTGCTCCGATTGTTGCCGCAAATACCGCAAAGTTAATCGCGAGTAACGGCTCCTTGTCCATTAATACGACAACGACGAACGCTCCGCCAAGCAGCACAATAATGCGCACAATTTGTTCGATTAGCTGTGACACAGACGTCGGCATGTAGTGACCATACCCTTGGAAAAAGCCGCGCGTTAAGCTCATAAACGGTACGAACAGTAACGCAAAGCTCACCCAACGAATAACTTCTGCGATTTGCTCGACTGTGAAAATTTGCTCATCATCGTTAATGACAATGCTTGCAATTGGTGTTGCGAGTAAATACAGCGCAATAAATGATACGATGCCCGTTACAATCATGACGAGCAAGCCTGAGCGCACAAGTCGTCGTCCTGCATCATAATCACCGAGCGCATTGTATTTCGATACGAATTTCGATACCGCAATCGGCGCACCCGAAATCGCAATCGATAATAAAATGTTGTACGGAATGTATGCGTATTGGTACAGCACGACATTTTCCTCACCGACTAATGCGTAAAACGGGAAAATATAAATGAGTCCGAGCGCCTTTGATAAAAACAGCCCGATCGTTAAAATCGCTGTTCCTTTCATTAATGAAGACATAAAACGACCTACCTACTATTTAGTTTTGTGTTAGCTTATACGAACGAATATAAGCTGGAAAGGTTGCGACTTTCTTTTAAATACATTGCACATGCGATTTGTTTTAAGCTGAATAAACACTTATGAATGTACCATACTCTATTTGAAAATCGATTTAACATTGTTCTGGCGTGTAGGCGGCGACTTCTGCGGGACAAGCGCTAGCCGAAAATCCATTTTTGGCGGCTCGCCCGACAAAAATTAGTTGAGGCAGCGCCCGCGAAAAGCGTCCGCCGAAACAATAGAACAAACGTCGCAAACAAATTACATATGTACGAAAGCGCAAAAACCTATTCAATAGTTTACCTCTCCTCACCTATTTACTCAAATAATTTCTGCATTTCGTGTATACTAAAACTTTGAACTAAAGAAAGTGAGCGAAAAAAATTATGTATGATGTCATTATTATTGGCGGTGGTCCATCAGGTCTTATGGCTTCGATCGCCGCGGCAGAACAAAACAAGCGCGTGCTACTGCTTGAAAAAGGCAATAAGCTTGGCAAAAAACTCGCGATTTCTGGAGGCGGTCGCTGCAACGTCACAAACCGTTTACCTGTTGAAGAAATCGTGAAGCACATTCCAGGAAACGGCCGCTTCATGTATAGCCCATTTACGGTGTACAACAACGAGGACATTATCGCCTTTTTTGAAGGGCTTGGTGTGAAGTTAAAAGAGGAAGACCACGGGCGCATGTTCCCAGTGTCTGACCGCGCACAAGATGTTGTCGATGCGCTGTTGAAGGAAATGAAGCGTTTAGGTGTTGAAACACGTCTTAATACACCGGTTGCAAAGCTTGTCATGGACGACGATAAAGTGTTCGGCGTACGCTTAGAAAACGGTGCTGAAATTCGTACAAACGCGGTTGTCGTAGCAGTTGGTGGGAAAGCCGTGCCACAAACAGGCTCAACAGGTGATGGCTATCCGTGGGCAGAGCGTGCAGGGCATACGGTGACACCGCTATACCCTACCGAAGTGCCTCTAACATCGAAGGAAGACTTCATTTTAGCGCGTGAGCTACAAGGGCTAGCGCTGCGTGACGTCGCCGTGTCGGTATTAAACAAAAAAGGCAAGCCACTTATTACGCACCAAATGGACATGCTGTTTACGCATTTTGGTTTAAGCGGCCCTGCCATTTTACGTTGTAGCCAGTTTGCGGTGAAGGAATTCCGCAAAACAGGTGGCGAGCCGATTCAAGTACGCATTCAAACACTTGTCGAGTACAACGAGGAAACGTGCTTCCAAATGTTGAATAAAACGATTAAGGAAGATCCTAAAAAAGCGGTAAAAAACGTATGGAAGTCGCTGACGCAAGAGCGCTGGCTACTGTTTTTACTACAGCGTGCAGGCATTGACGCAAGCTTAACGGGCGCAGAGCTATCGCAGGAAAAAATTCGTGCGTTCGCGCAGCAGCTTGTCGGCTTCACGATGCTGATTCACGGCTCGCAATCACTCGATAAAGCATTCGTTACAGGTGGCGGCGTATCGGTGAAGGAAATCGAGCCGAAAACGATGGCGTCGAAGAAAAAAGACGGGTTATTTTTCTGCGGCGAAATTTTAGATATTCACGGCTATACAGGTGGCTATAATATTACGAGTGCGCTCGTTACTGGACGTATTGCGGGCATGAGTGCAGGTGCGCTGTCCATTTAAGCAAATTCGTTCTTAAACGAGTATGGTCGTTCATATGTGTATACAGAAAGCAGCATTTGAATTTTCTTCTTTCAAATGTTGCTTTTTCTGTTGCCCTCACACCAAACTTCTTTTTTCTGTTAATTAACGGACGTATTTGTTATAAAACGAATATACTATACATATTAAAGAAGGGAGTTTTCACATTATGAAACAGTTATCGATCCGGTGGAAAATCATCAGCTTGGTTCTTTTTATTATGGTGATTGGCATTGGTGCGTTAACGTTTATTAACACACTGCGCGTAACATCAACTACTGAACATAGCATCATTACACAGACGGAGGCCATTTCTCAAGGTGTTGAGCAAACGGTGACAACGTTTTTAGAAAGCTACGAGCAGCAGCTCCATCTGTTACTGTCTGAGCCCGCGCTTCTACAATACATTGCAACAAATACGACACATGGTGATGAGCCACAACAAGCATATCGCCCGCGTCTACAAGCTTTTATGAATAAAAATGAGGAAGCACAGGCGATTTATGTTGCGACACCTACATCCATCATCATTGAGCCTCATACACCGAAAATTACTGAAGTGAATTCAACTGAGCGCGTTTGGTATCAAGAAGCCATCGCCTCACCAGGAGACATTATTTGGACTGCTCCGTATGCCGATAGTGTGACGGGCGATTTAATGGTAACCGGTGCGATTGCGTTACAAGACGGCAAAACGGTGATCGGAGCAGATATTTTATTATCGACGCTCGTTGCGATGATGAACGATTTACCGTTTGGCTACGAAGGGTTCCCAATTATTTTTGATAGCACTGAAACGGCGATTGTACACCCAAGCCGCAGCGGTGAGCAATTAAACGATTCGTCGTATGCATCGATGATTTTAAATGAAAGTGCCGACCACGGAATGCTCAACATTACGTATGATGGGCAAGACGCCATTACGATTTACAATAAAATGGACGCCATCGATTGGGTCATTAACATCGTCTATTTCGAAAAAAACATTTACGGTGATGTGTATGTACTGTTAAATTACATACTCGTTTTCACTGCGCTTATTTTAGTCATTATGAGCATCGTGCTGTACTTCGCCATTACGTACATGCTTAAGCCACTTCACACAGTTGAGCGTTCGATTGCACAAATGGCACAAGGTGACTTAACGCAAGATGTACACATTACGACGAGAGACGAGTTTGCGACGCTTGGCAATTATTACAACGACATGAAGCAGCACGTTAGCCAGATGATTGAAACGGCGCGTAACTCGGCAACACAAGTGGCAGCACGCTCGCATCATTTAAACTCGATGGCAGAGCAAACAGCCGCTTCTAGTCAAGAAATGCTCGGTGTCATTACGGCCATTTCAACCGATGCGACGACGACAGCTGACACGAGCCGCCAAGCACTGCGTCATACACAGCAACTATCAGAGCAAATGCTACAAATGAACGAGGCAACTGTCGCAATGCGCAGTTTAACGAGCGATGCAACCGCACTAAATACGCACGGCGAACATACGATGCACGGCTTACAGCAAACGTTTGAGCAATCTTCTACGACGTTAACTGATTTAACACAAGCAGTCGGTGTGCTATCGACAAAAGTAAACGCCATCGATAGCGTCATGGATACGATCATGAGCATTTCTGCGCAAACGAATTTACTTGCGTTAAATGCATCCATCGAAGCAGCTCGTGCAGGTGAAGCAGGGAAAGGCTTTGCGGTCGTAGCTGACGAGGTACGCAAACTAGCAGAGCAATCCGCCGCGGCAACCGTCGACGTACGCGAAACGATTCAACAGCTACAACACGAGGCGCATGCCGTGACGACGCAAATGACACAAATTGAAACAGACGTCGCGTCACAGCGTCATGCAGTTATCGAAACGGAGCAAGTGTTCCAGCAAATTTCTGAAGTCATTACATCGATTGACGACCGTTTCTGTGCTACTGTATCGAGGCTTGAAGCAATGCTTACAGTTAAAGATGCCATCGTCAAAGAAATTGAAATGACCGTACAAGCAACTGCTTCTACTGCGGCGGCGTGCGAGGAAATGTCCGCAACGTCCGATGACCAACTCATTGCGATTCGCTCTGTCGCAACCGCAGCCGAGCAGCTAAACACTTTAAGCGAAGAGCTTACAGCGAATATGAAACATTTTAAATTATAAAAAAACGAAGCGGCGAAAATGCCGCTTCGTTTTATTTCATTTGACGCATTTCATCTAAACGTACGTAATTCGCCATACGCGCGGAAGAACGGAAGAAGTGGAAAATCAAGCGGTCCACCCACAAAATCGCTTCCACTTTCGCTGTCGATTGCTCCACATCTACTTCATTCGTAATGGCACGCTCGAAATATTCCTCACGCTTTGCACGTCGGCGATCTGCCATTTCTTTTGATGTATTTTCAAGCAACGTCGCGTTATGAATGAACGCATTTCTATCATCGATTTGCTGCAGCACACGCTCTAGCACGCCGTTGAAGTTTTCCATCGTTTCGTTTTGTAAATACACTGCCTCTGCATGCTGTTGATCGCGCAGCACTTTAATTAGTCGCGCAATATGGTCAGCTACGTGCATTAAGTTTAAATGCTTCTCGCGGTCGCGCACGTTCGACGATTGAATCATCGCTAAAAAGCGGCGCGTTTCCTCTAGTGCAATTTCAACCTCGACAATACGCTTTTCATACGCATCAGTCGAACGCTTGTCACGAATGAGCAGCATCACTACTTGCGTTAGCTCCTTTAATAGCTGCTGTAGCGTATCAAAGCCAACTTGCAATGCAATCGCTGGCATGTTCGTAATGCTGTCGTCTAAATGCTTCGTTAAACGATTTTCCTTCTCTGGTACGATACGCATAATAAACGTCGCAAACGGTTTAATGAGCGGCACGAAAATACATGCCCCTAACACACTAAACAACGTATGGAACACTGCAATCGCAAGCGTTTCATTGAACGAGCCGTTAATTAGCTCCGTCATATAATGCGTCAGCGTCAACATCGGCGTAATACATAGCACGACTAGAACGGCCGTTAACACATTAAACAGTACATGTGTCATCGACGTACGCTTCGCCGCCACGCTTGCACCCATTGAAGCAATCAATGCTGTCGCTGTCGTTCCGATATTTTGCCCGATGACTAAATAAATCGCCTGCTCATAATCAATCGCACCGGAAAACAGGGCCGTTAATGTTGCCGCCATCGCTGCTGAAGATGCCTGCATAATCACAGTCATCACAATCCCGATAATAATTAAAATCGCCTTGTTCACAAACGAATCGGCAACGAACGCTTCAAACGAAATCATATTTTGCGCATTCGCCATACCTGTTTGTAAAAAATCAATTCCTAAAAATAAAAAACCGAAGCCAGCTAGCACTGTCCCGTACGTTTTATATTGGCGCGGTGCAATCATTTGTCCAAACACACCGATACCGACCATTGGCAATGAAAACGCCGCTAAGCTTACTTTAAAACCGATTAACGAGATGATCCACCCCGTACTCGTACTCCCGATGTTCGCCCCGATAATCACACCGATCGACTGCGCGAACGTCAGTAACCCCGCACTTACAAAGCCAATCGTTAAAAGCGTCGTCGCTGTTGATGATTGCACAAGCACCGTCATGACAATCCCTGAAAATAGCGAGCTAATTGCCCCGCCTGTAAATTTGTTGAGCCATTTCTTTAGCGCGTCGCCCGCAAGCTCCTTTAATCCGTTCGTTAGCATCGTCATACCAAGCAAAAAGATCCCGATGCCTCCTATTACTGCTGCCACATACTCGCCTCCCTTTTATATATGCTTATCTTAACAAATTCTTTACAAATTAAAACAACTAAAAAATAGACAAAGCAATTTTACACTTTGTCTACGAAATGTTATACCGTTTGTTCGATTTTCTCGGCTAAGCGATGTGCGAGCTTTTTCGTAACGCTCGGCAATGCCGCATGTAAAAGCGGGTTAAGTAGCACCGCACTTATTCCTTCTGCCCCACCTTTAATTTGCACAAACATATGCGTCCCTCGTGCGTTCGGCGTTAAAATGACTTGCCCTTGAATTATGAAATGCTCATTTTTGCCGCGCAGCACGAACGCTAAAATCGTTGGGCGCTGCTCTTTCACAAACGTTACGTCCGCTTCAATTTTTTTCGTTGGCAAAATGCCTTTCATGACCCAATGTGACGTTTTGTCGTCGATGTAGGCGTGATGATCGTAGTTCGGTGCTAAGTGCGCCCATTTGTCCACGTTGCGCAGCGTGTCGTATACATGCTGCGGTGGTGCTGCGATGTCAAGCTCGTATGTCGTTTGTTTCATGCAAAAGCCCCCTTTTCTCGTTCCATAAACACATTTTCAATAAGTGTACCCATTTGTAACCGCAAATCAAAATAAAAACATAAAAAAGGGCAAGACGTTCGCACATACGCGAGCATCTTGCCATCATGCTTTTATTTATATTCGCGCTCTAGCTCTTGATAGCGCGTTTGGTACGGGCCACTTTCAGATACAACGGCGTGGTATAACGCACGTACCGCTAAGTTTTTCTCTAAGCCTGTGTCGCGTTTAATTTGCTTTAGCTCGTCGTGTAGTGAGCGCGTTTCGTTAATTAATTTTAGCATAATTTTTTGGTTATATTTCATTTCAGTAATCTCCTTTTAATTTTGTAAAAAGCGGGCCTATGAAGCGACGGTGGCGACTCCAGCAAGAACAGCCAAATCTTTTTGCGACGAGTAATCGCAGGAGCACCGAGCCGAAAATCCATTTTTGGCGGCTTGCCCGACAAAAATACGTTGAGGCCGTGCCTGCGGAAAGCGTCCACCAAAGCGCAATAGGCAAGGCACATGCATTATACGCTAACAGCTCTTTCATAAAAAAAGACCGCCTAAGCGACTAAACTTAGGCAGCCTTTTGTTAGTATACAATTAAATTGCGACGATGTTTACTAATTTACCTGGAATGACAACAATTTTTTTAATGTCTTTGCCTGCGATAAATCCTTGTACGTTTTCGTCAGCTAATGCAATTTGCTCTAGCTCTTCTTTTGTTGCGTCTTTTGCAACTTTGATTTTTGCGCGTACTTTGCCGGCTACTTGTACAACAACTTCCACTTCGTCATCTACAAGTTTCGCCTCATCAAACGTCGGCCATGCAGCATACGTTAATGATTCTGCGTTCCCCATAATGCTCCAAATCTCCTCAGCAACGTGTGGTACGATTGGTGCAACGAGCTTCACAAAGCCTTGTGCGTACTCAGCAGGAATAACTTCCGCTTTGTAGCAGTCGTTAATGAATACCATCATTTGTGAAATAGCCGTGTTGAAGCGAATGCCTTCAATATCTTCTGTTACTTTTTTCACTGTTTGGTGGAACGATTTTTCAAGGTCTTTATTTTCCACGTCTTGTACTTTCGCAGCAAGCGTGCCTTCTTCTGTTACGAATAAGCGCCAAATGCGGTCTAAGAAGCGACGTGCACCGTCAAGCCCGTTCGTTGACCAAGCAACTGAAGCTTCAAGTGGACCCATAAACATTTCGTATAAACGTAATGTGTCGGCACCATGAGACTCCACGATATCGTCAGGGTTTACAACGTTCCCTTTTGATTTCGACATTTTTTCGTTACCTTCACCTAAAATCATCCCTTGGTTAAATAGCTTTTGGAATGGCTCTTTCGTGTGAACAACGCCTAGATCGTAAAGCACTTTATGCCAGAAGCGAGCGTATAATAAGTGAAGAACGGCATGCTCAGCACCACCGATATAAATATCTACTGGTAACCAGCGTTTTAGTAACTCTGGGTCTGCAATCGCATTTTCGTTCGTCGGGTCGATGTAGCGTAAGAAGTACCATGAAGAACCAGCCCACTGTGGCATTGTGTTCGTTTCGCGGCGACCCTTTTTCCCCGTTTCAGGGTCTACAACGTTTACCCACTCTTCGATGTTTGCAAGTGGTGACTCACCTGTACCTGAAGGACGAATGTTTGTCGTCTTCGGTAACTCAAGTGGTAATTGGTCTTCAGGAATCGTTGTCATTGTGCCATCTTCCCAGTGAATAACTGGAATTGGCTCACCCCAATAACGTTGACGAGAGAATAACCAGTCGCGTAGGCGGTACGTTACTTTCTTCTCGCCAACACCGTTTTCTTCAAGCCAAGCGATTGCTTTTGCGATGCCGTCCGCTTTGTTTAAGCCGTCTAAGAAGCCCGAGTTAATGTGTACACCGTCGCCCGTGAACGCTTCTTTGTCGATGTCGCCACCTTCAAGCACTGCTTTAATGTCTAAGCCGAACTCTTTTGCAAATTCATAGTCGCGCTCGTCATGTGCAGGAACCGCCATGATTGCACCTGAACCGTAAGAAACTAATACGTAGTCCGCAATCCAAATCGGCATTTTTTCGCCGTTAATTGGGTTCACTGCGTATGCACCTGTGAACACACCTGTTTTTTCTTTCGCTAAATCTGTACGCTCAAGGTCCGATTTTAACGATACTTTTTCAAGATATGCTTCTACTGCTTCTTTTTGCTCTGGTGTCGTAATGTCTGACACTAGCTTATGCTCTGGCGCAAGCACTGCATATGTCGCACCAAATAACGTGTCAGGACGCGTTGTGAACACTTCAAATGTTTGCTCTGTGCCGTCGATGGCAAAGCGTACTTGTGCCCCTTCAGAACGACCAATCCAGTTGCGCTGCATGTCTTTAATTGATTCTGGCCAATCTACATCTTCTAAATCGTCAAGTAAACGGTCTGCGTACTTCGTAATGCGTAGCACCCATTGACGCATCGGCTTGCGCACGACTGGGTGGCTACCACGTTCTGATAAACCATCGATTACTTCTTCGTTTGCTAATACTGTACCTAACGCTTCACACCAGTTCACAGCGATTTCGTCCACGTACGCTAAATCCATTTCCACTAATTTCGTGAAAATCCACTGCGTCCATTTGTAGTATTTCGGGTCTGTCGTGTTAATTTCGCGCTCCCAGTCGTAAGAGAAACCAAGCTCGTTAATTTGACGCTTAAACGTCGCGATATTTTTTTCTGTAAATTCTGCAGGGTCATTTCCTGTATCAAGTGCGTATTGCTCTGCTGGTAAACCGAACGCATCCCAGCCCATTGGATGTAATACATCAAAGCCTTGCATACGCTTGTAGCGAGATAAAATGTCCGTTGCTGTGTAGCCTTCTGGGTGACCTACGTGTAAGCCTGATCCTGATGGGTACGGGAACATGTCAAGTGCGTAAAACTTTTCCTTTGAATCGTCGTTTAATGTTTTGAATGATTTGTTATCTTGCCAATAGTTTTGCCATTTTTTTTCGATGTCTTTATGGTTAAAGCTCATGAAAAAACCTCCTCGTAATAGATGAAATGATGCTCTCCACGTCGAGGCAGGCTTTCCGCCTCTCGTTACGAGCAATTAATTTGTGCGTGCAATCATTCTGCGTTTTAATCGAGATCGCAAACGTGCAAAAACACAGACTGAAGCAACACACTTTATAAAATAACTGAAAATTCGTGAAATAAAAAAATCCCGTCCCTCGCCTGTCTTAGCAGGAAAGGGACGAGAGCATAATGCGATTCTCCCGCGGTACCACCCAATTTAGTGTAACCACTCAACTTAAGCTCTTTAACGCAGAGAAAACGGCAATTCGTGTTTTATTCCACTACTTGCAGACTCCAAGGCGAGTTCACGTCATTGTTTTATTAGCTCCCACCAATCGCTAACTCTCTGAAAAAACGCCAATCGTTACTATTCCTCTTCACAGTCGTTGTGTATTGGCATTAATTTTAATCGAATCTACAAAAAATCACAAGCGTTTGTTTTTTTGCGTACCAAAATTATGGACGCCACCGCCTCACATGGTACAATAAAGCGTTAAGGAGTGAGGAATAATGACAGAAACAAACTTCCCTTTCCCATCAGATGGAAAGCGTTATTATACATGGAACCGTTATTTACGAAATGAATTTGGCAAAAAAGTATACAAAGTCGCACTTGATGCGGGCTTCGATTGCCCAAACCGTGACGGCACAGTCGCATTTGGTGGTTGTACGTTTTGTTCAGCAGCTGGCTCTGGTGACTTCGCCGGCAATAAAGTCGATCCAATTCCAGTACAGTTCGAACAAATTAAAGCAAAGATGGAGCATAAATGGAAAAACGGCTTAACGATGGCGTACTTCCAAGCGTACACGAACACGCACGCACCGCTTCCCGTATTAAAGGAAAAATTCGAAGCGGCTCTTGCTTGCGAAGGCGTTATGGGCTTATCGATTGCGACGCGCCCAGACTGCTTGCCAGACGACGTTGTTGAATATTTAGCCGAACTAAATGAACGAACGTATCTGTGGGTCGAGCTTGGCTTACAAACGGTACACGAAAAAACAGCGAACTTAATTAACCGCGCCCACGACTACGATATGTACGTTGAAGGTGTCAATAAACTACGTAAGCACGGTATTCGCGTCGTAACACACATCATTAACGGCTTGCCGCTAGAAGACTACGACATGATGATGGAGACAACACGTCAAGTGGCAAAGCTCGACGTACAAGGTATTAAAATCCATCTGCTACACTTATTAAAAGGCACGCCAATGGTTAAGCAATACGAAAAAGGTATGCTTGAATTTATGGAGCAAGGCGAATACGTACAGCTCGTAGCAGACCAGCTTGAAATTTTACCACCTGATATGATCATCCACCGCATTACAGGCGACGGTCCGATTGATTTAATGATTGGTCCGATGTGGAGCGTCAACAAATGGGAAGTGCTAAACGGCATTGATGCAGAGCTTGAGCGTCGTGGCAGCTGGCAAGGAAAACGTTATAACGAGGTAGCACACGATGAAGCTTAAACGTGTATTGCAATACGCACAAGACTTACTTGCTGAAGCTACGCATGAAGGTGCAACCGTTGTCGACGCCACAGCTGGCAACGGGCACGACACGCTCTTTTTAGCGAAGCTCGTTGGCGATAGCGGACAAGTGTATGCGTTTGATGTGCAAAAGGAAGCAGTCGATGCGACACTTCTTCGCCTTCTTGATGAGGGGCTTGAACACCGCGCACTCGTACTAAATGACGGACACGAAAACGTTGCGAAATACGTCACGAAGCCAGTGAGCGCTGCGGTGTTTAACTTAGGCTATTTACCAGGTAGCGACCACGACATCGTTACGAAGCCAAACACGACGATTACCGCGATCGAGGAGCTACTTAGACTTTTAACGATTGACGGCGTGATTGTACTCGTTATTTATCACGGGCATGTTGGAGGCAAGGAGGAGCGCGACGCTGTCATTGATTACGTATCGCGCCTGCCACAAAAGCATGTGCATGTGCTAAAATATCAATTTTTAAATCAGCAAAACGACCCACCGTTTGTTATCGCACTGCAAAAGGTGAAGGACTTGCCTGCGCAATAACAAGAATTTTCCAACAAAAAAGGGTGTGCAACAGTCAGTTCAAGACTGTTACACACCCTTTCTTCATTTAATCTTCGTAACGCTCTGGATGGTCTTTACGATATTCATCCCAGAAATCTGCGTTTTTAATACCTAGCTTATGCGGGTCGAACACTGGGTCTTTGCCCGCCTTCTTCTGTGCCTCGTAGTCGCGCAGTGCGGCAATCGCTGGCTTCGTCAAAATTAAACACGCAATGACGTTTACCCACACCATTAAGCCAAGCCCAATGTCACCAAACGCCCACGCTAAGTCGCTCGTGCGCACCGTGCCATAAAACGCGGAGCCGAGCAGCACAACTTTTAATACAAACAGCGCAATGCCTGAGGAGCGCCCGCCTAATATATATGTGACGTTCGTTTCCGCAATGTAGTAGTACGCCACAAGTGTTGTGAACGCGAAGAAGAATAATGCAATCGCCACGAACCCTGAGCCAAAGCCATCAAACGCTGGGAATGCCGCGTTCACTGCTGCTTGTGTGAAGCCGTTATGGTCAACACCTGGTAAGTGCTGTACGATTTGTTCCCCTTCTGCATCCATGACATTCGTGTTATACGTACCCATGAATAAAATCATCAGTGCTGTTGCAGAACATACTAATAACGTATCGATATAAATTGAAGCTGCTTGTACAAGCCCTTGCTTTGCAGGATGCGATACTTCCGCTGCTGCTGCTGGGTGAGGTCCTGTACCTTGCCCTGCTTCATTTGAGTAAATAGCACGCTTTACGCCCCATGCAATCGCTGCACCGAGCATCCCACCAAACGTCGCATCCACGTTAAATGCACTGCGGAAAATGAGCGCAAACACCGCCGGAACTTCTGAAATGTTCATAATAATAACAACTACTGCCATTAAAATGTACGCTAACGCCATAAATGGTACAACAAGCTGTGCGAAGTTTGCGATACGCTTAACCCCACCGATAATGATAAAGCCAAGTAACACGACAAGTACTGTACCTGTTACCCACGCTGGAATGTTAAACGCATTCGTTACCGCACCTGAAATCGCATTTGACTGTACGCCCGGCATTAAAAACGCCATCGCGACAATCGCACAAACTGCAAACACAATACCGAACCAGCGAACACCGATTCCTTTTTCGATATAAAACGCTGGACCACCTCGGTATTGCCCGTCTTTTTTCTCTTTATAAATTTGAGCAAGCGTTGACTCTACGTACGCTGTCGAGGCGCCAATAAACGCTGTTGCCCACATCCAAAACACTGCACCTGGACCACCAAATGCGATCGCTGAAGCGGTACCGACGATGTTACCCGTTCCGACACGACCAGACAATGCAATCGATAATGCCTGAAATGACGATACGCCCGCTTCTGATTTTTCCCCGTTGAACATCAGCTTGATCATATCTTTTACGAGGCGAATTTGTACGAACTTCGTTAAAATCGAGAAGAATAATCCAACAACTAAAATCCCGTAAATCATCCACGGTCCCCATAAAATACCGTTCAACCAACTAATAAATGCTTCCATCTTGTTGCCCCCTTTGTTAACTTCTTTCTGACCGTCTCCTCTTCTAAATTAAGTAGTCTTAAAATTCAATATATTACAAAAGCTACAACATTGCAATGCCTCTATTAATACAGAATAAAAAAACAACTTGTCGCGTAAACGCTTAACAAGTTGTCTTTCCTTCTATGCTTACATATGTGTGTCACTATAAAAGGCACTTCTGTTATAGTACAAATTATTCTACAATATAGCCGAGCGAGCGTAGTGCATTCGCAAGGAAATCCGTCGTGTAACGTAAAATTTCCTCACGCTCCAATGCCATATGCAAATTGTGCGAGCTATTTGCCCATCGCTTAAACTGAGATTCCGTCAGCGTTTGCCTTGCCAACCAACGTCTCGTCGCATCCGTGTTCGTAATGCGGTCTAATCCACCCGTCATCACTAACATCGGCTGGTCGGGCATTTCCTCAGCCGGCACAGTGTACATATCTCGCATTAACGACTGTAACTCATGATACCAGCTAACGGTAATTGTTGTGCTATAAATAGAAGGATCTTCAAAGTCCTCATATCGATGTGGCTCTGTCGTCACATCTTTTAGTGTAATGCCATGCTTCAACCTCATATTACCTGCAATTTTAGACATGCTTGCAAGCGCACCGGATAATTTACTTGGTGTTGTTTCTAATTGTAGCCACGGTGACATTAACACAGCGCCAGCGACTTCTACTTGCGTTTTATGTAATGCGTCCATAACAAGCGTTGCACCAAGTCCTTGCCCGATGACAAATACCGGCAGCTGCTCTTTCGCTGCGACTTGAAGCGTTTGCTGTACAAACACTTTATATTGCGTAAACTTCGCATAATGAACAAGCTCACGACGCATTGCATCACCATGCCCTGGTAAGTCCCCCATCACTACTTCATATCCTTGTGCACGTAGTCGGTCGATTAGCCACATATACCAATAATGATATTCGTATGCGCTATGTATAATGGCAATTACCGCTTTTGGTGTTCCTTGTGCTTCCCATTTCCACATAATCAACCCTCCATTGCTTCTATTATACACTGTTCGAAAAATTTATTCTTTTGTTTCCTTTCAATGTATAGTTTGTTACGATGTACGTACATACATATACTAATCGAAAAAGGAAGTGTTGGCGATGATTTACCCATACAAAGATAAAACTCCACAAATTGATCCGTCTGCATTTATCGCAGACTACGTAACGATTACAGGCGACGTAGCAATCGGCGCTGAATCAACAATTTGGTTTAACACAGTCATTCGTGGCGACGTAAACAAAACGATTATCGGCGAGCGCGTAAGCATTCAAGATTTAAGCTGCTTACACCAAAGCCCAGCATACCCACTTATTATTGAAGATGAAGTAACTGTCGGTCATCAAGTAACATTACATAGCTGTACAATTAAAAAACGTGCATTAATCGGCATGGGCTCAATTATTTTAGACGGTGCTGAAATTGGTGAAGGTGCATTTATCGGCGCAGGTAGCTTAGTACCACCAGGCAAAAAAATCCCACCAAACATGTTGGCAATGGGTTCACCAGTGAAGGTCATTCGTGAAATTACTGAGGAAGATCGCAAAGACATGGACCGCATCATTCGTGAATACGTAGAAAAAGGGCAATACTACAAGTCACTCCAAACAACAGAAGTAAAATAACAAAACGGCAGAGGGATTCGCTCCTTCTGCCGTTTTGTTCTATATTATAACAAGCGTGTTGATTAGCAGCAAAATCGGCAGGATCGTAGTGTGGCTCGCTTTCCTGGGGCATGGCTTGAGCCTGTAGTCTCAAGCTCATGCTATTCCCCAAGGAGTCTCACCACACGCTCTCTGCCGTTAACATACAGCATTTGTTTTTAGTTTGGTGCTGAAAACAATTAATTTCACTATATATAAAGGGCTAATCAACAGACCTTGATATTACAACCCTGCTTTTGCTTTTAAAATGTCCGCTTTGTCCGTCGCTTCCCACGGCACATTTAAGTCTGTGCGACCGAAGTGACCGTACGCTGCTGTTTGCTTGTAAATTGGGCGGCGTAAGTCTAACATTTTGATGATTCCTGCTGGGCGTAAGTCAAACTCTTCGCGAATCCACTCAACCATTTTTTCTGAATCCACTTTCCCTGTACCGAACGTATCAACCGCGATTGATACTGGGCGTGCAACACCGATTGCGTATGCAAGCTGTACTTCTGCGCGATCTGCTAAGCCTGCTGCTACGATGTTTTTCGCCACGTAACGCGCTGCATATGCTGCTGAACGGTCAACCTTCGTTGCGTCCTTACCAGAGAATGCGCCGCCACCGTGTCGTGCGTAACCACCGTACGTATCCACGATAATTTTACGACCTGTTAAGCCCGCATCACCTTTAGGACCACCGATTACGAAGCGTCCTGTTGGGTTGATGAAGTATTTTGTGTTTTCATCAAGTAGCTCTGCTGGTACAACTTCTGCGATCACATGCTTTTTCATGTCTGCTTGAATTTGCTCTAACGTCGCTTCCTCGTCGTGCTGTGTTGAAATAACCACTGTGTCTACGCGCACTGGTGTGTTGTTTTCGTCGTATTCAACTGTTACTTGTGTTTTACCATCTGGACGTAAATAATCAAGCGTGCCGTTTTTACGTACTTCCGCTAAACGACGTGCTAATTTATGTGCTAACGAAATTGGCATTGGCATAAGCTCTGGTGTTTCGTTACATGCATAACCAAACATTAAACCTTGGTCGCCTGCACCAATTGCTTCTAATTCTTCATCTGTCATTGAACCTTCACGTGCTTCTAGCGCTTGGTTAACACCTTGTGCGATATCAGGAGATTGCTCACCTACTGCAACAAGTACTGCTAAGTTTTCTGCATCGAAACCATATTTGCCGCGCGTGTAGCCAATTTCCGCCACCGTGTCACGAATGATTCCTTTCATATCTACATACGTAGACGTTGTAATTTCCCCTGCCACTAATACTAAGCCAGTTGTTACTGTTGTTTCACAAGCTACACGTGCATTTGGATCTGCGGCTAAAATGGCATCTAAAATCGCATCTGAAATTTGATCACAAATTTTATCTGGGTGCCCCTCTGTTACGCTTTCTGAAGTAAATAATCGACGTTGTGTCATGGAATGAATCCTCCTATATATCTTGACGGAATTGCCCGCCCGAATTTTGATACGGTACTCGTTACCCATGTTTAGTCCGCTCATCGTTTAGATTGGACGCCAAGCCACTGCCGCTTTTAACACGAGGAATTCGAAAGATATATAATAGAAAAAAATGAAAAACATTCTTTCCCTTTATACGCTGCGATGTTAGAATATGTTAACAATCGCAACTAAAATAAAAAATCCTTTCGCTCACATTACATGAGGAAAGGATTTCAATTCTCGTTTACCTTTCACTCTTATCGTTCAAGGAATTTCCTTGCATCAGGTTGGCACCAACACGCTATACATAACGTATATTGCAGGTTGCCGGGTTTCATAGGGCCTGACCCTCCACCAGCTCGGGATAAGAGTATCCGTTCAATGTTTTATAGTACGAAAAAAAGCATGTACTGTCAACTATCGTGATAAATTTTGTCAATTTTCTAACATTTTCGAGTTTGTTAAAAAAAAGGCTAAAATAAATCCCATATTAGTATAGACTAATTACATCAATGTGCTATACTAATTTTAATATTTCAATAACAAACCGACTTTCAAAGTTGGGAGCATATAAAAGGATGGTAGAATCGAATGAACTCAGTAGAAATTAAGAACGAACTGAATGAACTTTTAAACGGTCAAAATATCCGCACACAACTTTCAGTGCCTCAATTAGTTGAACGTGCAACAGCTCGCGGTGAAGCAACGTTAACAGTTGATGGTGCATTACGTGCTGAAACTGGTAAATATACTGGCCGCTCACCAAAAGATAAATTTATCGTAGAAGAAGAAAGCTCTAAAGGTCAAATTGATTGGGGTAAAGTAAACCAACCAATTTCTGCAGAAGTATTCGATAAGTTATATGTGAAAGTTGTCAACTACTTAAAGCAAAAAGACGAATTATTCGTATTTAAAGGCTATGCTGGCGCAGACAAAGATTCTCGCTTAGCAATCGAAGTAGTAAACGAATTCGCTTGGCACAGCTTATTTGCACATCAATTATTTATCCGCCCAACTGACGAAGAATTAGCTTCTCACGCTGCAGACTTCACAATCGTATCTGCACCATCATTCAAAGCAGACCCTGCTGTTGATGGCACAAACTCAGAAGCATTCATCATTACGTCTATGGAAAAGAAAATCATCTTAATCGGTGGTACTGAGTACGGCGGCGAAATGAAAAAATCAATTTTCGGTATTATGAACCACATTTTACCACAACAAGATATCTTCCCAATGCACTGTTCTGCAAACGTTGGTGAAGAAGGCGATGTAACATTATTCTTCGGTTTATCAGGTACTGGTAAAACAACTTTATCAGCTGATCCTGCACGTAAATTAATCGGTGATGATGAGCACGGCTGGTCAGACAATGGTGTATTCAACATGGAAGGCGGTTGCTACGCAAAAACAATCAACCTTTCTGCTGAAAACGAGCCAGAAATCTACAATGCAATCAAATTCGGTGCTGTATTAGAAAACGTAGTAATCGACGAAGAAACACGCGTTCCGAACTACGACGACGGTTCATTAACAGAAAACACTCGTGTAGCGTACCCAATCGACTACATTGACAATATCGTATTACCATCAGTGGCAGGTCACCCAAATACAATCATCTTCTTAACGGCAGATGCATTTGGCGTATTACCTCCAATCTCTAAATTAACAAAAGAGCAAGCGATGTACCACTTCTTAAGCGGCTTCACATCGAAATTAGCAGGTACTGAACGTGGTGTAACTGAGCCAGAACCAGTATTCTCTACATGCTTCGGTTCTCCATTCTTACCACTTCCAGCAACAGTTTACGCTGACATGTTAGGTAAGAAAATCGACAACCACGGCGCTCAAGTATTCTTAGTAAACACTGGCTGGTCTGGTGGAGGCTACGGTGTTGGTTCACGTATGAAGCTTTCTTACACTCGTGCAATGGTAACAGCTGCAATCGAAGGTAAATTAAACGACGTAGAAACAGTACAAGACGAAGTATTCGGCTTACACGTTCCTCAATTCGTTGAAGGTGTACCATCAGAAGTGTTAAACCCACGCGACGTATGGGCTGACAAAGCTGCTTACGAAGAACAAGCAAACCAATTAGCAAATCTTTTCAACGAGAACTTCAAAAAGTTTGCAAACGTATCTGAAGAAATCATTTCTAAAGGTGCACCAAAAGCAAAATAATTACGTACTCTTTACAAAACGCATTCGAGACAATATTGTTTCGAGTGCGTTTTTTTATGTTATTCGCTTATTATTCTTATATAACGACAGATAAAAAATTCAAGATAATCGTATGTTATTTTGCTCCGAAATAATTCGTTTTTCTTTATATTTTCATCTTTTTTACATAAAAATACCTATTTAAGATTGCTTCATATAATCGCTTCCTTTATAATATCTACACTATCATTTATCAGCTCATCATTATTATGCGATAACAATTAATGTTATATCGCCATGGAGGTATTCATTTGTTTTTTAAAAAAGAACATGCAATTTCACTAACTGCTTTATTACAAGAAAGTGAACGTCAGCTTCAACTTGCTGAACAAGGAACATTTGATTACACATACACATTCAAAACAGAAGATGCACAATTACAACAAATCATCAAGAATTTAAATAAAGTGAATGCGCTTCGCGAAACGTATGAATGCAAGCTCCGTCAAAAACTTCATAACTTAACAACAATTAATAACGTCGGTTTCTGGGAAGTCGAAATGCCAAACGCTACGTTCGATGATGCGAAAGATAATTTTTACATTGATCCTGCATTAAAACGTATGCTTGGATTTAATGAACAAGAGTTACCAGACAATGTCAATGAACTGACAAAGCGCGTTCATCCTTCACACGGTTCTGAAATAATGGAAAGCATTATTGCCCATTTGAACGATAAATCGGGTCGCACAAAATTTGATGTGAATCATTTAATGCTCTTTAAAGACGGTGAATATCGTTGGGTGCATACATTCGGTACAGCAAAGCGCTACGAAGATGGCACGCCGTATCGTATGATTGCAACGATTACAAATATTCACGAGCAACACATAATGGAAGAAAATTTACGTAGCTTCGTGACACGTTACGATTTAATTAACGAAGCATTAATTGAAGCACCGTGGGATATGATTGTCGAACAAGGTGACCCAGTCAATCCGAAAAATGCATTTTGGTGGAGCCCTCAGTTCCGCGAAACACTCGGTTTCAACGATGAACATGATTTCCCAAATGTCATGAGTTCTTGGAGCGATCGTTTACACCCAGAAGATAAAGAAGCGGCATTGCGAGCGTTTAGCGACCATTTACTGGACTTCTCTGGTCGCACGCCGTTTAGTGTTGATTACCGTCTACAACTGAAATCAGGTGAATATCGCTGGTTCCATGCAAGCGGCACGACACGTCGCGATGCAAAAGGCGCACCGTTACGTGTAGCTGGTACAATTCGTGACATTATGGTTGAGCGTAGCAAAGAATTAATGGCTGAGCAAACGACATCTCGCATGGAGGAGCTATCTGCTTCAATTGCTGAAATGGTCGTTGGTATTAGCTCGATTACAAAACAGGCGCAGGAGCTTGCTTCGACGCAGGAAGAAACGACGGGTGCTGCAAATGATGCAAAAAACTTCGCCGATGAAACGCAAGTAATTTCGAACTTCATTAAAGGCATTGCGGATCAAACGAATTTACTCGGCTTAAACGCAGCGATTGAAGCAGCGCGAGCAGGTGAACAAGGCAAAGGGTTCGGCGTCGTAGCAGATGAAGTGCGTAAACTCGCAGTCAACTCCGCAGAAGCAACGGACAATATCGAGCAAACGTTAATGCAAATGAAACGTTCGATTGACACGATTTTAAGCCAAATGTCGAAAATTAGTGACCTTGCGCAAATGCAGGCTTCGCTAACAGAGCAAATGAACGCTTCAGTGGATGAAATTAATACGATGTCTCAAGATTTAGTTGAATTTGCAAAAGAACAATAAAAAAAGGGCGGCGAAAAATAAAATTTTCGCTGCCCTTTTTTATTGTGCCTTCATCCAATGACATAATGCACGCACCGTGTCACGATTCACTGCTGGTTTGAAATGATGCGTTTCGTGTTCCAATAGCCAAAGCGTTACATCTTTGTCGAGCGTTTGCGCACAGCTTTGTAAAAAATATGCATGCTCCACATCAACATGTGCATCGCGCTCCCCATGAATGATGAGTAGCGGTGCTTGTAATCGGTGCAGCTGTAATAACGGTGTGCGTGCGTCATAGCGCTCTTGGTACTTCTCTGGTGTGCCGCCAATAATGCGCTTGAGCGTACGACGCATATCCAGACGCTCATAATACATGTACGTCACATCGCTTACACCTGCCCATGTAACGACCGACGTCACTTCTTCGCACATAATGCCGAGCCATTGTGCCATCATTCCACCGCGTGAAAAGCCGTATACATGAATGCGATTGCCTTTGTAATACTGCTTTAGCACATCGACTGCATACAGTGCATCGTATCGGTCGTCCCCTGCAAATTCATCGCGCCCTTGTCCACCACGGTTGCCACGGTAATACGGCGCAAAGACGATGAAGCCTTGCTGTGCAAACTGAGCGATGCGTGCTGCACGTACCATGCCGACATGCTGCAATCCACCGCGTAAATAAATGAGCCCGTCATAGTCGCCATGTGCTGTCGGCCGTGCGAGCAAACCTTTTACGCGGTACGCACCTGACTGATACGTAATTTCGGTTAACTTTACTGCTTTACTTGGTGACGGATACGGACGCGCTGAAAGGATGCTACCACTTTCGATCATGCTGCTTCACCTCTTGTAGCAACATTTTCATGCCGTCATCTTGCATGTAAAAGCTAAGCGGCTCTGCGCGGAAAATGTCGTCCTCTGCTAGCCATGCTGTGCCGATTGTTTCGTATTCCTCTGGCAATGACTCCTGCGATAAAAAGCGTGCTGTAAATACCGTCTTGCTAAACAGCGGCTCCGCATGCACTGCGTATTCCGCAAACCATGCGACGTCGGTAATATGCACACCCGTTTCCTCGTACACTTCACGAATGGCCGCTTCTGCTAACGTTTCGCCCTCCTCCACTTTGCCACCTGGAAATTCTGTGCCGCGATTGCGATGAATCGTCGTCAGCCACTTTCCTTCGTGCTGCACTAAAATTAATACGTGCTTGCTTGCGACGGCAAACGTGTCTGGCGTAAAACTTAGCTCCACTTTACAGCCATGTAAATCTTCAAATGTAAACATGTCTTCACCTCGTTTCTATTGTAAATCGTGCGTAGTGAAAAACACAATGGCAACGTCTTTTTTCGTGAAGTGCGCTATAATAAAGCTAATTCTATCCACTTGAGGTGAACGTTATGGCATTATCCTTACCGGTGATTTTTATCATCGTCTTCTTACTTTTCGTCGTTGGTGGTGCGGTTGCCTTTATCGCCTTCCAAAAAGACGTGAAACGACAGCAAGAGCAGCAAGCACAAAAGGAATCGAATGACCGATGAAGAAGCTATCTATTTTGCTCATTCGCTTTTATCAAAAGATGATTTCGCCGATGCTGCCGCCGTCTTGCCGCTTCCATCCAACATGTTCGCATTACGGACTTGAAGCATTTCAAAAGCACGGATTTATAAAAGGTTTTTTACTAACCGCAATGCGCATTTTAAAATGCCATCCATTCCATAAAGGCGGGTTCGATCCCGTACCAGATCGTTGGCCTTCGAAAAAATAACTTTCGAAGGCTTGCTTTTTTTTTTTCGTTATTGTATAGTTATGAACGTCAATTAAAACGTAACGATTACTATTTGAAATTATATGAGGTGACATACATGAAAAAACGATTTTTAGCAACGACGGCATTAGCGGCGATGTTACTTGCGGCATGTGGCGACAAAGAGGAACAGACGACGAACGATAACGCAGCAGAGCAAGCCGAAAAAGAGGAAGAAGCGGTTGAGGAAACGTTAACGGTGTATACGACGGTTTATCCACTGAGCTACTTCGCTGAGCGCATCGGTGGCGACTTCGTCAACGTACAATCGATTTACCCAGCAGGCGCAAACGAGCATTCATTCGAGCCGACACAACAAGATATGATGAAGCTTGCAGATGCAGATTTATTTTTCTACATCGGCTTAGGGCTTGAAGGATTCGTTGAAAACGCCGAGAAAACACTTGCGAACGAAAACGTAGCACTTGTACCGACGTCAACGAATATTACAGAAGAACAGCTACATGTGAGCGAGGGACATTCACATGACGAGCATGCACATGAGGAAGATGCGCACGACCATGAAGGTGAAGAAGCACATGAAGACGAGCATGACCACGGCGCACACGATCCGCACGTATGGCTTTCACCAACGATTGCCCAAACACTTGCGGCAACAGTAAAAGATAAATTAATTGAAGCTGTTCCTGAGCAAGAAGCGACGTTTGCAGCCAACTACGACGCGCTCATTGCCGACTTACAGCAGTTAGATGCAGAATTTAACGCGTTAAGCGAAGAAGTGCCAAACAAAACGTTCTTCGTGTCACACGCAGCATTTGGCTACATTGCAGGTGCGTATGGCTTTACGCAAGTACCAATTGCCGGCTTAAACTCACAATCAGAGCCGTCTCAAAAAGAACTAGCGACGATTGTGGACGCGGCAAAAGAACAAAACGTGAAATACATTTTATTTGAGCAAAACGTATCGTCAAACTTAGCTGAAGTCATTAAAAATGAAATCGGCGCAGAGTCGTTAACGCTTCACAACTTAAGCGTGTTAACGAAAGAGGACGTAGCAAGCGATGCGGACTATTTATCGCTTATGCGTGAAAACATTGAAACGTTAAAAACAGCATTACAATAATAAAAAGGGAGCTTTGCTACATGCATCGCTCCCTCTCTTTATTTTAATAACGTCGATAGTTCGCGTCGTAGCAGTTTATTCGCACCGTTACGTGGCAATGCGTCCACAATGTAAATCGCAGTCGGTACTTTGTATTTCGCGAGCTTTTGTTTGCAATGTTCATGTAGTTCCTCGACTGTCACGTGTTGTTTGACGACGACGAATGCGATTGGCACTTGCCCCCATAAAACGTCTGCTAAACCGCACACACCTGCTTCTCGCACGGCTGGGTGGCTATGTAACACCGATTCAATTTGCGCTGGGTAAATATTCTCCCCACCGGAAATAATTAAATCAGCGCGGCGGTCAACAACGAACAAATAGCCATCCTCATCGATATAACCGATGTCGCCAGAATATAGCCAGCCGTCTGTCGTCGTTTGTCGCTCAGCAAAGCGTCCAATATAGCCTGGTGTTACATGCGGTCCTTGAATGCAAATTTCGCCTTCTTCGCCCGGCTTCGTCGCGCCGTCAATACGAATGGCGTTAAAAAATAGCGGCTTCCCTGCTGAACCGAGCTTGACGAACGCCTCATCTGCTTGTAACGTCGTCGTTTGCGAAGCGGTTTCGGTCATGCCGTACGTTTGTAATACCGGCATGTGCAGTGCTTGTGCGCGTTTTAAATACGCATGCGGAATCGGGCCACCACCTGCTAAACATGCGACGAAGCGTGAATGTGCAACAATCTGCTCATCTTCCATGACATCAAGCAAACGTCCGAGCGTTAATGCAACGACCGAAATCATCGTGACGCGACCATTCGCAATGCTTTTTGCTGCGGCGACCACATCAAATTTTTCATACAAATCAACGGTCATGCCGTACATGAGCGACTTCGTTAACGTTGAAAATCCGCTAATGTGGAAAATTGGTGTCGCACAAAGCCACGCATCGTCGTGACGCATCCCTAAATTGAGCGCTGATGCTAATGCCGATGCTTCATGATTGCGCACCGTTTGACGTACTCCTTTTGGGTAGCCTGTCGTACCAGATGTATACATAATCGTCATCGTCGCATCGTGATGCCACATCGGTGAAATGTGAACGTCCGCTTCGTCTGCTTGCTCCACTTCAGAAAACGTCAGCACTGAGCTATGCGTAACGCTTGATGCGAATCGCTCATCAATAAGGACAACTGTCGCCTCACTATCCTCTAGCTGATATTGTAGCTCCTCTTCACTTAAACGGTTGTTTAACATGACCAGTTCGAGCTGTAAATGCATGCTTGCGTAAATGATTTTCACAAGCTGTGCGGTCGAGTAGCCGAGAATGGCAACGCGCGTATGTTGTTGCACACCACAATGCGTCAGTTTGCGTGCGCGCTGTAGCGCATCGTCGTGTAGCTGCTGAAACGTCCAGCTATGCCCTTCAAAGCGTAATGCCTCGCGCTGTGGTGTTAAGTGTGCGCGCTGCATGAGCCAGTTTGGTATTTGTTCCATGGTGCTTCCTCCTTGTAAAAGGTTTTTTACTATATATACTGAATATCAAACGTGTTGATTAGCCAATGATGCAGCTGTTTGCTTCACGCGGCTTCGCTTTTCTGGGGCTCGGCTCAAGCCTCCTCACTGTTCGTACCTCACGATTGCGGGGTCTTGAGTCACGAGCTTTTCCCCAAGAAGTCTCGCCGCGGCGCTCACAGCCAACTAAATAGCGCTCGCCATTCCAATTAGAGACTGAAAACAGCGATGCCGCTATATAAAAGGGGCTAATCAACATACGTGATCAAATATGTTAAATAGTATACGGTATTTGGCATGTTGCTTTGAACGAGAGGCGGACTCCAGCAGGAAAAGCGAAAACTCTTTTTGCGACGAGTAACTACAGGAGCAACGCGAGCCGCAAAATACGTCTGCCAATTGAATCGTTAATCAACATGCTTGTAATTCCCTATTTAAAACATAAAAAAAGCCGCCCGAAAATCGCTTCTCGGACAGCTTTCATTGCTACGTCGTATAAATCAAGGGAAACGTGGGAATTGACCGAAGTCAGGTTGGCGTTTCTCTTTGAATGCGTCGCGACCTTCTTTTGCTTCATCAGTTGTGTAGTAAAGAAGTGTTGCGTCACCAGCTAATTGCTGAATACCAGCTAAGCCGTCTGTATCTGCGTTCATTGCAGCTTTTAAGAAACGTAGAGCAGTTGGTGACATTTGAAGCATTTCTTCACACCATTGTACTGTTTCGTCTTCTAACTGAGCGTAAGGAACAACTGTGTTGACTAAGCCCATCTCAAGTGCTTCTTGTGCACCGTATTGACGGCATAAGTACCAAATTTCACGCGCTTTCTTATGACCAACAATGCGAGCTAAGTAGCCTGAGCCGTAACCTGCGTCGAATGAGCCAACTTTTGGTCCTGTTTGACCGAATTTCGCGTTTTCCGCTGCAATTGTTAAGTCACATACTACGTGTAATACGTGACCGCCACCGATTGCATAGCCTGCAACCATTGCGACAACTGGCTTTGGAATTTTACGAATTAACGTTTGTAAATCTAATACGTTTAAACGAGGAATTTGGTCGTCGCCTACGTAACCGCCGTGACCGCGTACTTTTTGGTCGCCGCCAGAACAGAATGCGTGCTCACCTTCACCTGTTAAAATAATAACGCCAATTTTTTCGTTGTCGCGTGCACGTGTAAATGCGTCGATTAATTCCGCTGTCGTTTTCGGGCGGAATGCGTTGCGTACTTCTGGACGGTTGATCGTAATTTTCGCGATGCCGTTGTAGTACTCGTACTTAATATCTTCATATGTATGAAGTGTAGTCCATTCACGAGTCATGAATTGTTCCTCCTAAATAATCAAGTTTTTTGTTTCTGTCAGCTGAAGCGCTTCCTTTACTATTGTAGCAAATTGTGTGAGATTTTCCACATGAATTGCATGACCGACGTTTGGCACGACGATATGCGCACTTTCTGTTAAAAATGCCTGCATCTTTTCTGCTAGCAAACCAAACTTGTCATCGAGCTCACCCGTTAATAAAATGACCGGCATTGTTAGCTCGTCTAAGCGATGCCAGTTCGATGGCTGCACGCCTGTACCGATGCCGCGTAAGCTGTTCGCTAAGCCGACTTCACGCTGACTTAAACGCTCGTTACGAATTGCTTGCTGTGCATCAGCTGATAATGTCAACTGTGTATGAAACAGCGGCACGCGCTCCCACTCATTAACAAATGCCTCGATACCGTACTGCTCAATGCGTGCGGCTAACGCGTCGTCTGCTTGTTTACGTGCTGTGCGTTCGTACTCATGCGCTAAGCCTGGTGATGCACTTTCAAGCAGTAGTGCCTCAACTTGTTGCGGGTAAGCGAGCGCATAGCTAAGTGCGACGCGCCCACCCATTGAATAACCAAGCAGCGTAAATTGCTGTACATTTAATTGCTTCAGTACATCATGTAAGAGCGCCACTTGAGCTTCCATACGATAGTTAAATGCGTCCACTGGGGCAGATGTTTCACCGTGTCCAATCAAATCAATCGCAATAATGCGGTAGTCAGGCAGTTGCTGTGCTACATGTTCCCACGTTGCACTAGAGCTTGTAAAACCGTGCAAACAAACGACGATACGTGATTGGTGTTCGTGCCATTGACGGACTGCAACATCATAACCATTACTCTTTAACTTTGCCATATTTTGACCCCCTGTATAATTCGCTGCCAAAGCGCTCGGTGTGCAAACGTATTGTCCTCGCGATTTGTAAATACTTCTATTAGACGAATGTGCTGACGTTTTTGTTGCATGACGTCATATAGCTGTGAAACGTCGTGAATCGGCACGTATTCAAATTCATACATGTTCGCCACTTGCTCCATCGTCAGCCCAGTCGGTGTACCAAATAATTGCTCGTAATGCTGCGGCACGCTCGCCTGTGGTAAATACGAGAAAATGCCCCCGCCGTCATTGTTCATGACAACGATATCGATGTCGCACTGCTGATAACGCGTTGCGAGTAACCCGCTCGTATCGTGTAAAAACGCTAAGTCGCCAATGACGAGTACGGTATTACGTTCATTGCCTTGACTAAAACCGAGCGCTGTTGATATGACGCCATCAATGCCGTTTGCGCCGCGATTCGCAAAAATGCGCACGTCGCGTGTCGTCGGCAAGAAAAACGTGTCAATATCACGAATCGGCATACTACTGCTAACAAATACGTCCGTTGCTTCTGGAATGCCTGCAAGTAAATGACACATCGCAGCCCCTTCATCTTCTGCACCGTTCATATAGTTTTCGATGTATTCCATCGCTAGCTCATTAACGTCACGCCATTCATGCACGTACGCTTCTTCAATGTTCGGTTCAAGCGGCAATTCTGTTAGCCATGCGCCGAGCTGTGCGTGTATAATCATCGAAGCCATCGCCGTTGCATCACGGAACATCGCGTCCTCATCAACAACGATGTAATGCATAGGATTTGCATTCGTAATAAATTGCTGTACGAATTTCGAAACCGACTGTGCTCCGATGCGTATAACGGTCTGTGGTGCAACGACGCTTGTAAACGCTTCACTTTTTAACGTCGCATCATACGTCGCCATGATGTAATCACGACAATCAAGTGGAATGTTACCGCGCAAGTTCGATAAGCTCTCGACTAGCACTGGCCACTTCAGCGCACGAATGAACGCCCATACATGCGATAAATCCGTTTGAAGCGGCAGCTCACCGACAATGAGTATGCCGCGCTCCGTATCATTTAAAATCGTGGCGAGTGCCAGCTGCGTATCCGCTGATGGCACAAGCTCTCCTCGATGAAGTGAAACGTGCACCTCATCAAGCTGCTCGCGAAAATCAATCGTTAACGGCTCACGGAACGGTACATTGATATGCACGGGACCAAATGGTGCGCTCGTCGCAATGAGAAGCGCACGCGCCGTATGACGTGTAATAAACGGCAATGTTTGCGATGCTGCATCTGGAATCGGAAAATCAACGGACCATTTCACGTGCTCGCCGTACAGCTGCACTTGGTTAATCGCCTGTGGTGCGCCGACTTCACGCAGCTCATGCGGACGATCCGCCGTTAAAATAATTAATGGCACACGCGCATATTTCGCCTCGATAATCGCTGGGAAATAGTTCGCCGCTGCTGTACCAGATGTGCATAGTAATACGACTGGCTTATTCGTTGCTTTCGCTAAGCCGAGCGCATAAAACGCCGCTGCACGCTCGTCTACTTGGCGATGCAGCGTTAGCTCCTTCGTCGATGCGAACGCATATGCAAGCGGTGTTGAACGCGAGCCAGGGCTGACGACAACATGACGCACTCCACCTGCATATAACGCGCTCGTTAAGCGATACACATACGACGTTAATAATTCACGCTCACTCATGTATATTCCCTCCTAATGCACGTAGCATCGGTCTAAATTTTACTAACGTTTCCTCATACTCTGATTGCGCCGTTGAATCCCCAACAATGCCACCACCCGCATATAAAAACGCATCTTGTCCGACAATCGCAGCAGAACGAATCGCCACTGCAAATTCGCCGTTTCCTTCTGCGTCCATCCAGCCAATCGGTGCTGCATATAAGCCGCGATTCATCGGCTCGTTTTCACGAATAATGGCCATCGCCGCCTCACGCGGAACCCCACCGAGCGCAGGTGTTGGATGTAAATATTTCACTAAGCTTAAAATCGTCGCATCGTCCTTTAAATCACCTTCAACTGGTGTAAATAAATGCTGAATGTCACGAATCTTTAATAGCTGTGGTTTATTCGGGAACGTGACGTTATGACAAGTTTGCTGGAATGTTTTTGCAATCATGTCGACAACGTATTGATGCTCCTCTAAATTTTTCGTATCCGCAAGCAGTGATGCGCCGAGCTGTTCGTCCTGCTCTACTGTCGCACCACGTTTAATCGAGCCTGCCACGCATGATGAATACGCTTTATGCGCATCGACCTTCACTAAACGCTCTGGTGATGCCCCAAAGAAAAATAACTCCTCATGCTCTAGCCCGAATAAATAGCTGCTCGGCTGCTCCTCGACAATTTGTGCTAACACTTGCTCTGCTTCAATATGTTTTGCAAATGTTAACGCAAGCGGTCGCGCGATGACAACCTTTTGTGCTTCTTTTTGTTGAATGAGTGCTGTGACACGGTCAATCGATGCGAAATAATCAATTTTATGCGGCTCAAAATAGCTTGTCGCCACAGGTTTTTCGTACGTGACATCACCTGCGACGCTCGCAATTAACGCATCTCGCTCATCGCGAAGTTGCTGCCACATCGTTTCTGTTACCGGCGTAGGTGATACGACATGAATCGACACGAAGCAGCGGTCGTGCTGTTCGATAATTTGGTATGTTGCGAGCGCAAAAAAAGCATCTGGAAATGACGCCCACTCACTTTGTATTGTATTTGACGGGTCAAACGTAAAACCACCAAACAGCATCGGCTGCACGTGCGTGATTCCTTCTTTATGCATCGTCGCTGTTAGTTGCTGCCATTGTTGTTCCACATGATCGAAGCGTCCTTGCTCGCCTTCAAATGTCATTGTATATGCATGACCAAGACCAACAAGCGTAAATGTTTTCTCTCGATTTTGCCAATAAAATCGTTGTTGTGCGAACTGCTCTTTCCCTGCCGCAAAAAACGATAATGCAGAAAGATGCGGGACTTCAATCGTTTCCATATATAAAACCGGTGTCGCCTTCGCATTTTCTGTAGTGGCCTGTAACCACTTAGCTTGCATAAAAAATAACCTCCAATAAAATGATGCAAAACACATCATGTTCGTCCAATCGTTCGCATTCTATTTTAACACAACTTCTGTCGGAAACACTGTGTGGATGTTTCTAAACGTGATTAAAATGATACCGTTTTTATACGGCTTATACAACGAAAAAAAGCGCCACTCGAAACAATGCCGCTTCGAATGGCGCTTTGTGCTATCGATGAAAAGATATGCTGTTGGAGTCATCTACTCACTCCATTAGCTTACATGTAAACAGCCTCTGTAGCAATGATGGCTGAACGCGAGCCGCATAGAACGCTCAGTCATTGCTAACAGATGCAATTAAATGTATTTCTTCTCTTGTAAAATCGCGATTAATTGCTCCGCGCATTCTTCTACAGAGAACTTTTCTGTGTTTAACGTCACTTCTGGTTTTACCGGTGCTTCGTACGGCGCTGAAATGCCTGTGAAGTTCGGAATTTGACCTGCGCGTGCTTTTTCGTATAAGCCTTTTGGATCGCGGCGCTCGCACTCTTCTAATGAGCAATCAACGAACACTTCAAAAAACTCATCTTCTGCTAATAACGCGCGGACTGTATCGCGGTCTGCTTGGTACGGTGAAATAAACGCCGTCACGACGATTTGACCTGCTTCTACGAATAATTTTGACACTTCGCCGACGCGACGAATGTTCTCTTTACGGCTATCCTCATCAAAGCCTAAATCTTTATTTAAGCCGTGACGCACGTTGTCACCGTCAAGAACCGTTACTTGATTGCCAAGGTCAAACAGCTTGCGTGCAAATGCGTTTGCCACTGTTGATTTCCCTGCACCCGATAAACCTGTGAACCATAAGACTAAGCTATGCTGTTTATTTTGCTCGCGACGCTCTGCTGTTGTAATTGAAGCGTCATGCCATGTAATGTTTGTGCTCATAATTGCCTCCTACACCGTTGCTTCTTCGCGTAAGCCACGAATTAATACTTCTACTACTTCTTTACGGCTAAATGTTGACGGTGGAATTTCACCTGCACGTAACATTTCGCGCACTTTTGTACCTGATAAAATAACGCGTGATTCCGCACCGTGCGCACATGTTTTTGTCGTTGCCATGCCTTCGCATTCTGTGCAGTAGAAGCTATGCTCAAACTTCAGTGGGAAAATGCCGATTTCCTCTTGTGTGAAGCGCTCGAATAACTCTTGTGCTTCGTACGTGCCGTAGTAGTCACCTACACCTGCATGGTCGCGTCCTACTATGAAGTGCGTGCAGCCGTAGTTTTTACGTACTAATGCATGGAAGATCGCCTCGCGTGGACCTGCATAACGCATTGCCGCTAAAAATACGCCAAGTTGTACGCGGTCTTGTGGGTAATACTTCTCCAGTAATACTTCATAACTTTCCATGCGAATCTCCGCTGAAATGTCATCTGATTTCGTTTCACCTACTAATGGATTTAAAAATAAACCATCTACAATTTCAAGCGCTACTTTTTGAATGTATTCGTGTGCGCGGTGAACCGGGTTACGCGTTTGGAAGCCTACGATTGTTTTCCATCCTTTTTCTGCAAAGCGAGCGCGTGTTTCAGCTGGCTCGAACGTGTATGCTGGGAACGGCTTGTCCGCTTTTTTCGTTAACGTAATTTTTCCGCCTACGTATGTATTTGGACGCTCAAACATTTTTGCTACACCTGGGTGTGCTTTATCGTCTGTGCCGTATACGTTTACCGCTTCTGCATCTTTGTCTGGTGTGTAAATGTCGCCTACTTCAAGCGTACCATACACAACGCCTTCGTATGCAAGCGCTACTTCTTCACCTGCAACAAGTGTCGCTGCTGTTGCTTCGTCTACTGGTAACGTAATTGGAATACTCCACACTGTACCGTTTGCTAAGCGCATATCTTGTACAACTGTTTTATAGTCTGCTTCGTTTAAGAAACCTTCTAACGGGCTGTATGCACCGATTCCAATTAACTCTAAGTCACTTAATGAGATGTTATCGATTTCGATTGTTTTTGTAATTGCTGAAAAATCCTTGTTTTCGTTAAAGCGTTGTACTAAAACGCCACCATGTGGTTGTAAGCTCATTTCTTATTTCCTCCTCAAATTTAACCGTGTAGGCCACACTCTGTTTTGCCTTGACCAGACCAGCGACCTGCGCGTAAGTCTTCCTCTGTAAATGCTGGGTTTGTGCATGGTGCGCACCCGATTGACGGATAGCCGCGATCATGCAAGACGTTATAATCTAATTCATTGCGGCTGACGTAGCGCCATACATCTTTCCACGTCCAATGAATAAGCGGACAAATTTTAACTGATTCAAAGCGTTTATCTAAATTGATAAAATTCGTATTCGCACGCGTCGGACCTTGCTCACGTCGCAGCCCCGAAATCCACGCAATCGCCTCGCTTAACGATTCATCAAGCGGCTCGATTTTGCGCACTTTACAGCATTGGTTCGGCTCTGTTTCCCAAAGCTTATCGCCGTACTGCTCCGCCTGCTCCTCAAGTGTGAGCTTCGGTTGCTTTAGCTCGATACGCAGCTGCGGGTAACGCTTTTGCACTTTTTCAATGACTTCATACGTTTCATCAAAATGTTTATTTGTATCTAAAAAGACAATTTTTGCGTCAGGCTTTACTTTCGCAATTAAGTCTATTAGCACAATGCCTTCGATCCCAAAGCTACACGCATACACAACCTCATCTCCATAAGTGTCGTATGCCCATTCCAGCGTATTAAGTGCACCTTTGTACGTGTCATCCACCTCAAAGTCACGCGCTGGCTCTTGCCATGTCTCAAACGTTAGCATAGTGCTTCCCCTCCTTCTAATGGCTCTCAAACAGACGCCAACTATTCTTATTAATTAAGTATGTTTTAATTTGAATAGAAGGACTCTCGTCAAAATGTTCGAGAGCCTCTAGTTGTTCTAGTCAGCTTTTAATTCATACTATTTCAGTAAGTTTAGTATAAGTAATAAGCACCGTCATGTCAACGCATATTCTGAAAATATTCTGTTTTTTCGAAATTGCATAAAAAAAAGCTGCGGGATTGTTCCCACAGCTTCCATTCATTCCACCGTATATAATTGAATTGCTTTATGCAGTAGCTTTGTCGCACCAGCTCCAGCATGCGCATCATAATAACTCGTAAAGCGCTCGTCTGTCACGTACAATTCACTTAAGCCCCGGTGTGCAACCTTCGTATATTTCGGCCAATACATACTTAACCAACGCTTATGCAACTCAGCCACTTCAAGGAGCGTATCGTCATGTTCCTCAATGAGCAAATCACGCAGCAGCGTAAAGATTTGCGCCTCTAAATTTTTCGCTCCTTCGTACTGCGCTGGCGTCATTTGCTGAAACTGCCCGTACGCCGCCATCACCGATTCCTCACCATATGCTGTGCGCACCTCATCTCCGTAAAGCGCTTCGTTTTGCATGATTTGCTGTTGCTTCAAGCCTTCAAACTTCTCATTTGTTTTCATCGTAATCTCTCCTTTTACGTAATGTAATGTGCGCTGTACGGTTTGCACTTTTACCTCTAGCATATGTTGTTGCTCCTGTAACCGAACTAAATGCTGTTGCAGGGCCTGCTCGATTGTAAAGCTTGAGTCATGTAGCAATTGCTTAATATCTTCAAGCGATAAGCCCATTTGTTTATACAACAAAATTTGCTGAAGCAGTAGCACTTGCTGTTCATCATACATACGATAGCCCGATGCACTGTACGCAGCTGGCTTCAATAAACCGATGTCATCATAATGCCGAAGTGTACGAGCTGACACACCAGACTGCTTTGCTAGTGTCGTAATTAATAACATCCGTCCACCTCCACCATCATCATATAAGTTAACGTTACGTAAAGGTCAAGCAGTTATTCGTATTTTTTTCTACGGTATTTGCGCCTAAACGTTTGCAGCGCACGATATGCTGTGCGCCCGACGATTGTAAACGACAAGACAATACCCGAAATACCAAGCACCCATGCAATCCACTCAAACACCGTATAACCTGCAAGCTTGCCCCAATCGACTGAACCTTTCCAATCTTCAATAACGAGGTTCATACCATAAATACCTGACACAACTGTATAAACCGTCAAAATGAATAAAAACGTACTTTGCCGCTCATCCTCTTGATCTTCCTGTAGCCTATACAGCTCCTCTAACGTCGCTTTAATTTCCTTATACTGCTCCGTAATGCGAAAGTGCTTCCGCAGCAATGCCGACACTTCTTGACCTTCCGAACGCACAATGACTTCATCAAAATAATAGCGTGACGAAAATTTTGTTATGCGCTCAATCAATTCATCAACGACAAACTTTTCCTTGCCCCAGCGAATTTCACTATGCTCAAACGTCAACTTCAACAACATCATTTTATAAAAATAATGCAAAACGACCGTATAATAATCAACACTATAAAATTCACATACACGCGCGTACGCATCACGCTCTGACTGATTCGTCACTTCCATATGCGCCCGATTCGACGTTACGCGATATGTCTGTGGAGCCCAACGTGTTAACACATGCTCGCTCACATATTCTTTAATATAAGCTTCGTTGCTCGTCGATATAAACGGCTCATTGTGCGCATTCGTCCCGTCTAACTGCCCAATGCGATACAGCAACACATCGTCAATGACCGTCCCTTCCACCATCCGAATAAAACCGCTTACAAACATCCGCTCATCCTCAAAATAGGGCATGTGCGAGTACGCATCGCCAAGCTTCTCATAATCCACAAAAAACGCACGCAAAAAAGGAAAATATCTTTCGTGAATCAATCGGTCCGTTTGATCATAATACGCACCATTTTGTACAATTGTCGCCCCACGCTCACTTTCCATATGCGGCACGAGCACACGAAAAAAATGCGCAAAATCAAGCATATCGCTCGCTTCCATCTGTGCACGAATTGCGGTCTTCATTACGATAAACGCAATGCCAAACGGACAAATGACTAAATCGGTACTACTAATCAAAAATGGAATCGTTCGCCCACGTATTTGCATCACCGCTTCTTCATTCCAAACTTTCGAAAACCGTGAAAACCCGCGATCACGCCAATGCTTTGGAAATAACTTGTCCTCAATGAATGGGTAGAAAAATTGCTTCAGTCCTTCATGTGAAATATTATGTCCTGCATAATCATTTTTATTCGGTCGCTCCTCCACTTGAAAAAACGAAAATCCATGCTTCTTTGTCGCCCTAATAAGCTCATCTCGTTTCGCGATGCTATATGTAATCGGATAGTAGAAAATGAGTTCTGCCGATGCAATATCAGTTCGTGTTACCTCCATCATCTCATCACCTCTTGTTATACCTTTCTCCCTTTCAACATATGTTTAAACTAACTAACGCAATTACTTGAATAGACTTTCCTCTAATCCGAAATAATATTATGACCTTCAAATTTCTAATATAATTAAAGCATCCTCTAATGTATGCAACGCTATCGAAAAAGCTAAAGGTGTAACTTTGCATCATGCTATTTGATCGACATTATGTAAAAAAATAGGCATGAAAAAACGTGTAGCGATTTTCGCTACACGTTTTTTCTCTTATGACCCGTACGGGATTCGAACCCGTGTTACCGCCGTGAAAGGGCGGTGTCTTAACCACTTGACCAACGGGCCTCTGGCGGAGACAGAGGGATTTGAACCCTCGCGCCGGGTACCCGACCTACACCCTTAGCAGGGGCGCCTCTTCAGCCTCTTGAGTATGTCCCCATCTTTGGCTCCGAAAGCAGGACTCGAACCTGCGACCTGCCGGTTAACAGCCGGATGCTCTACC
>JAXJTE010000239.1:0-24851 GCA_036309765.1 Caryophanon sp. | reverse complement strand
TAGCCCCGCTCCGTTTAACGCACCTTCCGTTAGCACAACGTCATAATCTGCAAGCAGCTCGACCATTTTCGTCACGCGCTCCTGACCATCTGCTAAAAAGAGCACCGTAAACTTCTCCGCACGCCAACGCTCCACCTCTTGCTTAAATAATGGAATTTGCCCTTGGAACTGTTGCATCGGCTTACATGTAAAGTTTTCGGTCTGTTGGAATGTAACACCGTCAAATGAACGCGCAAATAATGCTAAATGCACAATCGTTTGCTTTAGCATCGCCACTACTTCTTTAAATGACACACTTACTTTCACATCATGTACGAGCTTGCCGTCCTCAATTAACGACATGAACCATTCCTGTTCCTCACGCTCCCACGCATCCATTACTTCCTGCACACGCCCTAGCTCATCGACAAATACGATGCCGTGCTGTGAGAAATAATCGCCTAAATACGTTTCCTGCTCATATAACAGCGTGCCGTATTTATTCACATACGTTGGAATGATGTTTTGCTGAAGCTGCTCGATGTCGTGCTGTACGTGAATGCGCAGCTCCTCTTTCGTTTCAGCCTTTTTCACCTTTTTGACACTACGCTCTAGCGCATCTGATAATCGGTGGGCAATCGCCATCTTTTGTGACTGCGTGAAAATAAATTCCGCCGCCGGTAAAATGCGCACTTGCTCTACCTTTTCAATCGAGCGCTGTGTTTCGGCTGAAAACGTACGAATCGAATCAATTTCTGTATCGAAAAATTCAATACGCAGCGGATTTTCCTCATACGGTGGGTACACATCAAAAATACCACCACGCAGCGCAAACTCCCCTGGTGACGTCACCATTTCCGTACGTGTATAGCCCATCACAACGAGTGCTTCCAGCCATGCATCCATATCAACGTCTGCCCCGACACTCGTTTGTAGCACATGCTTTTGCCACTCCTCAAGCGGTGTCATCGGCTTGCGCATACCTGCCACTGGAATGACGTAAATGCCGACTTTGCGGTGTGCTAATGCATCAAGCGTTAAAATACGCTGGGCACGTAGCTCTGGGCTCGCCATCGTCATATCTGCTGCGATAAATTCATCCGCTGGGTAGTAGTACACATTGTCGCTGCCCGCGAGCGCACTAAAATCCTCCACTAAGCGCTGTGCTTGCAGTAAATTTGACGTCAAAATATAGACAGGCTTATTTAATTTCTCAAAGGCCGTATGAATCAATGCAGGTCTTGCTCCCGCCGTTACCCCTGTTACAAGATGCTGTAATCCTTGTTTTTCTAGCGTCGTAATCCATGAACGAATATGTTGATTGTCATATAAAAGTTGCGTTAATGCTTCCATGTAAAATGAAAAGCCTCCCTTCAGTAGTGCCGCTTTATACAGAAAAAGGAGGTGTCGTTAAAGAACAGCCTCCTCACATCGCTTCGTTATTAGTTAAACTCATTCATCACGTCGATAAATGGCTTCATTAATGATTTCTCTACCGCCGCTACGCTTTTTGCAACTGCGTCTGCTACGATTGGCGCATCGTCCTTCGCAAACTTCGCCAATACGTAATCAGCTACTTTCATGCCAGCAGGTGGACGGTCTACCCCTACACGAATGCGATTAAATTGTTGTGTACCTAAGTGCTGAATTAATGACTTAATGCCATTATGCCCACCAGCACTGCCTTTTTGACGAAGACGCAGCTTGCCCGTTTCTAAATCTAAATCATCATAAATGACAATAATATCTTCTACATCAATATCAAAATAATCCATTAATGGACGCACACATTCGCCTGATAAGTTCATGTACGTTAACGGTTTCAGTAAAACAACTTTACCTTCTGGACGATGCACAGTTGCGTACATGCCGTTAAACTTCGCGTTCGTCAGCGGTGCGTTCCACTCTTTCGCTAACGCATCAATTACTTCAAAGCCAATATTATGGCGAGTATATTCATATTGTTTGCCAGGATTCCCTAAGCCAATAATTAATTTCATCGTTTATTTCACGCCTCTGTTATTTTCTAATCGTAGCTTATTTTAACATAAATACTCGACGATTTGGTTAAAGTTTGTTTGAACATTTTTTACATTGTCTATACAAAAAAGATGGACGAAAATTGCTTTTCGCCCACCTTTATTGTTTATTTATTTATCGTTAATCGGTGCGACCTGGCTTGTTCGGATCTAGCTTTTCACCCGTTGCCTCCACATCATCTGCCGTCATGCCAGCTGCTTCTAAATCGGCATCCTCAGCTGGTGGTGTCGGCGGTGTAACGGTCGCTAACGTATAATCATCTTCGTTTAAAGTATCAAATGGAATTTGTTCGCGCACGTCCGCAAGCGATAACGTATCACCCACGCCCAAGCTCGATACATCAATTTCAATTGAATCTGGAATATCAGACGGCTTCACGCGAATTTTTAAATCGGTGTTCGGCTGCGTAATGACGCCACCTTCCCTTACACCAATTGAATCGCCAACAATCGACACAGGCACATCCACCTCTAACTCCTCTTTCATGTTAATCGAAAGCAAATCAAAGTGCTTCACTTGACCTTTCAAGGCATCGCGCTGAATTTCGCCGATGATGGCACTGTACGTTTTGTCGCCAAGCTGAATTTTAAAAATGTGATTCACTCCATTGCGCTGTACTTCACGCGCCATCTCTTTATACTCGAAGTAAATCGGTGTTGTTTCCTCCACGTTAAAGCCGTAAAGAACGCTTGGCAATTTCCCGTCTTTCCTTAATTGGGTTAGTATTGAGTGACTTCCAGTTTCACGCTTCGTTGCTGTAATGACTGTTTGCATCGTTCATAGTCCCCTTTCAGTATTAGAACAAATATTTTTTGCCATACAATATCTTTACCCAATGATTTTTACAATGAAACATAAAGTAAGTTGCTCGTAACGAGAGGCGAACTCCAGCGGGAACAGCTCCCCCACAGTCGTGAGGAACGAACGGCGAGGAGGCTTGAGCCGAGCCCAAGGAAAGCCTGCCTCGACGTGAAGCACAATATGAATAACGCAAAAAAACCGCCCGAGAATGATCTCGGACGGCTCCATACAACAAATTAATCAAATAAAATACTTACTGATTTGTTTTCATAAACACGAGCAATCGCATCTGCCATTAACTTCGCTACTGAAAGCTGAACAATTTTCGGCGATTTTTTATCTTCTGTTAATTGAATTGTGTTTGTAACCACTAATTCTTTAATGACAGAGTTATCAATACGCTCGATTGCTGGACCAGATAATACTGGGTGTGAGCATGAAGCGTATACTTCTTTTGCTCCAGCTTCTTTTAATGCATTTGCGCCGATTGTAATTGTACCTGCTGTGTCGATAATGTCATCGATTAAGATACAGATTTTCCCATCAACGTTACCAACGATATTCATTACCTCTGCCACGTTTGGCTTTGGACGACGCTTGTCAATGATTGCGATTGGTGCTTTTAAGCGCTCTGCTAATTTACGAGCACGTGTTACGCCACCATGGTCAGGTGATACGATCACAAGGTCTTCTGAGTTGAAGCCTTTGCTTGAGAAGTAGTCACCAATTAACGGTACTGCTACTAAGTGGTCGATTAAAATATCGAAGAAACCTTGAATTTGTGGTGCGTGTAAATCTAAAACGATTACGCGTGTTGCACCAGCAGTTTCTAAAAGGTTTGCTACTAATTTTGCTGTGATTGGCTCACGAGCACGAGCTTTACGGTCTTGACGAGCATATCCATAATAAGGCATTACAACGTTGATTGTGCGTGCAGATGCACGTTTGAAAGCATCAATCATAATTAAAAGTTCCATTAAATGCTCATTTACTGGCGCAGAAGTTGATTGCACGATGAATACATCACAACCACGAATACTTTCTTCGATGCTAATTTGTACTTCACCATCAGAGAAAGTTTTTACTGAAGATTTACCAAGTTCAACGCCCATTTCTTCAGCAATTTCTTGCGCAAGTGGGTTATTCGAATTTAATGAGAAAAGTTTTAATTTTGAGTCAGCATATTGATACGGCATGACGGCCTCCTGTTTAATTATAAATTATTATTTTAATTTGTTTGCGTAGTAATCTACCTTGTTTTCTTGACGTGCGCGGGCAATTGCTAAAGACTCTGCCGGCACATCTTTTGTAATTGTTGAACCAGCTGCAACGAATGCACCTTGACCAACCGTTACAGGTGCAACTAAATTCGAGTTACAGCCAATGAATACGTTATCTTCAATCACTGTTTCAAATTTATTTTCACCATCGTAATTTACCGTAATCGAGCCACAGCCAATATTGACGTCTTTTCCTACTTTCGCATCGCCAATATAGCTTAAATGCGAAACTTTCGAGTCGTCTTCAATTACGCTCTTTTTCACTTCCACAAAGTTTCCGATTTTAACATCGTTCCCTAATTGCGATTGCGGGCGTAAATGTGCAAATGGACCAACTGCTGTATCATTACCGACAACACTATCCGTTACGACAGACTGTTTAATTTCTGTTCGTTCACCAATCGTACTGTTTGTAATTTGACTGTTTGGACCAATTTTGCAATCTTCACCAATTACTGATTTACCTTCGATGACTACACCTGGTTTTAATACAGTGTCGCGACCGATCGTAGCGTCAGCACTAATTGATGTGCTATGCGGCGCTAAAATTGTCACGCCATTACGCATATGTGTTTCTTGAATGCGTGCTTGCATTAACGTTTCCGCTTCAGCAAGTGCTACGCGATCATTCACACCTAGCGTTTCGTTAAAGTCAGGCGTCACATAAGCTGCAACAACCTCACCTTGCTTTTGTAAAATTTCAATCACATCTGGTAAGTAATACTCGCCTTGTGCATTGTCATTTCCAACAAGTTTTAACGTTTCAAATAAAGCTTTATTATCGAAGCAATAAGTGCCTGTATTAATTTCTGTTACGAGCTTTTGTTCATCGTTCGCATCTTTTTGCTCAACGATTTGTGATACTTGACCATTTTCATCACGAATGATGCGACCATAACCAGTTGGATTGTCTGCAACTGCTGTTAAAATCGTCGCCTTTGCGTTCAGTTCATTATGATGTGCAAGTAATGCTTTCATCGTTTCTGGACGAATTAACGGTGTATCACCACAAATAACTAACGTTGTACCTTCTTCATTACCTAAAGCGCTTTCAGCTTGCTGTACGGCATGTGCTGTCCCTAATTGTTCAGCTTGTAATGCGTATTCGCTTTTGTTACCTAGCTGCTCTTTCACCAGTTCTGCGCCATGACCAACGATTGTTACAATACGTTCAACATCTAATGTCTCAATGTGATCCACGACATGCTGTACCATTGGTTTACCACATACTGGGTGAAGAACTTTATATAGCTTGGACTTCATACGTGTACCTTGACCTGCTGCCAGAATCACCGCGTAAATATTAGCCATTGTTGAGTCCTCCAATACGCTGATTTTCTATTATGACTATAAAGCAAATGCACTGTTATTTCAAGTTGTTATCCATAACACCAAAGCATATTGTCAATAGTTTTTAACGCATTTCTACAAAAATCACTAACAGAAAATTACTGTAACATAACAAATAAACTAAGAAATCTTTGACGTTTACAAGCGAACGACGACGTAAACGCGCAACATTTCACGTTATAAAAATTTATAGAATTTTCATGCATTTGCTATTTTTATGATGAGGTCTGACTTATTGCCAACAATCTGAATAATGTGTGACAATTTGTAAAAAATAATAATTTTGTTATACATTTTAAAAAAACAAAAAATCATTCGAGACATTGCTGCTTCGAATGATTTTTTCTCCAGTGTATAACGATTAGACTTCTACTGTTTCTTTCTCTTCTTGTAAAACGTCCTCTGTTAACGATGATGCTTCCGTTACTTCAGATTCTGCATATGCTGCTAAAATTTTATCTTGAATTTCTGCGCGCATTTCTACGTTAATCGGGTGTGCTACGTCGCGGAACTCGCCTTCTTTCGTGCGCTTAGAAGGCATTGCCACGAACAAGCCGTTATTGCCATCGATTACGCGCAAATCATGTACGACAAATGCATCGTCCAACGTAATTGATACGATTGCACGCATGCGCCCTTCTGTTTCAACTTTGCGTAAACGGATATTTGTTACTTCCATTATTTACACCATCCTTATTTTTAGTAGTTTATTCCAATGTGATGTTATTCTATAAACAATGACAAAAATCCTTCTTTTGAAAAGATATTTTTATATAATTTGGAATTTTCCTAAAAAATAGTTCTTTACGAGAAATAATGGGACTTTTTCCTATGCGAAAGTTACTAGTTCGGGCGGCTTCCTATCATAATACTATTGCATATGTGTTGATTACCGTTCATTTGTTTACACAAGCCGCTTCGTTTGCTCAAATGTCTCCTCTACTGCTGCGCTGCTCGTTTGTTGATTTTGCACGAGTAGTCCAATCGCATCGCTAAAACGAAGCATTAAAGTATCGCTACTGTGTAAAATCTCTTTTACGCGATTTGCTTTTTGTACGACAGATGTACTGTTCGTATCAATTTGCACCGCCTCATTCGTTAAGCGTTTTACGACGTCTTGTAAGCTATGCATGACCGTGTATAGTTGCTCAAATGTCGCATTCGTCGCTGTAGCACGATCCACTTGCACCGTAATCGTCTGCACACCGTTATCAATTTTTTGTAGCGCGGCCTCATTGTAACGGTTCACGTCTGCTAAATTGTCGTCGATTCGTACGAGTGTTTCATCTGTGACGTTGGCGAGCTTACGAATTTCCTCCGCAACGACCGCAAAGCCTTTGCCGAACTCTCCTGCACGTGCCGCTTCGATGGACGCATTGAGCGACAATAAATTCGTCTGCGTCGTAATATCACGAATCGCATTCGCAAGCGCGTTCGTTTCGGTAATTTTCATCGTCAGCTCATCAAATGTCGATTTCAATTCTGTGAAAAACAGATGGAACGTTTCAATTTCTTCCTTCATTTGCTGCATGCTCGTTGCTCCGACTGTTGCTTCCTCAGCTGCGGTCGTTGCTTGCTCGACGACATGTTGAAGTGTAAACATCATTCCCTCCACACTATGCTTCGTTGCATCGGTCGTTTCGACAACGCCGAGAATTTGTTGCTGCTGCTCATCTGCCCCAGTCATCACGTCGTTAGCTGCATCCGTCATATGTTGCTGTGCGCCGTGTGATGCGTCGTTTAACTGCATAATCTTTTGTAAGTTCGCTGTCATCGTCTCAACTACTTCTTGTAACAACTCTCTTTGCTGCTCGCCATACTTAGCTCGCTCTACTGTCTCAAGCATAAGCTGATTGGCTTCCTTTTGCATTTGCTGGGTGAAACGAATGAGCGAAAATAATGTTACCGACGATAAAATATGCACAGAGTATATGTTTAAGTACGATGCAACGAGCGTTCCTTGTCCTTGCATATCAATCGCAATTAAAACACCAAGCGTCAGCACGTAGCCGAATACAAACACAGGCATGCGCATATGCACGACCGATACGATTAACGCTAAAAATGCGATGCCAATTAAGCCGACCTTTGCCTCATCAAATACGAGCGTCGCAATGGCGATACACGAAATAAGAAATACACCAATGAACGGCAATATGGCGCTTAGACCTGTCCATTTGCGCTGTGCAAAAAACATTGCCACAATGATGACGTCAATCAATACCAGCGTCGCAATAACAGCTGGATGGCTTTTCAATAATAAGTTCACCACTAGCCCCAACGTTGCGGCAATGACGATGATGATTGTAATTAAACGATTTTTACGCTCCAAATCTTCTTGCAATAGTTGTTGTAAATCCATGTCGCTCCTCCTCTGAACGTTATGTACTAAAAGCTATTCCCACCTTTCCCTTAATCCGTTTGTCGTACTCCCTTTTCCCTAAAAAATGCAAAAAAAAATGTCTGAGAGCAAGTCTCAGACATTTCGTATGTTATTTAACTAGTGCGATTACTTCGATTTCTACTTTTACGTCTTTTGGTAAGCGTGCTACTTCTACCGCTGAACGCGCTGGCTTATGCTCGCCGAAGTGCTGTGCATATACTTCGTTCATCGCTACGAAGTCGTTCATATCCTTCATGAATACCGTCGTTTTTACAACTTGGTCTAATGAAGAGCCTGCTTCTGCAAGCACCGCTTTTAAGTTTTCAAACACTTGGTTCGTTTGTGCTTGAATGTCGCCTTCTAATAAGTCGCCAGCAGCTGTTAGTGGAATTTGACCTGAAGAATAAAATACGCCGTTTACGATAATACCTTGCGAATATGGTCCAATTGCAGCTGGAGCATTTGTTGTTGAAACTACCTTCATCATTTAATCTCTCTCCTTAGAAAAAAAGTTTCCTTCACTTAAAGCAATAGTACGGTCTTTCTCGTTTACTTCATGTAGCTTTACGAGTGAATAGTAGTCATCTACAAGCGTTTCGTCCGCATGTTCTGCCTCTACAAGCACCGCGATGCCTGCAAGCTCACAATCGAACTCCTCTAGTAAATTTTTCATGCCGTTCATCGTGCCGCCAACTTTCATGAAGTCGTCGGTAATGAGCACTCGCTGTCCACTTTTCATGCTACGTTTTGATAATACCATTGTTTGAATTCTTCTTGAAGAGCCTGATACGTAATTAATGCTCACCGTTGAGCCTTCCGTTACTTTGCTATCACGACGTACAACAACGACCGGTACATTCAAGTGACGTGCAATCGCATGCGCAATCGAAATGCCCTTCGTCGCCACCGTCATAATGACATCGATTTGTTGGTTCGCAAACGCGCTTGCGAACACCTTCCCAACTTGGTTCATTAAATCGGGGTTGCCGAGTAAATCGGTCATAAATAAATAGCCACCTGGTAGTAGACGGTCGGATTGGCTAAGCTGGTCAATTAAATTAATGATGATCCGTTGAATTTCCTGGTCTGACATTTGTGGGATGTATTTCACACCACCAGCTGCGCCAGGAACAGTTACTAATAACCCGATTCCTTTTTCTTCAAATGTTTCTTTAACGATTGTTAAGTCTTCACTAATCGAGGATTTCGCCGATTGATAAAGCTCTGAAAAGTAAGTTAACGGGATTAGTTGATGTGGATGCTCAAGCAAATAGTATGTCATATCGACAAGTCGCTCACTGCGCTTCCATTTCATATAACCCACTCCTTAGTATAAATACGAATATTTTATACACAATTTACCATGAACGTACGGTTTTACACAAGTGCATTGCGTTCGCCGACTAAGCGGATTGTATATACTTCGTCACAAAAGCCTTTTAAGCCATTATAAATGCGTGCAGCACGCGCCTCATGCTCCACAAGTCCAAATACAGTCGGCCCACTTCCACTCATTAGCACCGCGTCTGCACCGAAGCGCTTCATTTGTTCTTTAATGACGGCCACTTCTGGGTGCATGTTTAGCGTTACCGATTCTAGCACGTTGCCAATTGAATCACACATTTTCGTAAAGCTGCCCTCTTCAATTGCTTGTAACATTGCCGCTGTATTCGGATGCTCGACTGTTTCATCTAACTTTAAACCGCCGTACACATCTGCCGTTGATACACCGATCGATGGCTTCGCAAGCACAACCCAGCAAGCAGGTGGTGACGATAGCTCTTGAATTTTCTCGCCGCGTCCTGTCGCAAGTGCTGTTCCGCCGTACACGCAAAACGACACGTCCGAGCCTACTTTAGCGCCAAGCTCAGCCAACGTATCCATGCTTAAATTTAAATTCCATAATTCATTTAAACCACGTAACGTCGCCGCTGCATCACTGCTGCCACCTGCAAGCCCTGCTGCGATTGGAATTTCTTTATCGATTGAAATCGACACGCCTTGCTTAATGTTATACGCATCCTTTAACACTTTTGCCGCCTGATACGCTAAATTGCGATGGTCATCTGGCACGAAACGATCCGCAGATAAAATGACAATTTCCTCATCATCGCGCAGCTCTAAGCCAATACGGTCTGCTAAATCAACCGTCGTCATCACCATCTCAACCTCGTGATAACCGTCTGGACGTTTATGTAACACGTCTAATGTTAAATTAATTTTTGCTGGTGCCTTTACGTAAAGCATTCTTCTTCCTCCTGCCGCATGGAAAAGGAACTCGTCTATTGTCGAGCCCACCCTTTAATTTTCATGTGTTCTATTCTACCATACAACAACGAAAAACGACTGCTCATAACATGTATGCGCCACATTTCTATGCACATAAAAAACACCCAGGCGCGTTGCCATGAGTGCTCGTTATGTAAACATATAAATCAAAACAAATTACTTAGCTGTAATTACTTCTTGTTCAAACGTAATTTCAACAGCTTCCGTTAAAATATCTGTATAACTATACGACACACGTTTCGTTGTGTTATCGTCTTGATCGAGTTCTACGACAAAAATCGCTCGGTACGTATCACAAAGTACGCCCGTACACTCGACGGTTTTCTTGCGACCACCATTTGCTTTTAATTGCAAACGTTCTCCCAAATGACTATCTAACGACTTTTTAATGTCAGCTAATGTTTTTGGCATTTTCGCATACACCTCACTATATGTCAGTATATTACGAAATATTATATTTGTCAATCAAAATATAATATTATAATCTTCCGTATATACAATGTCAATTACTTTCCTACGCATCGCATATTTTTTTCGTATTTTGCACTAAAAGCATTGCAATCTCAGCGTTTATGGGGGATGAAAAGTGACCATTTTCTAAAATTCGTAGTAGTTACTCACCTCTAATGAACAAAAAAGGATGCGCTACCGTCGATTTGACATGTAGCACATCCTTTATCATTTATGCGAAATGTGGGTGCAGTGCGTCTGCTAGGCGACCGAATTCTTGAATCGATAGCGTTTCACCGCGGCGTTTTGGATCGATATCAGCCGCTTCAAGTGCTGCTAAAATCTCATCCTTCTTCGCCTTGCCATGTTGTAACCCTGCTTGCAAATTATTGAAAATCGTTTTGCGGCGCTGCACGAACGATGCACGCGTTACGACGAATAAAAAGTCCTCGTCGATAACGTCTACTGGCGGTGTTTCGTGCTTAATAAGACGAATAACCGCTGAATCGACGTTTGGCTGTGGCATGAATACTGTTTTTGGTACAATCATCGCCACTTCTGCTGTGCAGTAATATTGAATCGCAATCGACAGTGAACCATATGCTTTCGTCCCTGGCTTTGCTGTAATGCGGTCTGCTACTTCCTTTTGCATCATGACAACGAAGCCGCGAATTGGTAGGCGGTCGTTTAACAGCTTCATTAAAATTGGCGTCGTTACATAATACGGTAAGTTCGCAACAACCATAATGTCGTCGATGTCCGGCATTTGCTCTGCGATAACCGCTTCTACGTCTGCCTTTAAAATATCTGAATGTACAATCGTTACGTTGTCATACGGGCTAAGCGTGTCCTCTAGCACTGGTAATAAGCGTTGATCGATTTCAAACGATACGACCTTCTTTGCGCCGCGTGCTAAATGCTCGGTTAATGCACCGATACCAGGGCCGACTTCGATTACACCGCTGTTTTCTGTTAAGTGGGCTTGTGATACGATGTTGCGTAAAACGTTTGGATCGATTAAAAAGTTTTGCCCTAAGCTCTTTTTAAATGAAAATCCGTACTTATCTAAAATGGCTTTCGTTCGCACTGGTGTGGCGATATCTTTATACATTGTTTTCCTCCTGATCAATCGTGTGCATCGCATTCGCAAATTGCTCTACTGTAATTTGGAATGCTTGCAGGCGCTTATGCAATTGTTTGCCGTTTGTCGCGCCAATATTTAAAATGCTGCCTAAACGTTCTCGGCGTGCCTTTGCGCTCGGGTGACCGATTAATTTCGCATGCATTAAATCTTCTCGTGTAATTTCTTCTACAGGCATGTTGTCAGTTGTCGTATAGACGTTTTGTAGCGCATAGCGAATGTCCTCGTCCGCCGCATGCTCAATGCCGATCTTTTTGCCGTTTTTCGCCTTCGCTTGATCCTTCGTTAAAAACGCATGCTTCACACCTGGCACGCGCTGCTCAATGATAGCGCGAATGCGTTGCCCGGGATAATCTGGGTCAGTAAACACAATGACGCCACGAATTTGCTGTGCATGCTCGATGCGACAAAGCGTGTCCTCCGAAATGGCCGAGCCGTTCGTTTCAATCGTGTCCGCGTTAACCGCACGTTGAATCGCAATCGTATCGTCTTTTCCTTCAACAACGATAAATTCTTGAATACGCAAGCTTCAATTCCTCTTTCCTTCTTCTAACGTAATACTGTGCTTTATTTTACATGGCTCTGTATCGTCTGTCCAATTGCAATGATGTGTCGAAAATGGAAAATGGCAGAGTACAATGTCATCATTGTCTCTACCATTCCAATTAATTTAATACTTTAATGCGAACAGTGCGTCGTCCCCATTCGTATGCATCTTCCACTTCTGGCATAAATAAATCGATAATATTTCCTTTAATGGCACCACCTGTATCACCAGCGACCGCATAGCCATACCCTTCAACCCAAACATCTGAGCCAAGCGGAATGACATTAGGATCGACTGCAATTACTTTTAAATGTGGGTTTTTAAGTAAGTTAATACCCGTTTTCGTAATGCCGATACAGCCGTTACATGTCGCTGTGTACGCTGTCGCTGTCACATAAAACTCGCGACCTTCTGACGGCTCACTGCTCGCTTGACTGCTGTGCGTAACGGATGCCACCGCTACCTTTGTACCAAACGCGACGACTTCTTTAACAGGCTGCTCAATCACTTTCTCAGCCGTTAACGTGCGCGATACTTCCTTGCCATTTTCAAGTACCACTTCATATGTACGTGATAATTGTCCTTCTTTCCCTTGCTGAAGTACTTTTTTATGCCCCTTCAACAAAGAGTCATCGTCCTTCGTCTCAACTGCAAATTCCATCTTATCTTCCACTACATCGGTAACTTTTTCTACCCGAACAATTTCGATTTGCTGCCCTGGTGTAACAGAATCATCTAAGTTACTCTCGACGCGATCTAGCTCTCCTAATTGAACGCCTTGTTCATTTAAAAAGTTAGCGACCGTAGTCGAAGTGGCCCACGCTTGTACAGGCTTTTTACCATCTACAATCGTCACTTCAAACGCTTTTTGAATATCAATTTTACCTTCTTCTCCAACGTTAGCATCTAAGCTGTGCGACACTTTGTCGTTCGTTGCTACGTCAATTTTTGCTTCAGCCAAAATATCTTTCACTACGTTCTCAGTTGTCCAAATGTTCATTTTTTGTTGATCAACTGAAATCTCAATTTCTTTTGCCTGTTCCCAATCAATTACCATTCTTGTTGTAATTGCGGTGTCCAGTGAGGGTTGTACTTCATCAAATGGAGAAACGTCGATGTTCATTTCATCGAGTGCCTCTTTTACTGTATGTGCATTCGTTGTAAACTGTGTAACTTGTCCGTCCGCTTGTAGCGTAACGACTTTCTTCGTGCCCTCAGCAAGCACAAAGCCTATAATCGAAGCGAATAAAACGATTGAAAGTAATGTTCGCTTCTTCCTCAGTGAACGTAAAAACAGGTTCTTCATGGAATAATTTGTCATGAAAAACGCCTCCTTTAATACTTGTTGGATTATACGGGGTACTTTTCCCCATGTCAACAGTAACGAATTTTTACAAGTTATATGCAAACGTGCAAAAACAGCTACAACATTAGTAGGAGGCGCAATTTTTTATGTTATGAAATTTTGAAAAACTTTAGTGCATTCGCCGTTGTAGCCGCTGCAACTTCTTCAACGGATATATTTTTTAAGCGTGCGATTTCTTCCGCAACAAGCGCCACGTATGCCGGCTCATTTCGCTTACCACGATACGGGTGCGGCGTTAAATACGGCGCATCCGTCTCAATTAATAAATGCTCTAGCGGAATTTCCATCGCCACCTCTTTTGGCTGACGCGCATTTTTAAATGTTACCGGCCCACCTAAGCTAATCATAAAATTCATGTTAATGCAGTCGCGTGCTGTTTCGACACTGCCGCCGTAGCAATGCATAATGCCGCCAACTTCCTTCGCATCCTCTTCCTTCAAAATGCGCACAACATCACCTGTCGCATCACGGTTATGAATAATGATTGGTAGCTGCAACTTTTTCGCTAGCTGAATTTGCTTGCGGAACCAATATTGCTGCACATCTTTTGGCGACTTATCCCAATAATAATCTAAACCTGTCTCACCAATACCGACAACTTTCGGATGTGCCGCAAGCTCCTCGATCCATTGTAAATATTCGTCTGTGCAATCGATTGCATCTACCGGGTGCCAACCAATGACCGCATAAATAAAATCATAGTCCTCAATTAGCTGCATTGCGCGTTTAATTGTTACTTCATCAAAGCCGATAACGACCATGCGCTCGACTTTTGCCGCTAATGCACGGTCGATTACTTCCTGTAAATCGTTATCCCAATATTGATCTGCGTTTAAATGTACGTGTGTGTCGATTAACATATATTTTTCATCCTTTTTAGCTGCTCTTCACTTGTGAGCATTTTTATTATGACAATATAACGTTTTAAAAAAGCCTGTCGAAGTGCATTCACTCCCACAGGCTTTCATCATTACTTCACTTTTGCGCCGTTAGCAAGCGTTTGATCTACTGTCGCTAGCTTCAGTACGTCACCATGTGAACCAGCTAAAATCATACCTTCTGATAGCTCACCACGTAGCTTCGTCGGCTTTAAGTTCGCCACGACGATTACTTTTTGACCGATTAGCTCCTCTGGTGTATAGAACTTCGCAATGCCTGATACAACTTGACGCTTTTCATAGCCTAAATCTACTTGTAGCTTTAATAGCTTGTCTGCTTTTTTCACTGGCTCACAAGCGATAACTGTCGCTACACGTAAATCAACTTTCATGAAATCATCAATTGAAATTTCAGGAACTTCTTCTTTTTCAATTGCTGGTGCTTCCTCTGGCTCCGGTTGTTTTACCGAGCTTTGCATTTGCTCACGAATGTACGCTACTTCCTCATCTTTATCTAAACGAGGGAAAATCGGCGTTCCTTTTTCTACCACTTTTGCATCGTCAGCAATAACATTTCCGAACGTCGAAATTGATTCCCATGATAGTAACGATTCATCTAAGCCAAGTTGCTCCGCGATTTTTTTAGGTGCAACTGTCATGAATGGCTGTAACATTACTGCGATATAACGTAAGCTTTCCGCTAAGTTCTTCATTACAGCACCAAGCTTTGCCACGTCCGCTTCGTCTTTAGCTAAAACCCACGGCTGCGTTTCGTCGATATACTTATTCGTGCGTGACACAAGTGACCACACATCCGAAAGCACGACGCTAAATTGCATCTTTTCCATACTTTCTTCATATTTAATACGCACGTCGCTCGCAAAGTCGATTAACGTCGCATCAAATTCAGTCGCTTCGACATTTTTCGCCGGAATGACACCATCGAAATATTTGTTAATCATCGACACAGTACGATTTAACAAGTTACCTAAATCGTTTGCTAAGTCGAAGTTCGTACGCTCAACGAATGACTCCGGTGAGAACACGCCGTCAGAGCCAAATGGTAGCTCGCGCAATAAGAAGTAGCGCGTCGCATCTAAGCCATAACGCTCGATTAACATTTCAGGGTAGACAACATTGCCTTTCGATTTCGACATTTTACCGTCCTTCATCATAATGAAGCCGTGTGCGAAAATTTTCTTCGGTAACGGTAAATCCAGTGCCATTAAGAAAATCGGCCAATAAATTGTATGGAAGCGCACAATGTCTTTTCCGACAACGTGAACGTCTGCTGGCCAATATTTATTGAATGCCGCATCGTTCTCTGTACCGTAGCCAAGCGTCGTAATATAGTTTGATAACGCATCAACCCATACGTAAATAACGTGCTTAGGATCTCCAGGAACTTTAATACCCCAGTCAAATGACGTACGAGAAACCGATAAGTCCTCTAATCCTGGCTTAATGAAGTTGTTTACCATTTCATTTTTGCGTGATTCTGGCTCGATGAATGATGGATTCGCTTCATAGTATGCTAATAAACGATCCGCATATTTTTTCATGTTGAAGAAATATGATTCTTCTTTTACAACTTGGACGTCACGACCACAGTCTGGACATTTCCCTTCATCTAATTGCGTTTCAGTGAAGTACGACTCACAAGGTACACAATATAACCCTTCATACTCCCCTTTATAAATATCGCCGTTATCTAAAAACTTTTGGAAAATCTTTTCGACCGTCTCTGTATGGCGCTTCTCCGTCGTTTGTACGAAGTCGTCATAAGAAATATCCATCAGCGCCCAAAGCTCTTTTGCCGCCTGTGCAATTTCATCCACGTATAGCTTTGGCTCCTTGCCTGCCTCCGCTGCTTTTTCCTGAATTTTTTGTCCATGCTCATCCATACCTGTTTGGAAACGTACGTCAAAACCACGTAAACGCTTGTATCGTGCCATCGCGTCTGATGCGACTGTCGTATATGCCGTTCCGATGTGGAATTTACCACTTGGGTAATAAATAGGCGTCGTAATGTAAAATGTATTGTTTTGTTCGCTCACCTGTATGCGCTCCTTTAATATCAATATACCCTCTATTCTATAGAAGTACGAAAAGCGTTTCAAGTGCGCTATCCTTGACCGTACATTTATCACCTATTTTTATACATATATTTTATTGACATAATGTCAATTTTAGAATGTGTATGAACGAATATGAATATTAATTACTTCCGTCTTACAAAACGATTCGACAAAGTAGTCATTTTGTCGAATTGTCGAATCCAATATTCAACCATATAAATTCCAACTTTATAACTATTTTTTACATATTGTGTTAATTATTCGACGAAACGGGTATTTCAATCTACATAGTCGCTTAATTTTTACTTTATGTCTCTTGATTAGTACTAAATTATTGACGTTTATGGCATTAGTTGGTATGATACCACATAGACAAGATGATAATGTCGAACTTTGACGAAATGTATATACTGATATATATTAGGAGGAATATTTTTATGAAATCAACAGGAATCGTGCGTAAGGTAGACGAACTAGGACGCGTGGTTATTCCAATCGAATTACGTCGTACGTTAGGAATTGCAGAAAAAGATGCACTAGAAATTTATGTAGATGATGATAAAATTATCTTAAAAAAATACATGCCTAACATGACGTGTGCAGTAACTGGTGAAGTATCAGACAACAACTTCCGCTTAGTTGGCGGTAAACTGATCCTTAGTCCAGAAGGTGCAGAAATTTTAGCAAAAGAAATCGAGTCAAACTTAAACAAATAAAATTATTTTTCCGATGTGTAATGCCATACACATCGGTTTTTTTATGTTTTAGTCAAAAAAAACCTACATATACCACCGTTACGATGGATATGTAGGTTCTAGCTCATTTATTGATGATACGCGTTATAAACGTCGCGCTTTTGCATGCCGCGTAGCTTTGCGACTTCCTTAATCGCATCCTTCGACGTTTGCCCAAGCTCGCTCATGACATAATCAACGTGCTGCTCAAGCGAAAAATCTTGCCAATACGGCGCTTCGTCAAACAGCTCGTCCGCTTCTTTATTACCTTCTAGCACTAAACAAAACTCGCCGCGAATTTCGTTATTGTTCGCCCACTCAACTGCTTCCTCTAACGTACCGCGTAAAAATTCCTCAAACTTTTTCGTCAGCTCACGCGCAAGGACGATGCGACGATTGCCCAGTACCATATGCATATCTTTTAACGTATCCTTCAAGCGGTGTGGTGCCTCGTAAAATAAAATCGTTTCTTCACGACGACGCAACGTTTCAAGCGTTTCTTTACGCCCTTTTTTGCTGCGCCCTAAAAAGCCGTAAAAGTAAAACGGCTGTGGTGAAATGCCTGATGCGATAAGTGCAGTTACTGCCGCATTTGCCCCTGGAATCGGCACGACCGCAAACCCTTCTGCAATCGCTTTTTCGACAATGTCTGCACCTGGGTCTGAAATACATGGCAGCCCAGCATCACTTACTAATGCGACTTGCTTACCGTCACGCAGTAAATTTAAAAGCTTCTCACCACCGACTTCAATATTATGCTCATGATAACTCGTCAGTGGTGTCGAAATGTCGAAGTAGTTGCACAGCTTCTTCGTGTTGCGTGTATCCTCTGCCGCTATCATATCGACTTCCTTTAAAATGCGTAGCGCACGCATCGTCATATCCTCTAAATTGCCAATTGGCGTTGCGACTAAATATAAGCAACTACCTGCCTCATGTGTACTACTTTTTTGTGACTTCATCATTTGCTCCCCTTACTATTTGTTCTTTTTTCTTGCGCGTTAATTGCTTAAATGCATATTCACGACGCAGTGCTTCTTGCTTCGTGTCGAAATATTCGATATGAATGACAGTCACTGGAAGACGCGCCTTCGTATATTTCGCACCTTTTCCTGCATTATGTGTTGCCGTGCGACGTTCGACATTGTTCGTATAGCCAGCATAAAACGAGCCGTCCGCACATTCAAGCACGTAAAATGCATGCTTATTTGTCTCCATATAACAGCACTTTCACTTCATCTGTATATTCATTGTCGTCATTGTACACAAATAACGGTGGCAGCACCTTTAATCCTGCTTTACCATCTTTAATTCCTTCTATTAAAATAGTATTCGCCTCTTTGCCATGCTTTGGATAAATAAGCTGCATGCGCTTTGGCTCTAAACGGTGCTTGCGCATGTACGTCACGATGTCTAGCATGCGCTCTGGTCGATGCACAAACGATGCTTTCCCACCTTGCTTTAATAAACGGCTCGCTGAAAAAATCGCCTGCTCGAGCGTTAAGTGTAACTCATGTCTTGCAATTGCATGGTGCTCATTGCTATGCTTTTCCGTCAGCTCATGCGCCAAAAAGTACGGCGGGTTGCACGTTACTGCATCATATTTTTCGACACCAAGTGTTTCGGGCGCATCATTTACGTCCCCTTCAACAATCGTAATTTGTGCGCCGAGTTCATTGTATGTCACACTACGTCTTGCCATGTCGGCTAAGCGCGGCTGTAATTCGACTGCCGTAATGTGCGCTTTTGAACGCGCAGATAAAAATAATGGAATGACGCCGTTTCCTGCACAAAGGTCGACAATTTTACCTTTGCTTGATAGCGGAATGCCTGCAAATTTCGCAAGCAGCACCGCGTCTAATGAAAATGAAAATACGGATGGGCTTTGAATGATGCGTAAATTTTCCGCAAGTAAATAGTCTAATCGCTCATCGCCTTGTAATAATTCCATGTGAACCTCCTGTGAATCAATTCATAAAAACAAAAAGCCGCCACTTACAGCAGTAAGCGCAGCCCTTCTGTTTTGTTGTATTAGCCATTTTGTTTATTTAAAAATGATAAACAAAATAGGCAATCCTCACCTTTTCGTGAACCTCCAAAGTGTACATGACAAACGTGGAAGCCCTCGTGATAAAGACGTGCTAAGTTATCGTAGCCTTCCCCAATGTCCACAGCACTCACTTGTTCCCCCGATTGCGCCTCCGCTTCAGGCTGTGTGCTCAACACTTCCTCTAAACGCTTGCGCAGGTGAAGGTTTTCCGTTTGAAGTGATTGGTGCTCTTCCATCATGTGTGCAACGAATTGCTTTAATGTAGAAAACTGCTCCTGCATCACCTCGAGCTGTTGTTCGAACTCCATAACAGTATCTAAAAAATTACGGTCCTTCACTCAAGCCACCTCATTAATCTGTTTATCTATATAAGATTTTTTTCCCAATCTAGTAATTCTTGTAATGCGTATTCAACAACGCGATCTGTCTCTTTTAATTGTACTTGAATTAAGCGCTCGAGTACATTCAAACCGACAACTTTTCCTTTACCATCTGGTGTTTTTGTAAATTCCCCAATATCCGGCATGCCGGATTTCGCTTCCTCGTAGTCGTCGTTTTCGTACTTTAAGCAGCACATTAAACGCCCACAAAGCCCTGAAATTTTGGATGGGTTGAGTGATAAATTTTGATCCTTCGCCATTTTAATCGATACTGGCTCGAAGTCACCTAAAAACGTCGAACAGCAAAGCATACGTCCGCATGGGCCGATACCACCGAGCAGCTTCGCCTCATCGCGCACACCGATTTGTCGCAGCTCAATGCGCGTGCGGAAAATCGATGCTAAATCTTTTACTAAATCACGGAAGTCTACGCGCCCTTCTGCAGTGAAGTAAAAAATGATTTTATTGCGGTCAAACGTGTACTCTACATCGACAAGCTTCATTTCTAGCTTATGCTCGATAATTTTCGTCGTCGCAATCGCAAATGCTTCCTTTGATTCACTCAAATTGCCCTCTACTTGCAAGCTATCGCGCTCATCTGCTGGGCGTACGACTTGCTTGAGTGGCAAAATAACTTCACCGTCTGATACTTGCTTGATTGGTACAACAACTTTCCCATATTCAATGCCTCGTGCAGTTTCCACGATGACATATTGTCCAACTTGTAAATCAAACTCGATTGGATCGAAATAATATATTTTACCCGCCGTTTTGAAGCGGACCCCTACAACATTATACAAAAATTATCCCTCCTGCAGATTCAGCATGAGCTGCTCCATCATCAGTGCCCGGTTCATATTGCGCTGTAGATAGCTACGCGCCTGTAAGATTGCCTGCATTTGGTTCGATAAACGCGCATACGTTGAATGTAACGCTAAATCACGCCATAATGCAGCAGCATCCGGATACGTCAAAGCTGCATCGGGATTGGCTTTATATGCCACAACATCTCTATAAGCAAAGAGCAATAAGTCTAGTGCTTGTTCCATATCGCTTTTCTCTTTAAACGAGGGTAGCCAATCTTCATGCACAATGAGCAATGCTTCATGTACATTTTTTTGAACTGCTTCTACTAATTTTAACACTGTTTTTCGTGCATGTGCAAACTGCTCATCTTCACTAAGTATAACAGCTGTTTCCACCTCATTTGTCACCATACTAACCGTGGCTGCCATCGACTGTGTAATACCCGCTTGTTGTAGCTGTGCCATCAATATGTGGCGCGGCAGCTTTTGAAATTTAATATGCTGACAACGAGACCGAATTGTCGGTAAAATGGATTGTATTTGCTCCGTAATTAAAATCGCCGTCACTAATCCATCTGGCTCTTCTAAAAACTTTAGCAACGTGTTCGCCGCTCCTACGTTTAAACGGTCAGCATGCTGCAAAATATATACTTTGCGACCGCCTTCCATCCCTTTTTTCTTCAATTCACCTAGCAGCGCACGCATTTGTTCAATTTTAATGAATGCGCCGTCTGGTTCAATCGATAAGACATTCGGATGGTTTCCCGATGCGACACGTACGCAATTACGACACGTTCCACACGGCTGCTCGTCATGTGGTTCTTCACAAAGCAGTAGCTGTGTAAACATCGAGGCCACATCTTTTTTATGTGTACCTTTTTCACCATCAAAAATATAGGCGTGGGCAGTACGATTTTTTGCGACAATCGTTTGAAGTTGCTTAATGACGACTGGTTGGATATGTTGTAATTGCTCAAATGAATGCGTCAAAGCTTCTCCCCCTGCTCTCGTTAGAAAAAACCCCGCGCACGTAAGCACGGGTCATGTGTATATGTTAATTAATAAACCTTTAATCTCGCCAATTTTTGCGAGTAAATCAATCGTTTCTTTTTCCTCGTTCAATAAATCTTCTGCTAATTCAACTAGCTTTTGATCGACTGTTTCAACGACTTTTAAACGACGCCCCTCACCGAAGCGATTCCACGTTTGCGACTGCTTCAAATCTAAGCCGTGGTCAACCGCCTCCTGTAAAAAGCGGCGCACGAGCATTTTAAAGCGCGTCAGCTCACGTAAATTACGTGAACGTGCTACACGATCTCCAGCTGCTGAAATGTCGCCAAGTAAGCGCGTCAATTGCTCAGACTGCATTTTCCCGCCTTGCTTCACGACCATATCGCTAAAGCGTGTGTTCACTTGATTTTTATTTTGATTCGGCTGGTTTAACCCGATCCCAGCACGCATATTTTGGTTAATTTTCATCGTTCAATCCCTCATTTCACCGGATGCTCGCTAAACGCTTCCATCAATTATGTCGGCTAAAAATGATGGAATTGTTCAATTGGTAAAACAAATACGGTTGCCCCGCCTACTTCTACCTCTACTGGATAAGGAATGTAAGCATCAGTATTACCGCCCATTGGAGAAATTGGCGCAACTAATTGGTCACGTGCTCGGCAATTATCACGAATTAATTGAAGCAAAGACGGCACATTGTCATCATTCGTACCAATTAAAAACGTCGTGTTGCCCGCGCGTAAAAATCCACCTGTACTCGCTAATTTCGTCGCACGAAAATCAGCCTCTGTTAATGCATTCGACAAACGATTGCTATCTTGATCTTGTACAACAGCGATTACCATTTTCATATGCGCTCACCCTTTCGTTCAATAGCTAAGTTTATTATAGCATACTCAACAACGGACGATATATTACTTTACGTCTAGCACTTCGCTTAAAATGTCCCATACGTCTTCCACAACTTGCTCAAGCGGCTGGTTCGCATTGACGACACGCACACGCTGCGGATTTTCTTTCACAACGCGCTGATATCCTTCATACACTTTATGATGAAACGCTAATCCCTCAACATCTAAGCGGTTCGTCTCGCGCTCAGCTGCTGCGGCAATGCGCGCTAAACCGTCCTCTGGTTGAATATCAAAGAAAATCGTCACGTCCGGCATATACTCACCGATCGCAAATTCATTAATCCCTTTCACCGCGTCCATACCGATACCTCGCGCATACCCTTGATACGCAAGCGACGAATCGATAAAACGATCACATAATACGTGCTGACCACGCTCTAGTGCTGGCTTTACTTTCTCAAAAAAATGCTGCGCACGAGCTGCTGCATATAGCAACGCCTCCGTACGTTCATGCATCGCGGTATGCTCTTTATTTAAAATCACTTCACGAATTTTTTCTGCAATATCAATGCCCCCAGGCTCACGCGTAAACAACACATTGTCGTGCTGCATTCGCTGTGCGATGTGCTGTAACACCGTCGTTTTCCCTGCACCTTCTGGGCCTTCAAATGTAATAAATAATGCTGTCATCTTTTCTCACTCTTCCATTATATATAATCGCTGCTGCGCAATACGATGCTCCCCTTGAATCGGACATTGTAGCGCAACGTATCGTTCAATTGCTTCAATATGCTTTGTTGTAATGCGTTCACCTTTTACAAGAAGCGGTATGCCCGGCGGATATGGCACGATATATTCCGCACTTTTTCGCCCGATTGCTTCGCTAAATGACGCTAGCGTAAACGGTCCATCTTCATACGGCTCCAGTACAGTCACTTCATCTGTATAATCGAGCATCGGCGCTTCCGTATGCTGCGGCGTTTGTTGCTGTAACGCCGCAACTGCTCGCTCGATTTTTTCAACTGCCTCATCATACGGATAATGCTGATCTTTCGTTAATAATGGCAGCACGAGTAATACTTGCTCATTGTCGGCAAGCTCAATGAATACGTGCTGTGCTTCAAGCGCTTCTTTTAGCTGAAAGCCGCTATATCCTGCAACACGAACACATAACTTTAACGGATCTGCTGGCGTAATGACGTCAACCGTTCGCTGCAACGCTTTGATAAAACGCGCACGTAGCTGCATCATATGTGCAAAATCATCATCTGTATAGTTCGCTACAACATGACGTGCATCATCTAAAGATGCTAGTAACATGTAGGACGGGCTACTCGATTGAAGCATTCGCAAATATTTTGCCACTTGCGAACTTTGTATTATATCGGAACGAACGTGTAAAAAAGAAGCCATCGTCATCGCGCTTAACGTTTTATGCGCTGATTGCACGACAATATCCGCCCCACATTGCAGCGCCGAATTTGGAAATGATACATGTGCCTGCAAATGCGCGCCATGTGCTTCATCTACTAACACAGGTATGCTCGCTTCATGTGCGACGTTCACAATTTCTCGTAGCGCCGCATGCACAACGCCGTAATATGTAGGATTCGTCAAAATAAGAGCCTTCGCATATGGATACTGCGCAATCGCTCGCTCCACCGTCTCCACCTCAACATGCCCTGCCGTTTTCGTATACGGATCAAAGCACGGTGCAAGTAATACTGGCATTACTCCAACAAGCTCTAATGCATGAAACACCGACTTATGCGCATTTCGCTGCACGAGTACAACATCACCTGCTGTACACGTCGCATAAATCATCGCTAAATTCCCAACTGTCGAACCATTTACTAAAAAAAAGCTCGCATCGGACTTGTATGTTTCCTGAAGTAACTGCTGTGCCTCCGCAATACATTCCTCAGCATAATGTAAATCGTCTAATGTCGTTAGCTCTGTCACATCGTAAGCAAGCGCTGTACGATATGCTTGAGGCAATGTCGATAACAATCCATTTTTATGTCCCGGCACATGAAATGAAACCGGTCGTTGTTGCTGAAATCGCTCAAGTGCTGTTACGAGTGGTTTTTGTTGTTGATTCATCGTTACATCCTCGCTTTTTTATACTATGCTTTGTCTATAAACATACTTACTCATCGTAATATAAGCATTCCATGATTTCAAAGCATTTTCTACGTATATACGTAGAAAATAATCGAAACAAAAAACGATATGTATTGATTAACTCCATTAAGGAACAATAGCCGTTCTATCATATAATTCGAAAACAACAAAAAAACCGACTAAGCATAAAGCTTAATCGGTTATGTATGCGAAGCAACGTCCTACTCTCACAGGGGGAAACCCCCAACTACCATCGGCGCTAAAGAGCTTAACTGCTGTGTTCGGTATGGGAACAGGTGTGACCTCTTTG